>CAZMBZ010000078.1:0-17579 GCA_964564285.1 uncultured Planctomycetaceae bacterium | reverse complement strand
TGCGCGTCTGCGTCAGAAATCCTCGACAAAGCTAAGGCTTTGCCTGCGGTTTCTTCCTTGATGCTCGAAATTCCGGCTCGCTCTCGCGACGAGATCCATTTCTAAACGGACTGCTATGTTGGCTTCTTCCTCTGGTACTTGATCTTCACCGGTCCTTCGATGCCGTCTGACTCCTCCACGAATTCGGTGGCGGCCAGGCGGCCGATTCGGCTGACGATCCGGATCGTGTCCCCATTGGACAGCTTGGCCGTCCTGATGATCTTGTCGCCCTCGACAGCCCAGGTCCCGGTGCTTTGCCGGTCGAGTGGAAGGTCGATCTTGTACTGACGGTGGTACATGGTTGGCGCCGCCTCGCCGCCTGGCTGGTTGGCGTCCGATTCCTTAGGCTTCTTGCGGAACTCGCGCAAAACCAAGGTACCGTCAGCCTTGAACTCCCGCTGATAGCCCACCGGGCCCAGGTCCGACTGCCGCTCCCAGGTGCCTATCAGTCTGGTTTTGACGGCGGCGGCTTTGGCCTTCGCCGTCGGCTTGGGGGCCTGGCTGTTCCCGCAGCCGCACGCCATGATCGCTGCACAAGCAAGAGATAAGGTTATTGTCAACTTCTGCACGAGAATCTCCATTTCACGACTCACAAGGTCCAAGTAAATGCTTTTGCCAGCAATGCCGGTGTACAGTGCCGCAATGTGGAAACTTACTTCCCCGGGTCCAGGGCTTTGAGGGCTTCCTTCGCCAGGCTGGCTACCTGCCGGACATCCGGCGAGACAACCGTTTTGCTTTCATCCATCGCCTTGACGATATTGATGGCGGCCTGCTGATGCCAACGGGCCATGTCGTTGCGGCCGCAGGCAGACTCCGCCATGGCCAGGTGGTAGTGATTTTCGGCAGCCTGGGGATTCGCCCTGACTGCTTGGCGCGACTGCTCGCACGCCTGCTCGTACTGGCCTCTGAGATAGGAGAGCCAGCCAAGCGTATCCAGGAAGGTGGCATCATTGGGCACCTGGCGAAGGGCTTCGGCTACCAGGGCCTGTGCCTCGGCCAGTTTGGCCGAATCCTTGGGGTGCAGGCGGATCGTGGCATAGGCGAGGTTGTTGGCCGCGGCAGGGAGTTTGCTGGCCTGCCACACTTGGCGGTAGAGTGCCAGGGCTCGTGGGAGATCGCCCGCATATTCGGTGTTGACCGCCTGGTTAAGCAGGATGACCGCGTCGCCGTTTTCCTTTTGGGCGGCCTCGGCGTAGAGTTGGGCAGCCTTGGCGAAGTCTTTCCTGTACTGGCAGACCTCGGCGGCCAGCAGACGGCGCAGCGTGCAGTCGGCGGGTTTCAGAAGGCCTACTATCTCCTGGCGAGTGTTGGGGTCGGCTTCTGTCCGGAAGGCAATGGCGGCCGCCCACTGGGATGTGGGCCTTGCCTTGAGAGCTTCTCTGGCCCAGGTGTTGGCCAGGCGAGGCACGCCGATCCGCATCGCCAGCGAGGCCTTCATGAGCATCTGGGCCTCCTGGGGGCTATTGGGGTTGGTCGGAGAGGAGGCAGCCAGTTCCGCGGCTGGACCCTTGCCCAGGTTCCTAATACTTTGAATATGGGCCAGCGCGGCGTTGGCGCCCTGCTGATTTCCGGTGATCACCGAGACCAGGAGGCGATCCGGCGCGAGCTGCCGCGGGCCGGACTGACCTATCTGCTGCTCGATGGAAATAAGGCGGTCGAGCCAGGGGGTCTGGGCGGCGGCATCACCGTTGCCATGGGCCAGACAGAGGGCAGTCAGCGTGCTCAGCGGGTCCGCCTTGTCCGCGGCCGGGAGCATCTCCGCCACAACCTGGGGCTGATCGGTGTGCAGCAGGGCTGCCAGAATCCGCCAAGGGATCTGCTTGGTTTCCCGGGCAGCCTGCAGGGCCAGTTCTCTGGCGCCAGCCTGGTCATTGGTTTCCAGTATCGCCTGGAATGCCATGAACGAGGTCTCGGATGACACCCTCTGCATACCATAGCTGCCTGTGAAGGCCCGGTAGGCCTTGACGGCCTCGGCGGGGCGTTTGGCTGCCAGCAGCACCCGCATTTCCTCGACCAGCACGCGCTGGATGCCGGGCTTGGCCTGGTCGAGCGCCCGGAGGATCTCCAGTTTGGCATCTATGCCATCGGCCAGGCGGGCCAGCAACACCTGGGCGGGGATGTACTCCTTGGCGAATTGCGGAACTGCCTTGAGGGACTGGGTTGCGGGCTCCCGCTTTCCCAGAATGGCGAAAGCCTGCCCCAACGCCATTCGCACAGTCGGGTTGTCGCCGTATCGGGTGCCGACGATCCGCTGGAAACAACCGACCGCCTGATCCTGCAGTCCCCACCTAGCGAACAACCCGCCCTGCTGGAAAAGCGAAACCGATGCGGCGGCCGGTCCTGCGTCTTCAAGCTTTCGGAGCACGGCCAGGGCCTCTTCGAAGTGTTGCTGATCATCCAGCGACCGCGCCAAGTCAATGTGCAGTTTTAGGTTTTGAGGCTGAAGCTCGATCGCCTTGCGGTAGCAATCGGCTACCTCGCCGAGCCGGCCCGACGCCCGCAGGACCACTGCCCGAGCCTGGTGGATCCTTGGGTCGCCGGGGACCAGGACCTGGAGTTCGTCACAGACGGCCAGCGCCTTGTCGTATAGCTTCATATCGAGGAAGGGCTTCACGCTTTCCTGGAGGCGTGCAATGTTCTTCTGCTGGATCGCATCCTTGGTCAGAGCGTCCAGGACGGCCTCGGCATCTTGGTTGCGCCTGGCACCGATGAAGATTCTGACCTTAGCCATGACCGCTCTGCTCTGAAAGGCCGGCGTCGCGGCCAGTCGGTCCAGTTCGGCCAGTGCCGGGTCGATCTGGCCCGTGGCGGCCAGGGACTGGGCAAGCATCAGGCCGGCCTGTAAGCGGATATTGTCCGTAACCTCGGTGCTTTGGGACACGGGCCGAAGGATTTTCGCGGCCTTGTCGAACTTCCGCTCGCGGGCCAGAGCCAGACCCGCCGCGATGCTGACAAACTCCTTCCTAGCCCCAGGAAGGCCGGCCATCCTCTGCTCGATCGCGTCGGCGCTGCCGGAGCGAGCCAGGACGGTAGCCATGCCGAGATACGTCAACATGCGATCCGGGGCCGACTTGATCGCAACGCCCCACTGCTCCAGGGCCCGGTCCTGCTGGCCCATGTCCAGCAGGGCCCTGGCCATCAGGAGGCGAAGGTCAACGTCCTCAGGGGTCTTGGCAAGTTGGGACTCGCAGAACTTGACGCACTGATCCAACTGGCCGCTGGCCAGGTATGGAAGGGCCGTGGCCAGTGCGGATTGCTCGTAACCATGGGCCTGCTCGAGCACCTTGCCCATATCGACGGGTTGGCCCTTGATCAAGCGGATCTGAAGCCGCAAAGCGTCGGCCGCCGGGGTGGGCACGCTCATCGAGTCCAGAACCCGGGCGGACTCATCCAGATCCCCGCTGTCCAGCAGGGCTCTGGCCAGGACAAGCTGGTATTCGACGTTGGCCTTGTCCAGATCGACAGCCAGGCGATACTTGTCGATCGCAGGCAGGGCGCGACCTGTGGCTGCGCTGACCCGGCCCAGGTAGTACTGGGCGGCGGCGCTGGCGGGATTCCTTTTCACTTCCTCGGCCAGAAGCCGCTCCGCCTGGGGCATCCGATCCACGGACATGCAGGCCCTGGCCACTGCCAAACGGGCCTGCGAGGTAGTTGGGGTGATATCCGCAGCCTTCAGTGCCGCCTTCCGCGCTGCCTCGGGGTCTTTGAGCTTCAAATAGCCCTGACTGACCACCATAAGCATTTCCGGGCTGGCCCCGTCCTGTGCGGCAGCCTCTGCCAGTGCCTTGCGTGCCAATTCCGACTGGTCGGCCCGCAGGGCGGCCCCCAACAACAGCCTGACCGAGATCGGCTCGTCTTTGTGCGACTCGTAGTACTTGCTTGCGTCGGCGAGACTCTGCTCGACTTTGCCTTGACGCAGGTGAATGCCGGCCAGAAATCTCAGCGCCCGAGCGTTGCCAGGGTCGATCTTCGCGACCTCCATCGCCGCGGCCTCGGCGGCTGGCAGATTGCCCAACTGCTCCGAGACCTGCGCAAAAGCCAATTGGGCCTCAGGCCATCTCGGGCAGGCGGTCTTCAGGACCGACAGCATCCTTTCCGCACCAGCCAGGTCACCAGACCGGGCCAGCACCTTGCCATAGATGAGTTGGGCACCGATGTTGCCCATTTGACCCTTGAGAATTTCCTCACATATCTGTCGAGTGGCCGGCAGGTCGCCAAGGCTCAGCGCCAGTTGGGCCTGCATGATCCTTGCAGCATCGTTCTGAGAATTCAGCTTAGCCATAGCCCGCAGGGCATCCCGAGCGATCTCGGGTTTGCCCATCGCCAAGGCCACGCGGGCGATGGAAAACTGGACATCTGGAATCTTGCCGGCCCGGGACCGCAGTCCTCTCAGTCCAGCCTCTGCCTCCGCCAGATCGCCCTGGGCGAAGAGAATGTTGGCCTCCAGCAGCTGGGCACGCACATTGCGCTTGTCTTGCTCGAGAATCTCCCGGCAGAGGGTCCTGGCCTTGGAGAACTCCGAGAGACGGACCAGAAGGCCGGCCAGGGACAACTTGACCGGGATGCTGTCCGGGTGCTTGGCAAGGATGCCTTCGAGCACGCCGCAAGCGCTCGATGCCTTCTGCTTATCCAAGGGGGTCGGGCCATCGGAATCGGACCGGAGATCCTGCATCACCACCATCATGGTCGCCACTGGCGGCTGATCCTTGGCGTTGAGAATCGCTGACCTGGCGGCGGCCAGGGCGGCATCATCCCGTTGACTCAAACAGAGCTTCACCAGCGCCGTCGCCGCCGACTCCCTCGACGGGTCCTGTACCACGGCCGCAAGCAAAAAATTCTTGGCCTGGTCCCGGGCGTCGGACGCGCTAGCCCGAACCTCCTTAACTTCATCACGAAGCGAATCCCGCGTGGCGGTGTCCCGCTTGGCCTCGGCGCTCAGTGCGGCTTTCTCAAGGCGGGCGGCCAGGCTTTCCATGACCCTCGCGGTTTCGATCGCCACCATGCCGGCCTGGACCTGGACATCGATCGCCTTGGGTCCCTCGGGTGCATGGATCTTCCCCAGGGCCTCGGCGGCGGTGGCGTACCCATCAATGGATTCTCGCAGCGATGGGATATCCCTGGATGCCGAGGCCCTTCGAGCGGGCACTCGGTACGTTTCGACCAGCAACAGCCCCACCGACACCTCTTTGGGACTTGCCTTAGCCGCCCGCTGAAGCGACTCCCGGGCCTGGTCATACCTGGCCGAGGCGAGGTAAGCCTGCGCCTGCGTATAGTAGCCCTGCCAGTTGTCGGGCCTGTCCTGGATGTACTTTCCTGCCAAGTCAAGTGCACGGTCGGTCCGGTTGGCCCGGATCGCCGTGTTGGCCTTCTCCAGAAGCCTGCTGCCAGTGTTTTGGTAGAACCAAAACAACCCAGCGCCGATCGCGATCAGGACAACGATCGAGGCCAGCAGGAATACCCATATCTTCCTACGCGTTATCATCAGTCTCTCCAGTACGTCGGGATTCCCATCTCAGTTCGAGAGGATAATAGTGTCAAGACGGCAGTATCTTCCCCTACCCCCCGAAAAGACAAACGGCCCGCTGAGAATCCGCCTTGGGCTATACTTGTGGCCTTGGCCACCATGCGTTACTCGACAACTGTTTCGCCGGCCTTGCGGGCCTCGTACTGGGTCTTGATCCAGTCGTAGTTCTTGACCATGCCTTCGCGGAGCGGCAGGGAGGGCTCCCAGCCGAAGACCTGCTTGATGAGCGTGTTGTCGCTGTTGCGGCCACGAACGCCCTTGGGCGCGTCGAGCTTGTAGTTGCGATTGAGCTTGACCGAGGCGATATTCTCGACGATATCGACCAGCGTGTTGATGCTCACCAGCTCGGACGAGCCGATGTTGATCGGATCGGCGTGGTCGCTGCGGGTGAGCTTGAGGACGCCTTCGAGACAATCGTCGATGTACATGAACGATCGCGTCTGCTCGCCGTCGCCCCAGATCTCGATCTGGTCGTTGCCCTTGTCCAGTGCGTCGATGACCTTCCGGCTGATCGCGGCGGGGGCTTTTTCGCGTCCGCCGTCCCAGGTGCCGAACGGGCCGTAGACATTATGGAAACGCGCCACCCGCGTCTCGATGCCGTAGTCCTCGCGGAAGTGCCTGCACATGCGCTCGCTGAAGAGCTTCTCCCACCCGTAGCCGTCCTCGGCCATGGCGGGATAGGCGTCCGATTCCTTCAGCGCAGTCACCGACGTATCCTTCTGAAGCGTGGTGTTGTACGCGCAGGCGCTGGAGGCGTAGAAGTACCGCTGGACCTTGCCGACGTCTCTGGCAGCCATGAGCAAATGGGTGTTGATGAGCACCGAGAGCATGCACTCGGCCTTGTGGCTTTCGATGAATCCCATGCCGCCCATGTCGGCGGCGAAGTTGTGGATCTCCACGGCATCCTTGGCGACGCCGTAGCAGTTGTCCTTTTCCTTGAGGTCGCAGTCCGAGACGTTTTCCACGCCTTCGGTGGTCTGGTACCACTGCTCGATGGGCTTGATGTCCACGGCGCAGATATTGGTAAATCCCTCCCCGGCCAGGCGACTGACCATGCTGCCTGCGATAAATCCGCCGGCTCCGGCAATGACGATACGATCGGTCTTATTCATGATAACTGTCCTTTCTATTACGTTGATTGGCTGTCTGATTCCGTCTGCCCACACAGTGGAGGCCGGTTTATACTTTCAGGTATTTTCATGCGCAAAAGAGCCCGCGAAGAAACAACTGCCGCGCCCCGATCTGTCCAACACACATTGCCCCTATCATAACTGGCGACCAGTCGACAACCGACCACGTGTGACTCGCCAGAACGACTGATCGCCGATCAACTCCACCTGTGTTGATTGTTTCAGTGCGCAGATTCAAGGCCGTTAACTTGTCCCTTTACAGGGCTTCCCGCTCACTTTATTGATAGCCACCCCCACAACTTGTACGCAGTCATTATGAGATATGATCTTGCCCCATATCTTGGAAATACGGATTTATCCAATAAGGCCCAGCGGCAAGCTGACGGTTGAGGATCACTGTTGGGCCTTACGGACAGCTGCGGTAACATGGGGGATAATGGTCCGCATGAATTCGCTGGACTGCTGCCTTGAGGCCGGCAGATCATTGTCGACAATGGGGATCGAGATTCGAATAAGCGCCCCGCTGGCCTTGTCACCTAGCAGCATACCACCCATGATTGCCACCTGCTGCCAGTACCAGTTTGAAGTGTAAGACGCCTCACAGCGACAGGAATACAGGTAAATATACAAGTAGTACTCCGATTCGCCGCCCTTTTGCAGTATGAGCTCCCTGCATGGCAAGGCCTCTTGATCTTCCGATTTCGGCAGGACGACATCGGCCCTGGAGATGATGCTGGCCCCTCCCCCCTCCAGACAGACGTCAGGGGGATGGCTTCCACGGCGGTTGCCCTGGCTGTATGTGATGCACAGGTCTACCGGCTCCGACCCCTGGGCCTCATACCGTCTCATAACGTAGTCGCTGGTCTGAAGGATAGTGAGAGTTGTCTCGTCCAGTTCGGTATCCTGGCTGGAATACTCATGCGAACCTGCCAGAAGGGTGGATGGAATCCCTTCGCGTATCACGGATGTGCTCGTGGTTTGAGTTGCGCCGCCTGAAATCCGATACACGCCGGCCGATGACAGCGCAAGAATGATTATGGCCACGATTCCAGGCCAGCCAGCCGCGGTCTGGGCAAGCCTGCGCAGCTGGCCTCGATCATCGTTGCGCTGCATCCCATCCAGGATTTCGACAATCTTGGCAGGCCTGCCCACGGCAGCCCGGGCCCAGAGAATCACATGCTCCATCCCGAACATCAAGAGGAAGGCCGAGACGAAGACCAGGAAACCCGAAATGTCGTGAAAGACGCCCGTTGCCGTCTTCACATCCCACAGATAGGCCACCACGATCAGGCTCGTGATTCGGATGCAATTGCTCACGATGGCAACAGGAAGTGTGGCAGCAAACAAGCCCGCCCGCCACCACCCGCGAAGCTTGCATATATACACGTAGACTGCACCGAATCCCAAGAGGCTGATCAGGGTCCGCAGCCCACTGCAAACATTGCCGACAACCATCTCCTTGTGCGCGCCGATAAGAAGCTTAGCCCCCAGGCGCTCAACGGGCATCCCGGCCGCGCTGGCGATGGCAACGCCCCAGTCTGCCGCCACCATCTTGAGCCTGAAGTTCAACTGGGCTATGGCCATCGGCGGAAGCGGCATCATGAACAGCAGCATCGCTATCGGGAACCACAGCCTGCGCAAGGCGTTAGCTCCCCAAAGCAGAAGGACAAGGCCAACGACCACGCCAATGAAGGCGAAGCCTTGCACGAACTGAACGCCCACGAAACAGGCCGCCAGTTGCACCAGAAGGCTGACCGCCAGGACAAGGCCGCCAAGAATCGGCCTGGGCCGAATGGAAATCTTCGCGTACCTGACCAGCAGGTAGCCCATTCCAAGACTGAAGATGGGAACCAAGGGCGCGTGGGTGTAATAGCTCTCCCCTTCGACCAGCCGGTCGTAAAGGCCCAAACCGCTACGGCCCCACGCGGGAAACCAATGATAGACCCACATGCACCAGAACGCCTTGCCAAACGTAAAGGTAAGGCAGGCAAGGATTACCAGCCATGCTGCGATCGGCGCAGGCCAACGTTGCCCTCTGATCCGGTCTGGGGCCGCAAGCACGGCCGAACGCTTCGCTCCATCAGTAGTATTCATTGTTTACCGCAAACTCCACATGCGGGCCTTGACCTGGGCTAATAGGTTGCTCATACAGAAGGACCTAACGGTCCAATGGCTGGGGCGTCCGTGCCGAACCGCGTCGCATGGCGAATCGCAGCAATGCGTAAAGGGTGTAAACACCAAGGATTGCGGCCAAGTCCGTCACCCAGTCGCCGAGCGTGCAAGACCGGCCGAACCAGGGCTGAGTCAGCTCATCTACGGATGCGACTACCACGAGCACTGCAACGCCCAATCGCCCTCTGACCCCCAGAAGGACCATGAGTGCCGCAAGTACCGCATATGCAACCACATGGGGCACCTTATCGCCGACCAGCCGCCAGAGCCAGGCGGACCTGAAGCGATCGCCGTGGCTCACCGCGAGCAGGCATGCGACAGCGAGACCCGCCAGCGCCAGCCGAATGTATAAACGCCATCCATTATTGTACTTGTGCGGTTTCAATGTCTGCAATAACTCCGCGAAAAACGCATGCCGGCTAACGCGACCACATCCGTTTCGGCACAGGCCACCGGCGATTCGGGCTGGCTGGATTCCTCACGCTATCCTGCCCCCATAGCTCGCGGGTTTCGCGGGCCGATACGACGGCACAGGAGGCTCACATAGGCCAGGATTGGCAACATAACCATCAGGTCCACGCTGAACATAGCGCCGCAGACCTCCGGAATACTGCGAATGGTGAAAAACGCCAGGATCCCACCGGCCTGGATCAGGATGCGCTTCTGGCCGAACGCCTCGGCGATGCGGCTTCTCAGGGCGCGGAACATCAGCACCCATGCCCAAACCAGCCCCGCGACAAAAAGCCCAGCGCCCGCAAATCCCCCTGTCATAAGGGCATACATGTATGTATTGTGAACGTGCTCACCGATCAGCATGCGGTCCGCCTGGAAGCCCCATCCCCACAGCGGGCTCTGGACAATCTGCTCCCAGGCGTTCGCCCAGGCCCTCGTCCGGCCGGTCATGGTCTCCATTTCCTGAACATTCTGCCCGCGGGTCAGGTGCGAGATGAGCTCCTCCGGGATCGCGTTGATCACGAAAGCTATTGCCAACACTGCAATTGCGACGATCCCAACCGCGCGCGTCCGGGGGCTCAGAAACCACACCACGAAGGCCAGCGAGCCCGCGAAGGCGAAGATCGCCCCGCGCGATTGCATGATGTAGATCAGGAACAGCGAACCCGCAAAAGGCACGGCCCACAGCACCTTTCGCACACCTTTTGCCCCCCAAAGCATCACAAAAGCCACTATTCCAGGCACGGCCGCGAAGCGGGCCAACCCCGATGAGCGCGACATCGCCATGCCAGCCACTTGCGGCGTCCTGTTTACGACGCCGTAGCCACTCATTTCCCACCCCGATCCCCGCACCAGCGTGTCCCTGGCCAGCACAACCATCGTCAAAAGGAACGCCGTGGTGATGATCCAGGTGAGTTTGTTAAGCGTCAGACAGTCCTTCAGGGGGTCCCGGCTGGTCGAAATCAGCGCGATCACACCAAAGCCGGCCAGGTATGTCACCGCCCAGTATACCGCATCCACCGGCCTTGGCGACATAATCGCGCTCGCCAGAAGCCCGATAACCCCATACGCAAGCCATAGTTTCAACGGCCCGGGGTACGTTCGCGCCACATTCGACCCCTTCGACAGCGCAAGTGCCGCGCACCCGGTCGCGATCAGCAGCGGAAATGTTGCCCGAATCGCATGCAGCCAGCCCAAAACGCCATACGGAGTGTGCTTAAGTGCCCACGGCCCGGTGTTGATGGAGAACCAAATCGCTATCCACAGCACTCCCCAAGGCGCCAAAAACGCTCGAAAAGTGCCCTTTGACCCATCGAAAACCATCGGGCCAGTACTCGGAATCACACGAATCACCGTCATTTCACCACGAAAACCAGTCAGCCGCTCACTGCGGCCTCCAAAATCTCGGCCAAATTCTTGCCACAGGTGGCATCGACCAGAATCTCATTTTCCACGTATTGCGGGTGAACCATTATTTCGATTTCGCCTACGGGTCGGATGCCTTGCCGAATGGCAAACTCCCAATCCTCCCAAGAACCAAAATACTCAGCCCGGGCCAGGCCCGCCCTGCTTATACGGTAGTTGACCATGCGCCGATATGCTGCTCGCAAAACCCCTGTCGACCTTCCAATATTGCGGGCAAGTCGGAGCCATCGAATTCCATCGCTTCGGCATATTCCGATGACTTCGGTCGCTATTGCCCATTCTTCGTGGGCATGGCGGTGGGAGTCGGCATGTTCAGGATTGAGCCCTTCGGCTCGACATCGGGCAATTTGCCCATCTAGTTCTTTGCGGATGGCTTCACGCTCGCCACGCTCGAGAAACATTATGCGCTTACTACGCGCCAGGCAGAACCGGCCATCGGGGTCACAGAATCGACGGCATCGCTTCAAGTCTGCGGTAAGCGGAACACCCTCCGTAAGCACAAGGTGAACACCCACCCTGTCTGCCAACCCGTTGCTATGGACAAGCTCACAGGCTTCTTCAAAACCTGGCATGTTCGCCATGATGGTGGCGTGGGTGCAAAGGCCATCCACCATAGACTCAACGACCGCCCTATTGACGGCGCTGCTATATCCAAGGTCGTCGGCATTAACAATCACTGCTGCACCTGCCTGCTGCCGTTGAAGCCAAGGGCTGCTTTCAGCCGCCTCATTGTTCCACCCGGCCTGCATATCGCCGCCACGGCCAGCCTGGCGTTTCCCCGCAGTGCCGCACCAGCGCCCAAGTCCACCATGGCTCGACGATACTGCCGCGTCGACCAGACATCCACGCCGTTGAGCATCCTCCGCCACGGGCCACGACGACCCCACTGAACCCGAAACTCATCCGCGGTGGGCTCGGCCTGCCCAGCATCCCGGCAATGGGCGCACCGCACAGCATAGGTTCGCCACATCTGAACCTGATCTGCAGACTTCGAGCAGACAGACTCCCCGTGAACTCGGATGCGATACAGTATCTCCGGCAGATTCGCCACTGGTCCGACCTCTGACATCCGCAGAAACAGGTCTATGTCTTGCCCCGCCCGGTCAATACGATAGCCCCCCGCCGCGCGCAATTCTTCAACAGAAAACACACACGACCCGTGACATACGGCCGCCTGACCGCAAAGCAGCGCTCGGCGGATTTCATCATGTTCAAGCGGCTTGGCAGGGCCGGAAAACTGCCTGTTTCCTGAAAAGAAACGCACATGCGTGCCGAGCATGACGACCTCGGGGTGAGCCTTCAGGTATGCCATCTGACATGCCAGTCGATCGGGCAATGAGATGTCATCCGCATCCATGCGGGCAAGGTACGGAGTCTGGCACAATTCAATCGCGCGATTCAGCGTCGCCCCAAGGCCACGGTTGGATTGGCTGACCACCTTGACCCGCAGGTCCGTCAGCGTCGCGAGGTACTTCGCCGACCCATCCTCAGACCCATCGTTAATGATTAGAAACTCGAAGTCAGAGAAGGTCTGCCCAAGGATACTCTCCACGGCTTCGGGAAGGTACGGCAGGGCGTTGAAGACCGGAAGCACCACAGTGAGCTTCTTCGCTTTCATTGCAGCATTCCTTCTGCCCGTGCGGCCGTCACGAAGCCGGTCAATGCGTCCAGGCTCCGGTCGTCTTTGTCAGGGACCTGCTTCCGATAAAGGCTCTCAAGCAAACTCGCCTTCTTCTCCCAGGCAAACCGTTGCAGACGGCATCCACATCTCCCGGCCATATCCCGCCTCTTGCCTTCATCGGTCCAAAGGGATACAAGAGCTTTCTGGATCTCCTGACTGAGATGTTTGGCAGGTCCCAAGGGAATCTTGATCCCACACGTTTCGTCGACGACGTCACTGAAACCCGAAAAATCAAAGCAGATCACGGGTACGCCTTGGGAGAGGGCCTCCAGCAGGACAGTAGATGTGAGATCCTTGATGCTGGTGATCACGAATACATGCGAACTGTGCATCATCTTCACGGCGTCATTGCGGGGTTCCCAGCCGTGCCACGTGCAACGGTTGTCCAAGCCGAGGCGGCAGGCCAATTTCTTCCAGGCAACTGTGCATTCGCCTCTGCCGAGGATGTCCAGCCGCCAGTCCACATCCGGCGGCAACTGGGCCAAGGCACGTAGCAGCAGTGGCAGGGCCTTGGCTGGCTGGTGCAAGCCACTCCATGCGATCCTCAGTGGTTCGCCGGGTAATCGGATGGTGATGTCCGCCGCCACATCCGGCGGGGGGCCAACCTCACAGATTACCTGGCTGTCAACGCCATAACACTTTTTGATCTCCCGCTGAATGCTGCTGGTGGCCGCGATGATCGCGCCATTGCCGGCCGCCTTGGCAAAAGCCTTCTTAGGCAGCCGAAGGAATCGCTTGTGCAGCGAATTAATGATGTTCCTCGCGGCAAAATACACGCAGCCTCTCAGGCCCAGCATCGGCAGCAATCGCCAAGGGGTGTTGTCCAGGCCTCCGATAGGCCCCCACACGAAAGGCACATCTAGTTTCCACAAGTGGCCCGGCACGCGAAAACCCACGTAGGTCACCAGGTGGACAAGGTCAAACCCGACCTCCTTCTGAAGGGCCTGGGCGTGATGGTAGGCTTTCTTCTGCCACTGCCGGTAGTAGGCCAGCCATGTCGGCGGCCAGACCTGATCCAGCCATGCCGGGCAATGCCATGGCACAAAGAGAAACTTGATGCGGGAGTATCGGCCAGGGGTCTTTTCTATTTCGCCTTCGATCTGAACGCGATGCCGATCGGACGTGATCACCCACACGTCGACATGCTGGGCGATCGCATTGACCCAGCCCCATCCAACGCCCTCTTCAGAGCCCTTGGAAGGACTACAGGCGAACGCCGAAATAAGGACCTTCAGGTGCTCAGTCATCGTCACCGCGTCTCTATTCTTGGAATTAGCTCGTGGACAAACGGAACAGCAATGGTGGTCTCGGAAGGAGAGCCTATCGGAACAACACTGGTCCTGCTGGCTATATATGAAGCGGGGGCAGCACCCAACTCATGGAATTTTGGCAAACCGCACATTTACACCTTCGATTGACCGAAGACTATGCTCAAAGACATCCTCAAGCTTGCGAAATGTAGTAGGATACGCAACCACCGGCTTTCCGAGCAACACAGCGAGTATCATCCCATGAAGACGGTTTGTATGCACAACGCTCGCTCTTCGTATTCGGTCAACAAAATACTCGAAGTTATTCTTGGAGACATCCTCGATATGGATTCGAGGACTCCCAAGGAGTGATCTAGCCACCCGTTTCGAATTTCGCTTGGCACCGTACTCGCCCATCAACCTACTCATAATGTTTTCATACCTTCGGGGACATAGGCATTTGATCCACCACAATGCTCTTCCGAGTGCTCCCGGGAACTTGGCATCATCGCGCATTGACACTAGCACATACTCATCAGTCGCTGCCAATCTAATGCGCCGTAGCCAATCGCTCTGGCATAGATGAATAGCGGGATCATGGGATAGTCCGATCTCAATCCCACCTGACACAACCTCGTCCTTAAGATTCTCAAAGCTCACTGGATCTCTTGCGAAGACCCAGCGGATCCTCTCGCTACTGTTTGACAGGAGGTTTCGCCAATTGGTGCTGTTGCCGCGAAAGGTAGCCGGGCCAATTATAACTTCAGCGCTAGGGGACTGCTGGAGAATGTCCAACAGTGTCTCAACACAGGTGCGATACATCGCGAAGTTCCCCCCAGGCCATAGAATAACTTCCGCTTGACGCGGGTCGGCAGTCATGCTTAGACCGCGCGATCTGAGAATATGGATTACGCCAGCAATGATAAGGCTGTCTCCAGCGTTACCACGATACGGGCACACGTAGATCTCTTTTCCCTTACAGGATTGTAGGCAAGACAAAAAAGGGTCGTGGTCCTGTTCAATCATGGCTGAGGCTCCTGCAATTTTATTGCACTATCCTATTGCGACTCGTCACCCTTGTCCGGGTCCGCGTACACGTTACAGGCACACACAGGAATGTGGACTGTGATCGACTGCATCAGGCCGACACAGTTACCCCAGACCCGGCCGAGATTCTGCCGTGAGCGGCGCGAAAACGCCCCAGCCAGCGTCATCAGTAGTCGGATCATCAGGCCCAGATAGCAGCGCCACAGCGACAGGCCGTGCTTGCGGACGAAGTACAACCTGTTGGCGACCTCGACCTTGCCGAAGCGAACCATGCTGCTCCGCCCGGCCGGGGAGGGATAGTGATTAAAACCCGCCCCCGCCACCACGGCAAGCTTGTAGTGATGCCCCACGCCGTAGCTGAAGTCCAGGTCCTCAAGATAGCTGTAACCGTCAAAGAACTCATCGAAGCTGAACTTCTCGAAGATATCCTTCCGCCAGACGGATGCACCGCTGCAAAGCCAATTGACCTCGATGTTTTCAGAAACCACGCCCACTAGCGTCTGCCAGCCGGAGGGCATGACCTGGCCCCTGACCGGGCTGTACAGCCCCAGCCAGCGGCAGAGGGCGGACCGCTTGAGCCATCCCCCGCCGGTAGGCTCAAAGTTCAGCCAGTTGAAGGCCGCCCCGCCCATATCCGTCGGCGCAGCCTGCCAGAACTCCAGCATCGCCTCCAGCGAACCGGGCTCAAGGACCGCATCATCATCAAGGAAGGCGATCAGGTCCATGCCCTCATCGACCGCGCGGATGCCCACGTTCCGCTGGCCGGAAGCCGACGGGCGATCGACGTGAATGTACTTCACGTTGAGCCCACTGAACTCCTCAGCCACGCTCTGAACCGGCTCAGCGCTGGAATCGACAATCACGACCTGGTCAGGCCGGCGGGACTGGTCCGCCAAGCTTCGGAGCATAGTCCACAAGTCTTCCGGACGGTCCTTGGTGGCTACGACGAAGGCGATCTTTTGGTATTCAGACATTACCGGGCAACCTTCCTCTGACTGCCTCTCGTTGCAAGGAATTGCTCCACCGCCGCGCGAATCCCGGCCATGAATCGCTCGGTCGAAAACAACTCGCCCTGGGCCTTCAAGTGCAGTCGCAAGGCATCCTCCCGACGTTCATCCCGCAGGATCCTATCAATTTTGTTCACCGCATCATCCACATCGGAGTACGTCAGGTCCGGGTGATTGACGATCTCAGCCTGTCCGCCCTCAACCGGCACAAAGGTGATGCAGCCTGCCTTGACCATCTCGGCCACGGCAATTCCAAACGGCTCACCTGTACGGGCGTGGATGCCGAAACGGTGTCCCGCGAGCAGGCCCTTCTTCTCCTGCCCGGCCTTTCGGCCGTCCATGTGAATCCACCCGCCTTGTTCACGGCATAGAGCAGCGATACTCTGCCCGTACGGGCTCCCGCTGTCGCCAATCACGTGCAGGTGGCAATCGTGGCCGCGGGAACGAACTGCTCGTAGGATCGCAATAACCCGCTCAATCCGTTTTTCAGGAGAGATTCGTCCAATACACACAAACCCACGCTCTTTCTCACTTACAGAGACATCTGGAAAACCCCCAACCACCGGGGGGTAGAGAACATCAACGTGTACGCCATGCAAATGCTCGATAACATCAGCAGACCACCGAGAATTGGCAATAATCATGTCGTTACCCGACCAGATGTCCCGCCCCGACGGGTTTCTGCATGCTCTACTGAGCGCAAGGTATCCCCGTCTTACAACTCCGTGGCGGAACACACCACGAGCGCCGCCGGGACGATCCCCACGATCGCCAACATCGGCATTCCCGGAAAAGTCCGCAACTAAGTGGATCGCGGGTCGCCCGCAATCGCACACATTGTACGCGCTCACAACAACGTCGTATTGACCAGCAATCCGGCGGCAGTATCGTTGAAATAGACACCCACGCATCGCATCCCCCGCCCTCATTCTCATGCTCCCGCCCCACCACGGCCGCCGCACTACGCACTCTTCCAATCCGACGTTTGTGCCGCTAAACGCATTAAGGTTCCCTAACGACTCTCCACCCAGCGTAGCGATGCTAGTAACATATCTCTCCTGAAGCGCCTGGGCAGTCCACATAGCGGCAACTTCTGATCCGCCAAGGCCCAACCACGGATGCGCAATGACCACAGACCCGTAATCGCTATCTATATACCCGGACAATGCTTCGCCACCACTCACTGTAGGCACCTACGCTCAACAACGTTAACGATCGCATCAAGCTCTGCGTGTAATCTGTCGTCCCACGACCACAGATTCTTCCTTGAATACTCTACCGCGCCGTTTTGCAGACGTCTCTTAAGTTCTGGATCCATGATAATCCTGACGACCTCTCCCGCAATGGAGCTAGTTGTAGTCTGTTCGTCCTGGCTGATATCAACAAGAATGCCGTTCTTATCACTTTCAATAACTTTGTCAATCTCCCCAGTTCGCGTTGCAACAATACACTTACCTGCGACCAACGCTTCCCACAACGGATTGCCCATGTTTGACAAGTCGTACATGAGCATCACGACATCCGCTGCTGCGTAATACGAGTACACTTGCTCATGTGGAACAGGACCATTAAAAATAACGTGTTCACTTACGCCTAGCCGCCTAGCGTTCTCTTCAAGAGTGGACCGTAGCGGGCCATCGCCAACTACAACCAGCTTCGCGTTCTCATACCCCATTTCACGCACACATCGCAGCGCATCAATTGCCCTGTCCACGCGCTTCATTGGGTCCAGACGACTCACCGTGATGAGTACTACATCTTCCTTTCCTACTCCCCATGCCTTCCTCCTGGCTTCTACTTCATCGTCGCAGACTGTCACGCGGTCGACACCATTGCGCCAGCACTTGATAG
>CAZMBZ010000077.1:4776-17629 GCA_964564285.1 uncultured Planctomycetaceae bacterium | reverse complement strand
GTTTGATGCAGTCCTGAAACACGGTTGACATTTTGGTATTACTAAGTAATACTTCAGGTAGGCATTTTTCCCGCAAACGCAGGCCGGCGGCGAACGGACAATCAAATCATGGCAGGTAAGAAGCAGGACGTCATTTCGTTGAAGGTGGATAGATCGCTGGCTGAGGCGATGGAAGGGGTCGCCAACCGCAGCGAGTTTATCCGTGATGCAATCCTGGCCGCGCTGGACAACGTGTGCCCTCTGTGTATGGGCACGGGCATGCTTTCGCCTCAGCAAAAAAGACACTGGGCCGCCTTCGCCCGCGACCATAGCGTCCGGCAGTGTCCCAACTGCCACGAGCGGCACCTGACGTGCGAGCATAAAATAGCAACGTCCGCGCGCAGCGGCGAGCATAAGGACGCGACCAAAGCCACCAAGCCGACCAAGGCGTCCCCAACCAGGAAAGGCAAGCGAAAATGAAAGCCGCCTCAGCGACATTGAGCGTCCCAGCCCTGCTGGTCGCCGCCCTGCTGGTCGGCGCGACGGGCTGCGCCAGCACGGACCCGCCTGACCGCAACGCCAGGCCGACCGTATTCGCGTGCGTGGCGCCGCATGGGTACTTCGCCCGACGAATCGCCGGCGGGCTTGTGGACGTGCAGGTACTCGTGCGCGACGGCGTCAACCCGCACACCTTCGCCCCGACCACCAGAGATATGGTCGCCCTCTCCCGAGCCGACCTGTACTTCCGGGCGGGGCTGGGCTTCGAGGATGCGCTCTGTGGCAAACTCGCCGGCGTCAGGAACGGCCCGAGGATAATCGACACGCGGGCCGGACTCGATTTGCTCGATGAGACCGAGCACGCCCACGACGGACACACCGATCACGCCGGGCTCGAAGGCGCCCGTAACAAGGACCCGCACGCGTGGCTTTCACCAAAGCTCGCCGCCAGGCAGGCAGCCACGATCCGCGACGCCATGTGCGAGCAGTACCCCGCCCACGCCGATGTCTTCGCCCGCAACGCCGCCGAGCTGTCAGCAGAGCTTGACGCGATGGATGCGAGAATCGC
This sequence comes from uncultured Planctomycetaceae bacterium, assembly GCA_964564285.1. GTDB lineage: Bacteria > Planctomycetota > Phycisphaerae > SM23-33 > SM23-33 > JAUWQU01. The sequence continues at coordinate 16,584 of CAZMBZ010000077.1, read as the reverse complement.
CAAGGTCCTCGCCGGGCTCAAGGGCAGAAAGTTCTTCGTGTTCCACCCGGCGTTCGGCTACTTCGCGGCCGCTTACGACATGCGACAGGAGGCGGTGGAGACCGGCGGCAAGAGCCCGTCGCTCAAGGACATCAACAGGCTGATCGCCGAGGCGAAGGCTGACAAGGTGCGGGTGATATTCGTTCAGCCGCAATTTTCGACTCAGGCGGCGCAGACTATCGCCGCCGAGATCGGCGGAGTCGTCGTGCCCATCGACCCGCTGGCCGGGGACTACATAGCGAACATGGACGCCCTGGCCGAGAGCGTTCGCTCGGCCCTGTCAGGCGAATCCGATAGCAGGTAGGGACCGACGAAGGAACCGCCCATGCAGGAAGCAGTGATTGAGATCGACAACCTGTCGTTTTCCTACGGCTCCCATGCGGTGCTGCGGGATGTGAACCTGCGGATCGAGGCGGGCGAGTTTGTTTGCATGCTGGGTCCCAACGGCGGCGGGAAGACCACGCTGCTGAGACTCATTCTAGGCCTGCTGCGGCCCGACCACGGGACGATCCGTGTGCTGGGCGGCGAGCCGCGGGAAACGTGCTCGCAAATGGGCTACGTCCCCCAGCAGTCCCAGTTCGATACCAGTTTCCCAGTAAGCGTGCTGGACGTGGTGCTCATGGGCAGGCTGGGGCGTTCGGGGGGAATCGGCCCGCACAGCCGGGCAGACCTCAAGGCCGCAGACGCCGCCTTAGATGAGATCCGCATGGCCGACCTTCGCAAGCGTCCGTTCAGCGACCTCTCGGGCGGGCAGCGCCAGCGAGTACTAATCGCCCGCGCCCTGTCGGCCGAGCCGGAACTGCTGCTGCTCGACGAACCGACGAGCAGTCTAGACGTCGGCGTCGAGCAGGAGTTTCAGCAGTTGCTCGCCGGCCTGGCTGAGAGGATGACGATCGTCCTGGTCAGCCACGACATCGGCTTCGTCACCGAGCAGGTTGGCAAGGTCGTCTGTGTCAATCGCGCAGTGGCGGTTCATCCGACGGCCTCGCTGACCGGCGACGTAATGCGGGACCTTTACGGCCAGGACATACGCCTGGTGCGTCACGATCACAAGTGCGTCGACCAGCATGATCGACCGGAGGCGGGCTGATGGGCGAGTTCATACACGCGGTCCTGACCGAGTCGCTCGTACAGCGTGCGATCGCCACTGCCCTGCTGGCGTCGGTAGCGTGCGGCGTCGTCGGCACGTTCGTGGTGGTCCGGCGGATAACGTACCTCGCCGGCGGGATCGCCCACTGCGTGCTTGGGGGCATGGGCGCGGCGGTGTTTCTGCGAGCGAGCTATCCACAGCAGTTCGGCTGGCTCGAGCCGATCTACGGCGCGATCGCCGCTGCCCTCATCGCCGCGGCAGTCATGGGGGTTGTCTCGATGAAGTTTCGCCAGCGCGAGGACACGGTCATAAGCGCACTCTGGGCCGTGGGCATGGCCTCGGGCGTGCTGCTGCTGTACCTGGCGCCCGGCTACCAGCAGGACATGATGGGCTACCTGTTCGGCAGCATATCCATCGTCGCGGCGAAGGACCTCTGGCTGATCGCGGCGCTGGACGTTGTGGTGGTGGGCATCTCGGTGGTCTTCTACCGCCAGTTGCAGGCGGTCTGTTTCGACGAGGAGTTCGCCCGCACGCGCGGCCTGCGGGTTGGCTTCTACTACATGCTGCTACTGTGCCTGACAGCCCTGACGGTCGTCTTGCTGGTAACCGTCGTGGGTATCGTGATGGTCATCGCCCTGCTTACGCTGCCGGTGGCGGTGGCTGGGCAATGGGCCCGCAGGCTTTGGAAGATAATGGTCCTCTCGGCGGGCATCAGTGCGGCGCTGTCGATCGCGGGCCTGGCGGTGAGCTATTCCCCCGGCCTGCCCGCCGGACCGACGACGATCATCCTTGCCGGCGCGACCTACATACTCGCCCTTTCCGCCGGACGACTCATACGACGAAGAAACTCGCCATAACGCCCATTTTCCCTTCCCGGCAAAGCTAGAATGTCACGACAAGTCCAGCCGGGCAAGAGAAGGGAGACAGCGGCGAACATGGAGAACGTCCGCACGGTTCGAGACGAAAGCGACCTTGCCGGCCTGTTGAATTCCACCAAGCCGTCTGCTGTGATGTTCTACGCGGACTGGTGCCCCGATTGCATACGCTTCAAGCCCACGTTCGAGGAGCTGGCCAGCCAGTACGGCAGGCGAATCGCATTCATGTCGGTTGACGTCGCGCGCCTGCCGCATCTGGAACAGAACTACGGAATCGCCCTGATCCCAACGGTACTGCTGTTTGAGCGAAGCCGACTGTCGCGAACCTGGGAGTTCGTCGAGGACATCCAGTCCTACCGCTCACACTTCGGGCAGATGTTTCCGCGCAGCAGGTGAACGCGCTGCTGCGAAGCCCAGGAATTGCTACCTGCCTGTCGGCTGGAAGGTCCCTGGGCTACTGGAACGTCGGGGTTACTTTGCCTTCACAATCGGCGCGGCCTGGACATCCGCATGGTACTGCTGGAGGCTCTTGACGGAACGCCCGCCCTTTCGGGCCGATGCAATGCCATCCGCCGCCGCCAGCGCCGCGGTAATCGTGGTGATATAAGGCACCTTGTACTTGATGGCGGCCTTGCGAATGTAGGAATCGTCGTGCTGGCTTAGCTTTCCAACGGGCGTATTGACGACAAGGTTGATTTCGCCGTTTTTCACGCCGTCGGAAATATTGGGCCTGCCCTCGTGCTCTTTGAGGATGATTTCGGTCTCGACGCCGGCGGCGACAAGCGAATCGCGAGTGCCTTCGGTGGCCTTGATGGCGAAGCCCAGTGCCTGGAACTTTCGCCCCACGGCCACGGCGCCTTCGTGATCTCGCGAGTTAACGCTTATCAGCACGCTACCTTCCAACGGCAGCGTAGCGTTGGCGCCTTCCTGCGACTTGAAAAACGCCATGCCGAAGTCATCGGCCAGGCCGAGCACTTCGCCCGTCGATCGCATTTCCGGCCCGAGCACGGGGTCCACCTCGGGAAACATCGAGAACGGGAAGACCGCTTCCTTGACTCCGAAATGCGTAATCTCGCGGTTGACAAGTTTCATGTCGGCCAGCTTTTCGCCCATCATAACCTGCGTGGCGATTCGCGCCATGGAAATGGCGCACACCTTCGAGACCAGCGGCACGGTTCGGCTTGCTCGCGGGTTTGCCTCCAGCACGTAGACCTTGTCGTTGGCGATGGCGTACTGCATGTTCATCAGGCCGACGACTCCCATCGCCTGGGCGATTCGCCTCGTGTAGTCGGAAATCGTATCGAGGTGTTTTTGCGGGACGCTGATCGGCGGAATCACGCAGGCCGAGTCGCCCGAGTGGATGCCAGCCTGCTCGATATGCTCCATAATCGCGGGGATGAAAACGTCCGTGCCGTCGGCGATGGCGTCGGCCTCGACTTCGGTGGCGTTTTCCAGGAACTTATCGACGAGGATAGGCCTGTCCGGCGTGACGCCGACGGCGGCGCCTATGTAAGAACGAAGCATTTCCTCGTCGTAGACAATCTCCATGCCGCGCCCGCCCAGTACGAATGACGGCCTGAGCATTAGCGGATAGCCGATCTTCGCAGCCGCGGCGAGGCCCTCGTCGATATTGGTCACCATGGCCGAGTCCGGCATGGGTATTTCGAGGCGGTCCATCATCTTGTCGAACAGGTCACGATCCTCGGCGAGTTCGATGGTGGCCGGAGTCGTACCGAGGATTTTTACGCCGGCGTCTTCGAGCTGCTGGGCGATGTTCAGCGGCGTCTGCCCACCGAACTGCACGATCGCGCCGACGGGTTTTTCCTTCTCGTAGATGCTCAGGACATCCTCGACAGTCAGCGGCTCGAAGTAGAGTTTGTCGGACGTATCGTAGTCCGTCGATACGGTCTCGGGGTTGCAGTTGACCATGATAGTTTCGAGCCCAGCGTCGCGCACGGCGAAGGCGGCGTGGACGCAGCAGTAGTCGAACTCGATGCCCTGGCCGATGCGGTTAGGCCCGCCGCCGAGCACCATGATCTTTTTCCGATCGCTTGTCTTGACGACGTCGGGGGCGTTGTAGGTGGAGAAGTAGTAGGCCGCATCATCGACTCCAGAAACCGGCACGGGCTCCCACGCCTCGGCCAGGCCCATCGCGAGGCGCTGGCTGCGGATTTTCTTCTCATCGACGCCCAGGAGCATTGAGAGATACTGGTCGGCGAAACCGTCGAGCTTGGCCTGTCGGAGAAGTTCATCCGACAGGTCGCCGCCGCGGCAGGCGAGGACCTTTTCTTCCAGCTCGACAAGCTCCTTCATCTGCTCGATGAACCACGCCTTGATGTAGGTTCTCGCGCTCAGGTCCTCGACCGATGCGCCCTTGCGAATGGCCTCGTACATGATGAACTGGCGTTCGCTGGTGGCGTTCGACACCAGGGTCATCAACTCGTCGAGGCTCTTGGTGTTATAGTCCTTGGCGAAGCCCAGCCCGGGCCTGCCCTTCTCGAGCGAACGAATCGCTTTCTGGAACGCCTCCTTGTAGTTCTTGCCGATGGACATCACCTCGCCGACGGCCCGCATTTGCGTGCCGAGCAGGTCGTGGGCGCCCTTGAACTTCTCGAAGGCCCACCTGGCGAACTTGACCACAACGTAATCGCCCGAGGGCGTGTACTTGTCCAGCGTGCCATCGCGCCAGTAGGGAATGTCATCGAGCGTCAGCCCGCCGGCGAGCTTGGCTGAGACCAGCGCGATGGGGAATCCCGTGGCCTTGCTGGCAAGGGCGGAGCTTCGGCTCGTGCGGGGGTTAATCTCGATAACGCAGATGCGATCGGTCTTGGGGTCGTGGGCGAACTGCACATTCGTCCCGCCGATGACCTCGATGGCGTTGACGATGCGGTAGGAATACTCCTGGAGCCTCGCCTGGAGTTCCGGCGAGATCGTCAACATCGGCGCGGTGCAGTACGAGTCGCCCGTGTGAACGCCCATGGCATCGACGTTCTCGATGAAGCAGACGGTTATCATCTTCCCATTGGCGTCGCGGACGACCTCGAGCTCCAACTCCTCCCAGCCCAGGACAGACTCCTCGACGAGGATCTGGTTGATCATGCTGGCAGCCAGACCGCGACTGGATACGGTGCGCAATTCCTCGACGTTGTAAACCAGCCCGCCGCCCGTGCCGCCCATCGTGTAGGCCGGGCGAATTACAACCGGATAGCCCAGTTCGGCGGCGACCTTCTCGGCGTCCTCGACGGTGTAGACCGCCTTGCTGCGGGGCATCTCGATACCCAGGGCGTTCATCGTCTCCTTGAAGGCGATGCGGTCCTCGCCGCGCTCGATGGCATCGAGCTTGACGCCAATGATGCGCACGCCGTACTTATCCAGCACGCCGGCCTTGGCGAGTTCACTCGACAGGTTCAGCCCGGTCTGCCCGCCGAGATTCGGCAGAAGCGCATCGGGCCTTTCTGCCGCGATGATCTCCGTCAGCGTATCGACGTTCAGCGGCTCGATGTACGTCACATCCGCCATGCCGGGATCGGTCATGATGGTCGCTGGGTTGGAGTTGACCAGGACGATCTGGTAGCCCAGTTCCCGCAGCGCCTTGCACGCCTGGGTTCCGGAATAGTCGAATTCACACGCCTGGCCAATGACAATGGGGCCAGACCCGATAATCAGGACCTTGTGTACATCCTCGAGTTTCGGCACTGTCGATTCCTTTTACCTGACACCCGGCGAAAACCAGGCGGACCTGCCGGGATGAACAGGGCGCACACGGACCCGTCCCGGACTGGCCGGTTCCTTTTCTCTACTAAGCGGTCTCAGGTAAGTTCGTTGGAGTTTCTGCGCAGGATCCGGTTCGTATGCCAACGAGGCCGAAGCAGGCGATGCCGTAGCATCGTCGACCTGCCTACCGGCAGGCAGGTGCAGGCCGAAGCAGGCAGGCGGACCGGAGACCAGCAGAAACCCAACAAGACTTACCTGAGGCCGCTTCGGGGACAGAGTGTAATGTCATCGCCAGCCCAGCGCAAGCAGGAAATTCCATTTGCCGCCCGATTTTCCTCGCCGTCGGGCAATCACATGGCATGACGAACGCCCAATAATAACAAACGCAGACGAATGCGGACAAAGGAATCGGCCTCTATCCGCACTCATCTGCGTTTTTCGCTGCTAAGCTTTTGATTGACCTCGCGGCCTCTATTCCTTTATCGGCTTGAGCATTTCGGGACCGTCTTCCTCGTCATCGGCGGGCGCGGGAGCTTCCTTTGCGGACTCCTTGGCGACCTTGCCGAGGAACTCGGGCAGGTCCAGGCCGATCTGCTTGGCGAGCTCGTGCATTGGTGGCAGGGCTCCCATGAGCCTGCCGCCGAGGCCGTTGAGGCCCCCGCCGCTGCTACCTCCGCCATCCCATACGATGATCTTCTCGATGGGCAGTTCCTGGATCGCCTGTGCCTGGATACGCGAGACGTCAGTCAGCTTCTCGATCAGCAGAAGCGCCGCGGCCTGTTGTGCGGTGTTGCACGCCTTGACGAGTTTGTGGTAGCCCTCTGCCTTGCCGTCGAGGATGCTCTGGACGCCCTCGCCCTCGGCCTTCATTTTGGCCAGGGTCGCCTGGGCCTGGCCCTCGGCGCGGCGGATATACTGCTGCTTGTCGGCATCGGCGGCGATGACGACACGTTCGCGTTCGGCGTTTGCCGGGACGACCACCTCGGCCTGGAGCCTGGCCTGCTCGCGAAGTGCGCGGGCCTCCTCAGCCTCCTTCTCGGCGATTTCCTTGGCAACGCGAATGGCACCGTCGGCGGCCCGGCTTGCGGATTCGCTGCGCTCGCGGGCCTCCTGCTCGGCCACGTTCTGGTTGGCTCGATATGTGGCCTGCTTGCCATTGGCCTCGGTCTCGGACTCGACCGCCTGGGCCTCGAGCCCTGCCACCTGCTGACGCTTGTTGCGGTCGGCGGTTGCCTCGCCGATGTTCGCCTCGCTCTCGGCGCCCGCGACGGCCACGCGGGTGTCTCGCTGACGCTGGGCGACGCCGGTCTTGCCGGTCCTCTCCTGCTCGGCCACGTCGATATTGGCCTGGTTGATCGCCTCGGCGGCGGCCTTACGGCCTAGAGCCAGAATGTAGCCCGACTCATCCTCGATGTCGCGGATGTTGACGTTGATCAGCGAAACGCCGATCTTCTCGAGCTCGACCGAGACGGCCTCGTTGACCTTGCCCAGGAACGCCTGGCGGTCGCGGTTGATGTCGTCGATCTTCATCGTCGCGATGACCGCACGCATCTGGCCTAGGATGATGTCCTGGGCCTGGGCCTGAATCTGCCCGCGGGTAAGGCCCAGCAGGCGGATGGCGGCGTTCTCCATCACGCCGGGCTCGTAGGATATCGCGGCCGTCACGGTCGTCGGCACGGACACGCGGATGTTTTCCTGGCTAAGCGCGTTGGCCAGTTCGATCGGCACGACGAACGGCTCGAGGTCCAGATAGTCGTACGCCTGGAACAGCGGCCAAACGAACGCCGCCCCGCCATGGACGCACTTGGCCGCCCCTTGGCCTGTCTTACCGTAGATGACCATGACCCGGTTCGACGGGCAGCGCCGGTAGCGGCTGAGGATGAACATCACCAGCCCCAGAGCGATTAACGCCAGCACAATCATCATAACCGGCAGTACGGCATCGGTGTCCATTGCGACAAATCTAATATTCGATAACATTTTTCCTGTCCCTTTCTGTGGTATCGTGGTTTCGAGTTATTTCTGCGGCTCGTTCGTCGAACCGTCATCATCGTCGGCCGGGCGGACTTGCACGGAATTGACGCCCATCAATCGCGTGACGGTTACGGGCGAGCCGGCCTTGATGGCGGTGCCGGCGACTGCACGGGCCTTTATCATGGACACCACTCCGCTGACTGCCACGCGAACCTCGCCCTGTCCGCCGGCGGGGATATCCAGGTACACCGTGCCGGTCTGGCCGAGGCAGGTCCGCAAGCGGCGCGTGCCGCTCTCGGCGAGCTTGCGGAGCCAGTGCAGCAGCACGGCCACAACGGTCCAGCCGGCAAAGCCCCAGGCAAATGAGAGGACTATGCTTCTGCTGGTGGTACTGCCCGTATCCATGTACAGCGCCCCTGCCCAGGTGAACATCGTGAAGAACGCCAGGATCGCCCTCACGCTGAATATGTGGAAGGCGACGGTGCTCTCGGCGGCACTATGGATGCCGTCGGCATGCATGTCCATGTCGGCATGCATGTCCATGTCGGCATGCATGTCCATGTCGCCGTCCGCGTCGATCTCCCCACCGCTCATGCCGATCAGCATGCCCACGAACTGCCAAACGAAGATCAGCGTGAAGAACCCGGCTCCGCCGTAGAAAAACTTATTGAGTGCATCAAGACTGTTCCACCATTCAGCCATGGCTGGACTCCCTGTCTAACTTGTCTGCCAACACGCCCGCCAGCGTAACCTCGCCGGGGCCAGCACTTGAAATGCCCCGATGCAGGGTACCGTCCCGCGGCACCATCGGCAATCGTCAATCTCGGACGAATCCGTAAAGTGTCGTCGGCCCGCAGGCACAGATCGCCTCCGGCCGGGGCATGAACTCCCGGTTACACGATTGGTTAGTCGTAACACCGTCGGGAATATTTCCGCAATTCCGGCACGGGTCATTGCACCGCCAACGGGCATGCAAGCCAGAAAGTCCTTGTCGCGGGCGGAACCATGGAACAATATATACGCCGTCGATTCCGCATGTTGCAGAGCCGCCCCCAGCAGTCTTTTTGCTTCTGGCGGCCGGGATTTGAGATTTGAGATCTGAGATTTGAGATTCGAGATTCGCGATTCATCATTGAGCCTTCAGCAAGGATTTCTCGCATGACGGACAATCTTCTCCAAGAGCAGCGTGAGAACTGGGGCAGTCGATCGGGTTTCGTCCTGGCTGCCGTCGGCTCAGCCGTGGGGCTGGGCAACCTGTGGGGCTTCCCGTACAAGGTCTACGCCCACGGAGGCGGGGCCTTCCTCATCCCATACGTGCTGGCGATGGGTTTGATCGGAATCCCGCTGCTGATCCTCGAGTTCTCGCTGGGTCACATGACCCAGCGGGCAGCGCCGAACGCCTTCCGCGCCACCAACCGCCGCACCGAACCCATCGGCTGGTGGGGAATCATCCTGAGCTTCGTCATCATCACCTACTACGCGGTGATTCTCGCGTGGTGCCTCAGCTACCTCGTCACGTGCATCGAGGGAATCTTCAGCGGCGGGCACCTGCCCTGGGCGGGCAAGGGCGTCGAGGGCGTCAAGGAGTACTTCAACCTCACTTACCGCAACGCGTGGACAGACGCGGAACTTGAAGGCGGCACAAAGGCCTGGGCCATAGGCAGTCTGAAGATGCCGATAGTCTGGAGCCTGGTCGCCGTATGGGCCCTGATGTACCTGTGCATTTTCCGCGGCGTCAAGGCGGTCTCGAAGGTCGTGCTGTTTACGGTGCCGCTGCCGTGGATAATGCTGCTGATCCTGACGTTCCGAGGCCTGACACTGCCCGGGGCCGGCCGGGGTCTGGCGTTCTACCTCGAGCCGAACTGGTCCGAGCTTCTCAAGCCCGAGACTTGGCGCTGGGCCTTCGGGCAAATGTTCTTCTCGATGAGCCTGGCCTTCGGGGTAATGATCACGTACGCGAGCTTCCTTCACCGCAAGAGCGACATCAACAACAACGCGACGATCATCGGCCTGGCCGACATGGGCACGAGCTTCATCGCGGGTATCGCGATCTTCGCGACGCTCGGGGGCATGAGTTACGCGACGCAACTCGCGGGCAACCCCATACCCGTCGAGAAAGTCGTCGCCAGCGGGCCCGGCATGAGTTTCGTGGCGTTTCCGTACGCGCTGGCCCAGTTGCCGTACTCGACCTGGTTCGGGGGGATATTCTTCATCGCGCTTTTGACGCTGGGCATAGACTCTGCCTTTTCGATAACCGAAAGCGTCCTGACCTCGCTGCTCGACAAGACCGGCTGGAACCGCAACTTCACGCTGATCGGGCTCAGTCTGGTGGGCCTTGGCATCGGCCTGGTCTACTGCACGCGGGGAGGCATGGCCTGGCTGGGGGCGATGGATGACTTCATCAACAGTTCGTGGGGAGGCATCGCTTTGCTGGGCCTGATCGAGTGCGTCACGCTTGGCTGGACGTACCGCATAGGCAGGCTCCGGGAGCACGCCAACGAGCTTAGCGACTGGAAGATAGGCCGGTGGTGGGACTTCATCATCCGCTACTTCGCGCCGATTATCCTGACAGCCTTGTTCGTCTGGTCGCTGCTGGAGAAGGCCTCCGCCAGCGGCGGCTTCCTCCACGACAAAGTCGGCGATCTGAACTGGCCGGTGGTCGTGGGACTGGCCTTCGCGATTCTCGCGCCGACGCTGTCGGTTGCTCTGAGCTTCATTCGCTCGCCGGGGGCGGACACGCACGCAGCCTACAAGCCAGGCCAGGGACATGTCGGTCGAAGAATCGGAGTTCTCGGGGCGATCCTGGCCCTGATGGCCGTGGCTGGGGTAGTCTACGCCTTCGCCGGTGCAAGGCAGGTGGAGTTGGGCGCTGGCAGAGAGTTCCAGCACCTTCGCGCGCCGACGGTCATGCTCGCTGTCGCCGTCGCGGCCGGACTGGCGGTGCTGGCGACCGTGATCGGCGCCGCCGCCGTCGCCCGGGCCGAGGCCACGCGCACCAGGCCCAGCGGCCTGGCCAGGGCGTCGGCGGGCGTTGGCGTGATGGCGCTGGGTGCGTCGGGTGGCCTGGCCATGCCGATGATGATCATCCTGCACGCCCCTAACGCCTCGGCCGAGACCGCAGCAACAACAGCCCCGGCTGCGACCGCAGCGGCCTTGGCATCGCCGGAGATGTCGTGGGTGTCCTACCTGGTCCTGACCGCCATGGCTGCCCTTCTCGTCGGCGGGCTGCTGTGGTGCTTCTACCGCGCGATAAAGGCATCCGGCGAGACGGCGCCGGAACAGGTGGCCGAGGATGACAGTCCCAATTCGTAACAGATCAAGACGCCGACGGATGTTTATGGACTGCGACCAAAGAACAAAAGTATCTCACGCAGGGACTTCGGAGATCTCGGGGAGAACAGACACAGTTTCTTTTTCTGGGCTCTCGGCGATAGGAATAGGAGATATTCCCCGCTGCCAACAACCCTGCTCGCTCAAGCGAACAGGCCTCAGGGTCAGAATCGCACAACTGGTTTTCCGATGCGCCTCGGGTCCCCGCCATTGGGCTACCGACCACCGACCACTGGCTACCGACTACCTGCTACTACGCTACCGATTCCGTCGGTGCATTTCTCGGGTGATTTCGCGTTTCTGGTCGCGGGTTCGCAGGGCATCGCGTTTATCGAACTCGCGCTTGCCCTCGGCGATGCCGATCTCGCACTTGGCCCAGCCGTCCTTGAAGTAAATCGCCAGCGGGACCAGCGTCTTGCCCTTCTGGCGGACGTGGTTCCGTATCTGTTCGAGCTGTCGGCGGTGGACCAGCAGCTTGCGATTGCGTAGCGGCTCGTGCTGGAGCATCCCCGAGGCGTTTGGATACTGGGAGATGTTCACCCCTATCAGCCACAACTCGCCTTCCTGGAGCCTCGCGTAGCCCTCGTCGATCTTCGTCTGCCCGGCCCGGATGCTCTTTACCTCCGTGCCGATCAGCGCAATGCCGCACTCGACCTTCTCGACGATATGATAGTCGTGAAAGGCCTTGCGATTGGATATCCGCTTAGTCCCGCCGCCGGCGGTCTGTTTGTCACTTTTCTTGGCCATTGTGGTCAGCATCCCTGCAAGAAACAAATCGCCCGCCGA
>CAZMBZ010000077.1:0-4676 GCA_964564285.1 uncultured Planctomycetaceae bacterium | reverse complement strand
AGCCAGCGGGCGACGTCGCCGTTTTCCTCCGGCTCGAGGCTGCACGTGCTGTACACCAGCATGCCGCCGGGGCGGACGAAGTGGGCGGCTGCGCGGATCAAAAACTTCTGGTCCTCGACCAGTTTGCTGATCGCCTCGGGGCTGAAGCGCCACCTGGCCTCGGCCCGTCGGGCGAGCACGCCCGTGTTGCTGCACGGCACGTCGGCAAGAACCAAGTCGAAGCCGCCGCTATCGAGCGAGCCGACGGTATCGGACAGGATCGGTTCGACGATCGTAATGCCCATCCGCAGACAGTTGCTCGCGATGCGTTCTATCTTTTCCGCCGAGACGTCCGAAGCCATAATGCTTCCCCGGTTGCCCATAATCTCGGCCAGGTGGGTCGTCTTCGTGCCCGGAGCCGCGCAGAGGTCCAGCACCTTCATGCCCGGCTTCGGCGCGGCGGCAAGGACGACGCCGGTGGCGGTCGGGTCTTGCGGCTGGATAGCGCCGCGCAGGAATGCATCCAGGCCGGTAACGTCGCGCGTGTCATCCAGCACGATCGACGCGCCGTTTGCGTGGGCTCTGGCAGCGACTCCGGCGGCGGCGAGTTCTTCCAGCAAGGCCTCAACGCCGGTCACCGTCTGGTTGACCCGGCAGATAAGCGGGGCGCGGACGTTGGCGTGTGCGGCGACTTCGACGGCGTTTTCCAACGAGCCAAGCATGTCGATCCATCTCTCAGCCAGCTCTGGCGGCAGGGAGTACGCCCCGGCGAGGTAACCTGTGGGATCGGCGGCGGGATCGGCGAAAACGGGACGCTCGGACCGCCTGAAACTGTCCGGGCCGACGGGAATAACATCCATGGCGATGGGCACCGGGCCGCGATGTAACTCGGAAACTTTCCGCGTGATCGTTCGCAGCAGCCCGTTGACCAGGCCGCTCTGTCGGCGGTGGTGGAAACGCGCCGCCTGCTCGACGGCCTCGTTCACGGCCGCGAAAGCCGGGATGCGGTCCAGGAACATCATCTGGTATATCGCCACGGAGATGACCTGGTTCAGCGCCCCGGGCAGGTGCTTGCCCGGCTGGGACAGATAGCCGCGTGCGATGGCTTCGAGCGTGACTCGCCGCCTTGCCGTGCCGAGTGCGAGCTCGAAGGCCAGGTGGGCGTCGGCGCTTGAAAGTTCCGCCGACCCAACGCGGCGTTCGATATTCGCCGAGACGTTGCCGTCGCGATCTCGAAGAGCCAGGACCGCCAGGTCCCTCGGGGTTTTCATCGGTACTTGCATTGTCATTGTACGCTCAGCAGGCAGTCGCCCGGTTTCAATCGATAGCCGTTTATGAAGTCTATCCACGTCATCAGCCGCTTGCCGGCTGGACGGATTTCCTCGATGCAAAGCCGCCCGCTACCGGTCGCCACGGCCATCTCTTCATCCAGCGTTCCCGCCGGCCCGGACGCCGGGCCGGGCAGAACCTTCGAGCGGGCAATAGTAACTGGCACATCCTTGCCGCACTGCCGGCGGACAACCGCCTGCCCGCCCGGCCAAGGCCAGCAGCCCCGCACGAGATTGTGAATCGTGACGGCGTCGGCGGACCAGTCGATCCGTCCGTCGGTCTTTTTCAGCCGAGGCGCTTTTGTCGCCAGGCTATGGTCCTGCTCGATGGCCTCGGCTGAACTGTCGTCGAGTAAGTCCAGCGTCCGGCAGACAGCCCGCGCGCCTAGCTGGCTGAGTCTCAGCTTGAGTTGCTCGGCCGTATCTTCGGGATCGATGGTTACCGCATCCTGTAAGTATATCGGCCCGGCGTCCATCGCCAAAACGATCCTGAAGCTGGTGACACCGGTTGTTTCGAATCCGCGAATCAGCGCCCACTGCACCGGTGCCGCGCCGCGCAGAAGCGGCAGCAGCGATCCGTGGAGGTTGAAGACGCCCAGCGGCGGCACGTCCAGCACCGCCTGCTTTATGAACTGGCCGAAATCCACCACACAGATGACGTCCGGGCGGAGGCTTTGCAACTCGGCCAGGACATCGGGCGCGTTTATGTTGGCACATTCCGTGACGTCCTGCCCGGCGGACCGGGCCGCCTCGGCGATGGGCGTAGGGCGCGCGTGTCCGCCCCGCCCCGCCGGACGGGCCGGCTGGGTATATATGCCAACCACTTCGTGTGTACTTGCCAAAACCGCTCGAAGCGAAGGCACGGAAAACGTTCCGCTGCCAAAAAAGACCACTCGCATCAGTCACCTCAGGTGCCATTCTGCAAAGACCGGGCAATGCAAGCAAGTCAAGAATGCCCCCGGCGAACCATTCGACAGCATTTCAGGCTACGGCGAGCTTGAGATACGGCTCGACTACATCGGAGCTTATGTCGGTAAAGGCATCGACGACGTCCGGGTCGAACTGCGATCCCCGGCCCTCGTGGATAATCCCCATGACCTTGTCGAGCGGGTAGGCGGGCTTGTAGCAGCGTTTGGAGATGAGCGCATCCAGCACGTCGGCCAGGCAGACGATGCGCCCGCACAGCGGGATGGCCGTGCCCGCAAGATTATCGGGGTAGCCTTGCCCGTCCCACCTTTCGTGGTGCGAAAGGGCCACCTCGCGAGCGACGGAAATCAGCTCGTTCTGCGGGTCCGACAGTATGTCGGCACCGATACGCGGGTGCCGCTGAACGATAAGTCGCTCGTCACCGGTCAGTCGCCCCGGCTTGAGAAGGATCGAATCTGGAATGCCGATCTTGCCCACGTCGTGCATCGGACTGGCCCATTCCAGAAGCTCGGCCTGCCCTTCGCCCAGGCCCATCCGCCGGGCGATTATCGCGCTGGAGCGGCTGATGCGGCGGACATGCTCGCCCGTGTCATCATCGCGAAACTCAGCCGCGACGGAAAGACGCATGATCGTTTCGAGATGCGCCTGACGCAATTGGTCCTGGAGCAGATGGTTGTACACCGTCACGGCCGCCATGGCAGCCAACGACTCCAGCCCGGCGATGCCCCCGGCGGGGAACGGCCCGACCTTGCCGTCGGCGTCGATGTGGTTGATGAACTCCAGCACCCCCACGCACGGGCCGCCCGGACACGTCAGCGGCATGGCGAGAACGCTTTGTGTCTTGTAGCCAAGCGCCGCGTCGAAGCCCCGGTCGATCCTGAACGGCGTGCCGGCTGGAGGGCTATAGGTGTCCTCGATGTTCACAGCCCGGCCCGTCATGGCGACGAAACCGGCGAGGCTCTCGCCAGAGACAGGCAACTCATGGCCGAGCAGACCGCGCGAAACCTGCGAGATGTCCAAACGATCGTTCTGGGCGGCGACGAACGTGAGATGCTTGTTTTTCAGCACATACAGCGTGCCGGCCTCGGAGTTGCCCAACAGCCGGGCCTGGCGAAGAACCAGTTCCAGGACCTCCTGGCGGTCGGTCAGGGCGGACATGCTCTCGCCTACTTCAAGAAGGCTTCGCAGCACGACTGATTCGTTGTCTATACTTTTTGTCAGCACGGTTACTCCTGAATGTCCGAAGACACCGGATCATCTTTGTACTCGACACTTTCACACACCGTGTTGAGCTCGTAATACTCGTAAATGTGCCGTTTTCTCGCAAATGGCCGGGTGCAGCACATTATTGACGAAAGGCCGTCATCCCGGGCTGGACGAAAAAGTGGGAACCATTTCGACTCGCGAGCGTCAGATGATATAGCTGGAAACCAAACCTGACAGGAGAATGAGCCATGAAGAACGTACGTATTCTTTGCAGCCTGGCCGTGATGGTGGCAACTTCAGCGGCCCTGGCAGATGGCATGATTGTGCCGGTCAGACCGGAACTGCGAGTCCGCGGCAATTGGGCAGTCAAGTATCACCACGTCGATATCACCGTTCGCGACCAGGTCGCCAACGTCTCGATCGACCAGGAATTCGTCAACACCGGCAGCGGAATGATCGAGGTCGAGTACCTCTTCCCGGTCCCGCCCGACGCGGCCATCGACTCGATGACGCTGATCGTAAACGGCAAGGAGTTCGCCGCCAAGCTCATGGGCGCCGACGAGGCCAGGAAGATATACGAGGACATAGTCCGCAAGAAGAAGGACCCCGCCCTGCTCGAGTACGCGGGTTTCGGGCTGTATCGCACGCGGGCCTTCCCGCTCGAGCCGGGCAAGCCCTGCAAGGTTATCGTCACGTACAAAAACATGCCCAAGCGCGACCACGACCTCGTGGAGGTCTGGTATCCGCTGAACACCGAGAAGTTCTCCGCCAAGGCGATTGAATCCGTCCGCGTCCGCGTGGACCTGAAGTCCGACCGCGACCTGACGGCTGTGTACTCGCCAACGCACGACCTCAAGACCGAACGCAAGGGTCCGAGGCACGTCATCGCCACCTATGAAGCCAAGAACTCCCTGCCGACGACGGACTTCCAGCTCTACTACAAGGCCGCCGACGAGAACGTGGGCGCCACGCTGCTTACCTGGCAACCCAAGGCCAAAACCGACGGGTACTTCATGATGCTCGTGAGCCCGAACCCCCGCAACGCATCGGACAGGATCACACCCAAGGACGTCATCGTGGTGCTGGACCACAGTGGCTCGATGAGCGGCACAAAGCTCGCCCAGGCCAAGCAAGCCCTGCAGTATGTCGTCCGCAACCTCAACAAGAAGGACCACTTCAACATCGTGCTGTACAACGACCAGGTCGAGCCTAGGTTCGATTGCCTCCGTAGCGTCA
>CAZMBZ010000076.1:4608-17668 GCA_964564285.1 uncultured Planctomycetaceae bacterium | reverse complement strand
CGGCGAGTTGATCATGATCGACACCAACGTCGCCGACGACAACAAGATGAGCCAGGTCCAGGGCATTACCACAGCCCAGAGCACCTGGGCGGACAGGGGGGGCGACTATGCGGGGGCCTGGCCTCTCAGCGAAGACTATTACCTTTGCACCTATCGCGAGAACATCATCCTGCTGGACAGGTATGGCAATAAGGAGCTCATTTGCCCCGCCAGCGCCATGCCCACGAAGGTTACCCGCGTCATGCACCCCATCCCACTGACGCCCAGATCGGTCCCGCCGATCATTCCGACGGCGACGTACCAGGGCGAGCGGGCCAAAGCCGGTGCGAAGACGGCCACGATCGGCGTGATGAACGTCAACGACGGCGACATGCCCTTGCCCAAGGGAACGAAGGTCGAGTGGTTGCGGGTCATCCAGATCATCCCGCAACTCAACCCGGTCATGAACCGTCCACAGATGGGATACGGTTCGGAGAGCCTGGCTCGAATGCCTCTTGGCGTCGTGCCCGTCGAAGCGGACGGTAGCGTGTATTTCAAGGCCCCCGCGGCCAAGGGCCTGTACTTCCAACTGCTCAACGAGCGAGGGCTGGCGGTCAGATCAATGCGCACGGCAACCTATCTGCATGGCGGCGAAAGCCTCTACTGCGTCGGATGTCACGAGCCCCAGAACTCGTCGCCCGAGTTTCGCAAAGAGGTCCCGATCGCTCTTCGCAGGGCGCCATCGGTTCTCCAGCAGGAAGTGGACGACGGCGCCGTGCCATTCAACTGGCATCGGTTGGCCAGGCCCGTCCTGGAGGCGAAGTGCGCCGCCTGCCACGTCAAAAAGGGCAAAGGCCCGGACATGACCTACCCGAGCCTGCTGAAGTACGCCTTCTATTACCCATTCAAGAACAGGGGGTACGTCAATGGCGAAGTCAAGGCGAGCGGCTCGCGGGCCGTGCCGGGTAAGTTCGGGGCGATGGCTTCGCCGCTGCTGAAGTATCTGGACAAGTCGCACTATGACGTATCCCTCACGGCCGGGGAATTCCGCCGGATCACGCTTTGGCTGGACTGCAACGCCAACGAGTTGGGAGCGTACACCCAAGCCGCCGAGCAGCGCCGGGGCAAGATAGTCTGGCCGAAACTCGACGTCGATCCCCTGAACCCGCTGGGTCTGGGAAAGACGGCGATAAATCGGTAACTCGGCGGTGTGAGGGTATCTCGTTCGGTTGAGACTATGCGAGAGATATTTGTCCGCGCTCTGGGGACATCTTCGCGCAGAGGATCTTTAGCAGCCCGTTTAGAAAGCTATCTCTGCTGCGAGCGGCCTGGATTCCTGCGCGTCTGCGTCAGAAAGCCTCGGCAATGCTAAGGCATTGCCTGCGTTTTCTTCCTTGATGCTCGAAATCCCGGCTCGCTCTCGCGACGAGATCCATTTCTAAACGGACTGTTAGACTTCGAGATCCAGTTCAAGCGGCGGCTCGAATCGGATTGCCACGTTGCAGTCGCCATTGTCGGATGGTTCGTGGCGGACGACGACCGCTTTGCCGGCGACCGGTTGCAACAGAAACGTGTTAGGCGTGCTGCGTGGGATGGAGAGTTTCATCGAAAGGGACAGGCCCGGTTGTGGGGCGGCCTCGGCGTCAAGGGGCACCAGCATGCCTCCGTCGGAGATGTTGATTGTCTTGGCGGCCGCGATGCAGGAGCCCGTCTCATCGGTGAGGTGGGCGGGGCATTTCAGCGGGTGTCGCTGGTATTTTCTGCGTTCGTGGGATGCTCGTGCCATGGTTCAGGCCTCGTACTTGACCTGCCCGGACACGATTGTGGCGATGGCTCGTCCGGTGAGTCTCCAGCCGTCGTAGGGGCAGTTACGGCTGCGGCTTTGCCATTTGTTTACATTAACTTTCCAGCGGCGTTTTGGGTCGATTACGGTAACGTCCGCCTTGGCGCCCACTGCGAGCGTACCGAGCGGTTGGCCTATGATTCGCGCGGCGTTGACGGTCATTCGCGCGATCAGCGCGGGCCAGTCCATTGCTCCCGATGAGATCAAGGCCTTTACGTAGAGCGCCAGTGCGCACTCCAGCGAGATGATTCCGAACGGCGCCAGCGAGAATTCGAGTTCGCTTTCCTCGGCGGAGTGGGGGGCGTGGTCTGTGGCCAGGCAGTCGATCGTGCCGTCGGCGACGCCTTCCCGCAGCGCCTCGACGTCTCGGGCGGATCGCAGTGGGGGGTTCATCTTGTAGTTCGGGTCGTAGCTCATGCAGGCGGCGTCTGTCAGCAGGAGGTGGTGCGGGGCCGCCTCGGCAGTTACGGGCAGGCCTTCGGCCTTGGCTTGTCGGAGCAGTTCCACGCTGCCGGCGCTGGAGACGTGCTGGACGTGGTAGCGGCAGCCTATGCGTTCGAGCAGTTCGAGGTCGCGTCGCAGCATGATTTCCTCGCCCGCCACGGCGATGCCCGCAAGGCCCAGCCTCACGGCGATGGCGCCGGAGTTCATGTGCCCGCCGGCGAGGTCCGGGTCCTGGCAGTGCTGCATCAGCACCACGTCGAGCATTCGGGCGTACTGCATGGCCCGCTGCATGATTGACGAATTGGCCACGCCGTCGCCGTCGTCGCTGAAGGCGACCGCTCCGGCCTCGGTCATGAGGCTCATCTCGGCGAGTTCCTTGCCTTCGCGTCTCTTTGTGATGCAGCCAACCGGCAGCACGCGTGCAAGGTCCGCCTGGCGGGCTCGCTGGATGACGTAGTTGATGGAGGTCTCATCATCCATGGGCGGGTGCGTGTTGGGCATGGCGCAGATGGTCGTAAAACCGCCCGCGACGGCGGCAGCGGCGGCGGTGTCGATGGTTTCCTCTTCTTCGTGGCCCGGCTCGCGGCAGTGAACATGCACGTCTATCAGGCCCGGGCACACGATCATGCCAGCCGCGTCGATGGTTCGCCTGGACTTTGGGTGGACCTGTCCCACGCGGGTGATTTGTCCATCGGCAATAGCTACGTTGGTGACCTCGTCCAGCCCGGATGCGGGGTCGATAACTCGGCCATCGGTTATGAGCAGGTCGTTCATGTTATGTTTGTTCCGCCGGTCCGTGGGCTTGTGTCACCAGGTACAGCACCGCCATTCTAATGGCCAGGCCGTTGGTCACCTGCTGGAGGATGCAACTGTTAGGCCCGTCGGCGACGTCGGAGGTTATCTCCACGCCGCGGTTGATCGGCCCGGGGTGCATCACCAGCACGTCCTTTGGGCAGCGGGCGAGACGCTCGGTGTTGAGCCCGTAAACCTTGCTGTACTCCCGCAGCGACGGGAACAGGTTTCCGCCGAACCGTTCGAACTGGATTCGCAGCATGTTGATCGCATCCACCTCGCCAAGCACGTCGTCGAGGCTGTGGCTGATCTCGCAGCCCATGGCCTTGATGGCCGACGGCACCATCGTCGGCGGGCCGACGACGACCACCTCTGCCCCGAGCTTTCGCAGGCCGAGGATATTGCTGCGAGCCACGCGCGAATGGGCGATGTCGCCCACGATCGCCACACGCTTGCCCGCCACGCCGCCGAGGCGCTGACGCATCGTGAAGATGTCCAGCAGCGCCTGGGTAGGGTGTTCGTGGGCACCGTCGCCGGCATTGATGATGGACGCCTCGATCTTCCGCGAGACCATGTGCGGCGCGCCCGGCTGGCTGTGACGGATTATGAACACATCCACGCCCATCGCCTCGACGTTGCGGATTGTGTCCAGAGTCGTCTCGCCCTTGGCGACCGATGAGCCCTTGGATGTGAAGATCATCGTGTCGGCGCTGAGCCGGCTCGCCGCCAGTTCGAAACTCATCCGCGTTCGCGTCGAGTCCTCGAAGAACATCAACGCCACCACCTTGCCGCGAAGGGCGGGGACCTTCTTGATCGAGCGGGTCGATACCTCGCGGAAACTCTCAGCCGTGTCGAGGATATGCACAATCTCCTCGGCAGATAGTTCGTCCAGGCCGAGCAGGTCCTTGCGGGTCCAGACGAAGGGCTGCTTCTCGCCGGAGGCCGAGCCCTCAGTGCTTTTGGATGATGAAGACGCCTTCTTCGCCATCGGTTTCCTTCAGCTTGAGCTGAACGCGTTTGTTGTCGGGCGCCGTTATGCACCGGCCCGCAAAGTCCGCCGCGATGGGCAGCTCTCGCTCGCCGCGATCTATCAGAACGCCCAGCCGGACAATCTTAGGCCGGCCGAAGTCGTGCAGCGCGTCAAGCGCCGCGCGAACGCTTCTGCCGGTGTGAAGCACGTCATCGACCAGTACGACGAACGATCCATCAAGATCGAACTCGATGTCCGTCGCACGCACCAGCGGCGCGCCGCGCCGCATCGCCAGGTCGTCCCGGTAAAAGGTGATGTCCAGAACGCCGTGGTCGAAGTGCCGATCGGGGAAGTTCTCGCCAAGTCGCTTAACGATTCGCCCAGCCAGTGTCTCGCCCCGCGTGCGGATGCCGATAACGGCAATTCGACCATCGGAAGGAAGGGATTTGGCGATCGCGTCGTAAAGCCGCGTAAGGGCACGCTTAACCTGCTGAGCCGTCAGTAGCCTGTTCATAGTTCCCGCGTGACAGTGTTAGTGTAAGTAATCCGTGCCGCAGCCGATCCAAGAGCATCTCGGCCAGACAAATATGCTACCGCCGCCGGCCGCCGAATGCAACGGGCCGGCAAGGATTTATGCGCCACCTGGGACGAGGCCTGCCGCGAGCGTCCGTTTGACGTTTCGAAGGCTACTGGCTGCATCTGGCCCTGCGGGTACACTCCGCAGCAAGCGGGTGGAATGTTACATAGCTGTTGCGCAAACAATCATGGAATAAGAGATAAGATAATGGGAACCATAAAGCCATTTGTCCGTCAAATGGCTGGTGCTGGAATATCGAGAACCTTTTGCAGGGAGTCTCCTATGTCAAAGACAATGACGAGTTTGCTCATCGTTGCGGTTGCGATGATTTCTGTGGCATGTCCGTGCCCGGCCGATCAGGCGGCGCCGCTTTCGGCGCTGGCTAGGATGCCGGTCAAGGAGGTGACCATCTTTAAGGATGGTCATGTGTTCGCCATGCATCGGGGCAAGATGCCCACCGATGGCGAGGGCAACGTGCTGATGGACTATCTGCCGACGCCGGTGCTTGGGACGTTCTGGCCTTTCTCGGCCGACAAGTCCATCAAGCTCTCTGCCGTGGTTGCCAGCAAGCGCAAGGTGCTGGTCGAGCGGACGAGCCTGAACGTCCGCGAGTTGATCGAGGGCAACATTGGCGCCCAGGTTATCATCACCGAGATTCCCGTCGGACGCGAGACTGCCCCGACAAGCTATCCAGCCACCATCGTGGGCGTGCCTGTTCGCACCTCCAAGGAGTTGGAGGATACCAGTCCGCCCAACTCTCCCGAGGCGCTGCCGCAGAAGGGCAATGTGGTACTGCTCAAGAGGGCCGCAGGAACCACGGTCGTGTCTTTTGCGCGGATTCAGTCCGTAACGTTCAAGGACGAGCCAAGGAGCATGTCGGCCAACGAGGAGTTCCGCAACCTGCTGACGCTCAAGCTGGACTGGCCCGGTGGGAAGGCGGGCAAGACTGCCGACGTGGGGCTATTCTACCTTCAGCGAGGCCTGCGGTGGATCCCCAGCTACAAGGTCACCATCGACGGCAAGGGCAAGGCGGTCGTCAAGCTCCAGGGCACGCTTATCAACGAATTGACGGATATGGAGGATGTGACGGCCAACCTGGTAATCGGCGTGCCGACGTTCGCCTTCGCCGACAAGATCGACCCCATGGCATTGCAGCAGACGCTGGTGCAGTTGTCGCAGCATTTCCGCCGGGACACGTCGGGGAGGCAGTACCTGTCCAATGCGATGATGAGCCAGGTGGCGAGCCCGCGATCCAGCCAGTCGGCGCGTGGCGCAAGCGCCGCGCCCAATCTGGGCCCCGAGATCGCCGGCTCGCAGCGCAGTGAGGATCTCTTCCTCTTCACCGTCAAGCACATTACGCTCAAGAAGGGCCAGCGGATGGTGATTCCCATTGAGGAGTTTACGCTGAAGTACAGGGACGTCTACACGCTGGATGTCCCCTTTACTCCGCCGTCGGAAGTCTGGCGGCAGTTTAACAGCCAGCGGCAGCGAGAAGCTGCTCGCCTGATGGGCAAACCCACAGTCATGCACAAGATTCGCCTGGTCAACAAGAGCGCGTTTCCGCTGACCACCGCCCCGGCCCTGATCGTTCGTGATAACCAGGTACTGGCCCAGGGAATGATGCTCTACACCGCCAGGGGCGCCGAAACGGACCTCGCCATCACGACCGCCGTGGACGTTAACGTCAAGAAGACGGACAAGGAGAACGAGCGTGTGCCCAACGCCGTGAAGTGGCAGGGCAACCAGTACATGCGGGTTGACCTGGCCGGCGCGATCAAGCTCACCAACTACCGCCCCGAGGCGGTCGACCTGGAAGTGACGCGATACGTCCTGGGCAATCTGGGCGAGGCCTCCCACGATGGAAAGGCCTCCATGGTCAACATCTTCGAGGACGGGCAGTATTCCCCCGGCTCGGCCGCGCCACGATGGTGGGGGTGGTACTCCTGGCCGTACTGGTGGGGCCACTTCAACGGCGTCGGCAAGATCCAATGGAAGCTCAAGCTGCAACCCGGCGCCGACAAGGCCGTGGAACTGAAATACAAATGGAACTACTACTGGCGGTAAGCAAACCGCCTGCCCCCGGCGGAGCTTATCGCCAGCCGGAGGAGTAGCTGCAGAATCAGGTTTTTTATCATTGAGCCGGTTTTCGGAATCACGCGTCCACCGACGACGTGCCGGGTCTTGTCGTGCCGGTTGCCTCAACGCTGTGTACAAGATCGGCTTGACGAACCTTGATCGAGTGGTTAAAGCTAATTTCCAAAAGCCACCTACCTATCGGCAGGCAGGTCCGTGGCGTTCGCCCATTGGGTTCGTCTCCCGTCTGTGCGTTGAGGCGGTGAATGTCCGTCGTTTACGCCAGGGATCGGGCCGCGCCACGGAAGAAACCATGCTGTCGGTGACTGATACGGGCTGACAGGATTCGTGCCGGTGGCTTGTGAGTTGGCTGAGAGGAAGAACGATCATGATGAGAACCGGAGTTCTGTGGGCACTGCTGTGCGCATGGGCCATCACCTTGCCTGCCGTCGAGGCCGGCACGGTGGGGCGCGGCGACGGGCTGATTGTGTGCATTGGCGAGAAGGCGCTGGATCGCGTGTCGGGCGACTTTGGCAAGCCCGGCCGGGTATTCCACTGCTTGGAGACCTCCGGCGCCAAAGTGGCCGCGGTTTGCGGGAAGATTGCCGCCGCCGGCCACCATGGGAAGGTTTCCGCGGCGAAGTTCGACGGGAAGCATCTGCCGTATATCAATAACCTTGTCAGTCGGGTCGTCGTGACGAGCGAACGGTGCGCCGTACCGACTGAGGAAATCCTTCGAGCCCTTGCGCCTTACGGCGTCATAGTTGCCCCGCGAGGATCGTCCTCCTTGCCGCGCCAGGCACATGACATCGGCAACGGGTACGCGGCCTTCACGAAGCCGTATCCCAAAGCGATGGATGAATGGCCTCAGCGGCTGCACGGCCCGGACAACAACGCCGTTGCCAGAGATACGGTGGTCGGGCCTCCGCGTCATGTTCAGTGGGTTTCCGGCCCGGCCTGGCTGCGTGCCCACATCGGCGCGCCGACCGTTACCAGCACGGTTTCTTCCGGCGGGAGGCTGTTTTCAATCGAAGACACCACGACGGCTGAGAATCCGCTCCTGCCGGCGCGGTGGCAGTTGGTGGCTCGCGGCGCGTTCAACGGCATCATCTTGTGGACGATGGATTATCCCACCTGGGAGCAGGTGACCGCGCACATGTCCAGCTATCATGCCCAGATGCAAAAGCGGCTGGTCGCCATGGGGGATACCGTCTACTGCACGCCTGGCCTGAACGCGCCGCTGACCGCCTTGGACGCGACGACCGGTAAGGTCGTCAGGCAATACGACCGGACCGAAGGCACGCAGGAATTCGTCTATTACAAGGGCCGACTCTACGCGATGGTGGGCGACCGCATGCGGTACTCCGGGTACAAGCGGGCCGCACCGCTCACCTTGAACAAACGCAGAGGACGGGCCGCCAATCCCGGCCGTGGGATCGGCTCCAAAGCCAGGCCTGACGATGCGAAGCCGAAAACGGAGGCGATGGTGGCGTTTGAGGGCAACGGTTTTGCGGTCTCGGCATACAACCCGCAGACTCCCAACGTGGAGAACCCCACCTGCGTGATCGTGGCCGTCGACGCCGCGAGCGGCAAGGAAATCTGGCGAAGCGGGAAGATCCTCAAGTACACCGGCAGCACGATGGCCTTCAAGAATGGCAAGCTTGTCTACCAATGCTCGCAGGGGGTTTTCTGCCTGGACGCCGACACGGGCAAGCAGATATGGGCGGCCCGGAAAGACATTCCCTACGGCAAGGGGGAGAGGCCCTTCACTATGGTGCTGGGCGATGACGCGGTTTACTCCGAGGAGGGGGCGAATGTCTTCGCCTACTCCCTGACCGACGGCAGCGATTATTGGGGCAAGTCCATCCCGGCTCGCAAGGCCGCTGCGGCACCGACCGATATTCTCATCACGGCCGGCGCACTGTGGATGCTTGGCGGATGCAATGATCCGCGTGGAATCGTCACGAGTCCGCCGACCGGCTTCGACCTCAAGACGGGCGAGGAGGTCCGGGTGCTTCCGCAGAAGTTATCCAAACCCATGGGCCACGATCGTTGCTACCGCAACTTTATCACCGAACGCTTCTTCATTGACAGCAAGACGGGTGGTCCCGACTGCATGGAGTTCAAGACCGACGCGGAGTATCCCACGGCCTTCACACGTGCCACGTGCAACACCGGAGCCTTGCCATGCAACGGGCTGATCTATTGCGGGCCATGGTCTTGTCAGTGCCACATACCAACGGGCCTTAAGGACTTCAACGCCTATTACACCAACGAGGACTCGCTGGCGACCAAGGGCCGGGGCGTGAAGGTCGAGCGGAAGACGCGGTTGGTAAAGGGTGTCGCTTACGGCAAGGCAGTTGAAGCGGGAATTACCCCCTGGCCGACCTACCGGCAGGATGCACGTCGTTACTCCGCAACGAAAGAATCCGTGCCGGCCAAAGGGCTCAAGTCCTTGTGGAAGACCCGTTTCCGCCATGCTCTCAGCGCGCCGGTGATCGCCGACCAAATGGTGTTCCTGGCCGAGACGGAAACGTATACGCTTCGAGCCCTGGACGCCGGTAGCGGTAAGGAGATATGGAACTACCTCGCCGGCGGGCGAATCGACTCGCCGCCGACGTACTACAAGGGATATGTTCTGTTCGGCAGTCGGGACGGATGGATGCACTGCCTGCGTGCCTCGGATGGGGCGCTTGTGTGGCGATTCCGCGATCTGCCAGACAGGCTCATTTGCGCCTTCGACCGACTCGAGTCGGCCTGGCCGATCCACGGCAGCGTACTTGTCAAGAACGGGACGGCCTACTTCTGCGCGGGGCGATCGTCGCACCTCGACGGTGGCATCTTCGTTTACGGTCTCGACCCAGCCAGCGGCGCCCTGCGCCACCAGCGCCGACTTTACGGACCGTACGGCGAGGACGGCTTGCCCGAGTTCGTCAAGGAGGGCAACCGTTCTGAGACCGAAGTGATACTCGGCAACGTCGCCGACGTGATGAGTAGCGAGGCCGACACGATCTACCTACGCCAGCAAGCGTTCAAGGCGGACCTGACCGACGGGGTGGTGGGCAGGCACCTGCTGGCGTCATCGGGCATGTTGGAATCGCGACGAAATCACCGGGAATACAAGCTGATCAAGGATAACTTCAACCACCGGAAAATGTGGACCACACTGAGGACGCCGTACCCAACCGGTGACATCATCGTATCCGACGGGACCGACTTCTACTCGGTGTTTGGCCATCCTGTGCATCGCGGGCGGAGTTGGAACCCGCGTGGCGGGTACAGTCTTATGGCAAAAACCCGAACCGCGGACGGATGGACCGGCAAGTGGCAGGCCACGATCCCCATGACCGGCAAGGCCATGGTCCTCGCGGGCGATACGGTGTTCGTGGTTGGGGCGCCGCTGGTCTTCCCGTCTGACGATCTGGCGGGGACCTACGCCGGGCGTAGAGGCGCGATCATGCATGCCATCTCCACGACTGACGGGGCAACGCTGGCCGAGTACAAGCTCGACAAGCTGCCCGTCTGGGACGGCGTCGCGGCTGCGTACGGCCGGCTGTTCATCGTCAACCAGGATGGCAGCGTGGCCTGCTGGGGAAAGTGACTGGCGGAGAAAGCAACTCGAACGCAGTGGAGATAGTTTTCAAAACGGGCTGGTAAGGCGTGTGGTTTTCCGCATTGCCTTCCGCGCCTTATGGTGCGTTTCGAATGGGCATTGTGTCTGTCGCTGGAATCCTGTTGCGCAGGAGCCGGCCGAGCCTGCCCGCCAGCCACAGATAGTGATCGCTCGGCAAGCCTTCATAGGTTACGAAGAGGCTTTCGCCAACGGGAGGATCATTCGTACACTTGAATATCGCGGTACCTTCATCCACCTCGTCGAACATCGCCACGTACAGCATTTCCGCGCCGGCCTGCTTGAATGCGACGCCCTGCGACCACAAGAATTGTCCCTTCAGGCGTGGGATCTGGTTTAGTTTCGCATTCTTCTGATGAGTTTTCTGCAGGTTCTGCCAACTGAACCCCGGAAATACCACTGGGAGATAGTCGAGTTTCCTCCGCTTCGTCCATTCGATATCGGTTTTGATGACTGACTCCGCATGTTGCCTGGCTTCTTGGGGCGAACGGTATCTGCCCACCGTCCAGGGGCTGACGATGTCGGCCTGTGAGATGATCCGGTGCAGTGCCTTGTCCTTGACTGAATCACGGTTCAAGGTTCGCCAACCCGTGGGAACGCCAAGCATGACCGTGTTTCCGCCGTATTTTCCGTCGGCCTTGAGGAACTTCACCAGTTCTTCGCACTCTTGGAGCGTGTACTTGCGTCCGTCTTTGAAGCCGATACCCCATACGGCAACGACGGGCTTGCCCCGGTGATGAAGATAGGCCTTGTCCTGGGTCACTTTCATCCGATCCACGAGCCGTTTCCAGTCCTCGATTACGACCTTTTGAATATCGCCAGATCGAAGGCCTGAAAGATCGTACATCATCGCCCAGGTGCGTCCGTACCGGTTGGCGCCGGCCTGGACATTTGCAGTGACCACGTTGCGATGATTGTATGAGGCGTTAGGTTGTCTCACGCTGTTGCCAAATCGCTGCAAGAATACTCCGTCGATGCCATGTTCCCGCATCCATCGAAAATGACGCAGGACCGTCTTGCGGTTATACGAACTGAAGACGTAGGCCCTCCCGCCATCCTTGTGCTTGAATGGGGTGGAGTACTTCTCGTCGGGATCCATCTCGCTCATGTCCGGCCAAAAGTCGATCGTACAATGACTCGGACTGAAGTGCCTGCCGCGTCCAAAGTGAACCCAGCCGCGTTGCGATCCATCTCCCTCCGCGGCAAACCAGCCCTGATAGCCGCACATGACCTTTCCCTTGAGGGTGGAAGTATCGACACCGGTGTTGTGGACGCCGGTGTACGGTCGCATAGTTGAAAGCACGTTTTTGAGACGTTGCCTATCCTGTCCTTGGGCATGGGATGTGAAAAGGCCCAGGAGCAAAGCGGTTCCAGCCAGGTATTTCGTCAGGTTGAGAAGCATTGATATCTTTCCGTGTACCGCAAATTAACATCCCAAACGCGACAACCATTCGTGAAACACCTCCGCAACAGGAAAAGGCCGCTAACCAAAATCGCCGAGACGTGTCTGCCAATGTAACGTGGCGATCTTACCCAAGTAGAGTTGATGAAAGTCCATTGGAAAGGGGAAGAATATGACAACCGCTAAAACACATCGCAACGCCGCACTGATAACCTTACTGGCAGCCGCTATCGCGATGGGCGGATGCTCCCGCCGCACCGAAACATACACCCATACCCACGAAATCTACGAGGTCCGACCCCGGCCGAGCGTCGCCGAACCGCCCGCGGAGGTCCTTCTGCTGTCGAATGAGCAACTCGATGAACTCCTGGCGCCTATCGCGCTGTATCCGGACTCGTTGCTTGCCGAACTCCTGCCCGCATCGACCTACCCAAAGGAAGTCGTCTGGGCATGGCAGTGGCTCCAGGCACACCCCAAAGCCGACCATGCGGACATCGTTGCCCAGCCGTGGGAGTCGTCCATCAAGACGCTGGCACACTATCGGGAAGTCCTGCAGATGCTGGCCGAGTACCCGGATTGGACAGGAGCCGTCGGATCGGCATTCCTGGCCCAGCAGGATGACGTCCTGCTGTCCATCCAGCGGCTCCGGGCGCTGGCCGTTAAGGCCGAAACGCTCCGCAACACCCCCGAGCAGCAGGTAGTCGTGACCGAAAAATACGTCGAGATACTCCCGGCCAGCCCGGAAGTCATCTATGTGCCGGTCTATGACCCGGTCATTGTCTATCAAACCCGCCCCAAGCCGGCGCCGGTAAGCTTCGCATGGCGTTTTGCGGTGGTATTGGGCCGCGGCAAATGCCTCGACTGGCACCACCGTCGCGTGTCCGTAGGGGCTGGCCGGCACCCGCACTGGCGATATGTGAACGGTAACTGGCGCCCAATCGATCGCGACGCAGTAGTCGTACACGGCCCCAGGACCACGAAAGTGACCCGACTCCACGTCGATGCCGGGCCGATAAGCAGGCCATGGTCGCACAACGCCGCCAAACCGCGCCCGAAACTGCCCGTAAGACACGTGGTCCGCCGCCCTGGCCCCGCCGGCCGGAACGCCCGAACCATGATTGACATACGCCCCAAACGCCGCCCGGCAACATCTGGACCACCGTCCAGACCCCTGGTCAGGCCCAGACCGCGACTCAAACCCAGCCCGGCCACGCGCAGACCGGCGCGGCCTGCTGTCAAGCCAGCGCCGCCGACACGTAAACCAATCCGCAGGCCGACGCGGGTCAGGCCCACACTGCGACCCAAACCGACCCCGACAGCGCCCAGGCCGACGCCGTCTACCGTCAAGC
>CAZMBZ010000076.1:0-4508 GCA_964564285.1 uncultured Planctomycetaceae bacterium | reverse complement strand
CCAGTCCGGCAAAGCCCAAGCCGACTCGGGTCAGGCCCGCGCCGCGGCCTACCGTTAAACCCGCGCCGCCGACACGCAAACCAACCCCCAGGCCATCGCGGGTCAGGCCCGTGCTGCGACCAAAACCAACCCCCAAGCCATCGCGGGTCAGGCCCGCGCCACGGCCAAAACCCACCCCCAAACCTGCGCCAAGACCTGCGCCAAAACCGCCTGTCGCAAAGCCCGCGCCAAAAGCGGCGCCTAGACCGCAGCCCAAGCCAAAACCGGATGAGGACACAAGTTCTTAGCAACCCCGTCAGGCGCCGTCGAAAGCTCCGGCATGCGTCCACTGACATTAACAGGCCCCGCCCCGTGGCGGATCACGAAGCTGGTCACGTCCTCAAGGGTACATCCATAACCCCCATCCAAACCGAAAAGGATTACAGATTCGCGATCATAGGATCATAGAAGACAGCCTGGCAGTCCACTCCCCACGAAAACACGAAGCCTTTGTCCTTCGGCGAGCCTGCCCGCCGGCAGGCAAGCTCTTGCCGATTTCAAACTTCGCGAAGCGACACCACTGCCGCCGCCCGAGACAGCCGATCGTTCATTATCCGGCAGGGCAGGGGCCTCATTTTCATATGAAGCAAGTCTCCTTCCGGCGGGTGCGGCAACGATGCCTGAATCCGGCATTTGTAACTAATGGGCTTGGCATTGCCGCCATTTGCCCGCCCGTTCAGGCCGCCGAAAGTCGCGGCTTATCGCGACTCTTCCTGGAGGCAAAGCACCGATCCGTCTTTCAAGGCCAGGTAGATCTTTTTATAAGCGGTCGCCATGCCCTCGTAGACGGGTGGCGATGGGAGCTGCATCTGCGACACTTTACTGCCGTCTTTCGTTGCGAGGCACCACAGCCTTCCGCCCTTCTTGCCTTGCCATTTTTCGAGAGCCTCGACCGTGGTTTCATTGCGAATTGCGGGCGGGCCTGCAATGTAGAGCAACTTGTCGGTCAGGATGATGGAATTGACGTAGAGGTCGGGATCGTTTTGCGACCAGTCGTATACCATCGCGCTGGACAGCAGGGACCTCTTCAGCCGCGTTCGTTCCTTCGCGTCGGCGTCGCCGGCGTGAATGAGTGGATCGCCCGCTGTCATATCGATGATGAGCCCCTCCTTGCCCCATCGCGGACCCTTCTTGCGGTCGGTCTTGCTTGCCCGAAAGATGTGCCATTCCAGTTTTCTTACCCAACGATAAAGATGCGGCAGGCGAGCGAACCCGAAGGCGTGCGTATCGTTGAACGCCAACATCTTGCCGCCCGGTGCATATCGGGGCGCCTGGTGGTTTTCCGAGTCGCCTCCTGAGAAGCTCTTTCCGAAGAGCATCAAGGTGCGGTGAAATCCCGAGTCGTCCAGGAAGCCGGTGTCGACGAACATATGAGCGTCCGGGCCGATCTGGTCGCTGGCCTTCCGCATTGCTTTTACACTGGGGCGAGAGCAGTCGAGATCGAACTTCTGGGTGTTCATGAAGATGTTTCGACCATTGAACGAGAGGATGTCGGGATTGGCCGCCGGCATGGTTCGGTCGATCATCTTGTCCTCGAGCAGGCCGTTGCCGTTCGGGTCCTTCTCGTTGATGATAGCTTCATGCAGCAGCTTGCCCGTCTTGACGTCGAGGCACACCATTCTCAGGCCGGTGTCGAGGAAAGCGCTTCGGCCGGCCACGCAGTAGACGTTCTTATCGATAACAAGTGGACTGCCATGGACCGGCCAGACCGATTCGAACTGCTCCCTGGCCAGCAGATACCGCTGTTCCGGCGCGACACGGTAACGCCACGCCAGTTTGCCGGTTGCGGCGTTAACGCAATAGAGGTGCCCATCACGCGATCCGAACAGCACGCGACCATTTGCAATCGCCGGGGGTGAATCGATACGTGAGTCGGCGACATACTTCCACGCCGGTTTACCGGATGTCGCCTCCAGTGCATGAAGCACGTGAGCGTGTTTGTCGGCGACAAAGAGCTTGCCGCCGGCAACAGTCACTGCCGACAACTTGTCGCCGACTTTCGTCGTCCAAAGCGTCTTGAAGCCGGTCGAAAGCTTTGCCTTGGAGAAGCAACTCCGCGCGTTGTCATGCCGGAATGTAGGCCATTCCTCAGCGGGGCCGGCCTGCTTGGGCGACGAGGCGACCGGCGTTGCATAGGCCGGGCCTTTTTGCAGCCTTTCCGGCGACGCCGCCGGCGCCTTGGCCTTTTGTGCGGCGGGGGCGAGGGCGTTGAATCCTGTCAGAAGCGACTCGGCGTAGCACGTACATGGGTGCTGCGGTTGATAGAGCAGCCCATTGGCCGGCATAGTGCCGAAGAGACAGGCGCCCCGCACCCAGTGATTCATGGACTCCCAGCCTGTCTTCGGGCTGATGAACTCCACGCCGGTTCGGCCGGAGATAATGAACTTCTCGGTCGCCTTCGACCGGTGGCAGCGTTGGTGGAACCAGTAGATTTCCTTTTTCGGTTTGAACTGGCGCTTGATCTCGCCGGTGTGAACGTCCCGGCCTGTCCACATCCCGCGGTCTATGCTCCCCATCATGAATCCAACCCAGACCAAGCCGTCGGCGACGATGATATCCTTGGCGCAATCGAAGCCGGTCGCGTGGCCATGCAGCTTGTAGCTCCAGAGCACCTTGCCGTCCACGGCCGACAGGGCGGTGAACGTACGCAGATTGTTTGTCGCGGCCGAGGAACTGTATCTTCGGTATCCGGGCTGATCGTCGCCGCCCCAGAACAGCACGACATCATCGTGAACGGACAGCGTCGGCGTGGTCGCGGTGGCGATGACGTTGTCGAGAGTCACCGGTTTGCTCTTGAAGAGTTCCTTGCCGGTCTTGCAGTCCAGAGACCGAACGCATTTGCCGTTGTGGAAGAAAACGCCGCGGTCCGAAACCGCGAACGACATAGGGGCCACGGGCGTCTTGTGTCGCCAGAGCTCCTCGCCCGATTTGGGATTGACGGCGCGGATCCATTTTTCCTCGCCGGACCAGGCGTTTTCGGGGGAGTAGCGATGCCCCGTTTGGTACAGCTTGGCGGTATCGGTCGTGACGAGGTAGAGAGTTCCCTTGTGGCAGAGGATTTCCTCGCAGGCGGCGGTCTTGTCGAGCGTGTGGACCGTGTGGCCTGTGGCGGCGTCGATCACCGTGACGCCTTCGTCGAGGTTCGCCGCGAAGAATACCATGTCGCCCACGGCCACGAGGCGCCGTGTCATTTGCGTCGGCCCGCTCTTGTATCTAAACAGTGGCGAGACCCATTGTTTGATGGGACGCTTCCACAGGATCTTCCCGTTGTACGCGTTGCGGGCGATCAACAGCCACTTCGGAGGCAGGAACAGCGAAACTTTCGGACCTTCGTCGATCAGGTAGAAAATCCTTCCCCCGGTGGCGACCATCGTCTGAAAGCCCGTCACCGCTTCATGGTGGCGCGTCCATCTCGGGCCGCCGTTCCATCGCAGCCGCCTGGGCGGGCCGACCACGAGGTCCTTGCTCACCGACCCGCCGCTCGCGTCGTAAAGCGCGTGTGTCCACTCATCGGTGTTCTTCGGGTACTCTTTCACGACGTGCCGCCAGGTGCCGCCTTTCTGGAAGAAGACTTTCCCGCCCGGACGCAGGGCTCGCGTGCACTCATCGAGAGCCACCTTTGCGCCGTTGTCGAGCAGGATGACGTCGATCGAATTGTCGGCAAACGGAAGAAGGTCGCCATTCCATGAGGCCGCGGAGACCGGGCCATATCGACCGGCGGCGACAATCCGTTCTCTGGCCTGGCGAATTTTGTCGGGATCGTGATCCAATCCGCGCACGACCCATTTGCCGTCCTGTGCAAGCTTCAGCGTATTGCTGCCGTCCTGGCATCCGACATGGACGACAATGCCGCCGTTAATACCGTTTATCACGGCACGAGCATCTGGATGCGTTGCGACGGAGGCGCCAAGAGCAGGTTCGGCGAGGAATATGCATCCGATGAACAACAGCGATGCGACAAAGCCCGGTCGGAAGAAAAGACGATCCGCCAAGGGGGTACGAGAAGTTAACGTTTTTACTTCAGCCAACGGCATGGTGATGTATCCTTTCATAGGGACCAATTCAAAGCGGAAGGACGTACCATCGCCGACGACCGCCGTGAGCCTTTCCAACGATTCTACCGCCGATCGTGCCATCAGCAAGCACTCGTTTTGCTCGATGGCGAGTTCTTCCGATCATGCCAGTCCCTGTCCCTCGTTTCAAACCGACGGCAGGACCGGATTATTTCGGCAGGCCAGGGGGTTGGAATCTTTGACTCCTGCCACGGCCCATGCACTGTCCGCGCAGTCCACTTTATTCTGGCAGGTTTCGATGCTTGCGGGTTTGGGGATGGGGGGGGGCGCTTCGATCACGCACTCGAAACGCAGTTCGAGGGCTTCCCGGGCCAAGGTGAAGCGATAATATTCTCAAATAGTCAGAGAGCCCTCAATTTGAGGGGCGTTTAATGGAGCACGCCCTATTATTCTTGA
>CAZMBZ010000075.1:0-17760 GCA_964564285.1 uncultured Planctomycetaceae bacterium | reverse complement strand
CCGCCCAAAGATCGGGGAGAATCAACTGTCAATGGTTGGTGAATAATCCGAGATTATGTGTATTCAGCGACACTTAGCGAGCGGTTTGGGGTTAATATAAAATGTTGCAGTCACATTTGCAGTGAGATGGCACGGCGAGGAGATGCCTGGCTTGGATGTCCGTTGAGAAGTCCGCTTGTGTTCCGGGCGCTGTGGTTGGGTGTCGAGAACACGACGGCGTCTATGCCAGAGAGGTCGGTCGTTGCCTGCCTCTGCGAGGCAATCGCATTGATGTATTAGAATATACAAGAGTTCCCCTTAAAGGTACAATGTTTCACGGTGGCTATGAACGCCATAAAGGAATACTATTCAAGCGCATAAGGGCAAATCGGCAGCCATTGCAGCAGGCTGAATCCTGCGCAATTATACTGTCCGTCCGTGCGTCGCTGGGGTTTATCGCAGCTCCAAGTGTATCTGGCTGTGAGGCGGCGCCGTCAGGGGTCGCTTGGTGTGCATATCCATAGGCTGGCAGGTGGCTCCTGTGAGGGGGCGACATGCGAAGCTGCGGATATGTAATCGTAGCAGTAGCAATGGTATTTTCGGTAACCGAGGAGAGAAGTGATGAGTTCGGATCAGGAAGCAACCGGCGTTGGCAACGATGTGGCAGCGGTCAAGAAGCTTGGCCAGGCGCGGCAGCAGCTCATCACGGAGTTGCGGAAGACCATTGTGGGGATGGAAGGCGTTATCGATGAAGCCTTGATCGCCATCTTCGCGCGAGGCCACGTGTTGCTCGAAGGCGTTCCGGGGCTGGCCAAGACATTGCTGGTCAGCTCGATTGCCCAGTGCCTGTCTCTTACCTTTCGCCGCATTCAGTTCACGCCGGACCTGATGCCTTCGGACATCACCGGCTCGGACATTCTGCAGGATGACCCGGAGACCGGTTCGCGCAAGTTCCTGTTTTCCAAGGGGCCGATTTTTTCGAATATTTTGTTGGCCGACGAGATTAACCGCACACCTCCCAAGACGCAGGCGGCCCTGCTCGAGGCGATGCAGGAGAAGATGGTTACCGCTGGCGGTGACGACTTCGCTCTCGATTTGCCGTTTTTTGTATTGGCGACGCAGAACCCGCTGGAGCAGGAGGGCACGTACGCTTTGCCCGAAGCCCAACTGGACCGGTTCATGTTCAAGGTGCATGTCGAGTACCCGTCCCTGGACGAGGAGGTCGAGATCATGCGCGTGGTCACGGGTCGCAAGGCCCAATCCATGGGGCCGGTGCTGACGAAGGAAGAGATCATCCAGTTGCAGGAGTTGGTGGATCGGGTTCCGGTCGCCGACCACATTCTGACCTACACCGCCAGGTTGGTCCGGGCGAGCCGTCCCGCCGATGAAGGCGCGCCGGAGTTCATTCGGGATTGGATAGGGTGGGGCGGCGGCCCGCGGGCGTGCCTGAACCTGATTGTCGCGGCGAAGGCCCGCGCGGTGCTCGATGGTCGGTTCAATGTCGCTGTCGAAGACATCCAGGCACTTGCCCTGCCGGTGCTGCGGCATCGGATCGGACTGAACTTCGCCGCGTTGTCTGACGGCGTGACGACCGACGACGTGGTGAAGAAGCTGTTGGCGGAGATTCCCGTCGACGCCAAGCTGTACGACAAGTCCAAGGCGGCGGCTCATGCGAGCTAAGTACCTTGATCCCGAAATTCTCAGTTCCGTCGGGTCGCTCGATGTTGTCGCCAGGCAGGTGGTCGAGGGTGTTCGCATCGGCATGCACCGCAGCCCGTCCCGGGGGATCAGCAGCGAGTTCACCGCCTACAGGCAGTACATGCCCGGCGATGCGGTGCAGGCGATCGACTGGAAGAATTACGCGCGGTCCGACCGGTACTACATCAAGCTATACGAGGCCGAAACGAACTTCGTGGCGAACCTGCTTGTCGACGCCAGCGCGTCGATGACGTACGCGTCGGGGAAGATCAGCAAGCTCGAATACGCCAAGTACATGGCCGCGAGCCTGGCGTATCTGATCACCGACCAGAGCGATTCGGCGGGCCTGGCGGTCTTCGACGGCGAGATGCAGACGTACCTGCCCCCCAAGAGTAATCGGAGCATACTGAACGACATTTCGCGTGAATTGGAGAACGTCGAGCCGAAGCCCCGCACGAATGTGGGCGAGATGCTGAGCTATTTCGCCGTGCGGATGGCCCGGCGCGGCGTGGTGATGCTGTTTACGGACATGCTGGATAGTACCGAGGCGTTTGTCTCGGGCATCAACCACCTCCGTTTCCGGGGCCACAACGTCATTGTCTTCCACATCCTGGACCCGTACGAGCTGGAGTTCCCCTTCAAGGGGACGTCTCGGTTCATCGGGCTCGAGGACGAAGGCGAGATCGTCACGCAGCCGGACCGACTGCGCGAGAACTACCTGAAGGAGTTGGAGAATTTCATCACCGGCATTCGGGACGCCTGCGTGAAGGCCGAGGTCGATTACGTTCTGGTCAACACGGCCGACTCGATAGAGCAGGTGCTGTCAGGATACCTGCTACAGCGGACCTTCCTGCAGGGAAGATAAACGGCATGAACGCGAGGATCGCCAATACGACAGACCTAGCCCCGGTCGCGTTGTTGCGCGAGTGTTCTCGCGCGATGACATGGTTGGTTGCGCGAGGGATGTTTTTGGCGTGTATTCTGCTGGTGGCTGTGCCGGCGTATGGGAGGTGGAATCCGAAACCCTTGCCTTCGCGGATTCGCAAGGGGGACATCATGATCTGGGATGAACAATATCTCGGAGGCCGCCAGCCCAAAGGCGGGAAGGCTGCCGGGGGTTTTCTCGAGGTGATTAGTCGGTACGACCCCATTAAAAGCGAATTCCGGTCTGGGCGCTTCGGGTTCTTTTCCGGCAGTCGTGTCCACACGACCTGGCGCTTCATTAAACCGCTGACTGATGTGGTTTTCGCCGAGGGGAAGACCACGATCTTCGATAACCACGTGTCGGAACTGGTCACGCCGCCCTTCGAGATGAAGCTCGACTACGTGACCTTCCTGCTCAGCGGCGGCAATATGCCGAACGAGGCCTGCATTAATCTCCTGATCGACGGCAAGGTCGTGCGGACCGCCACCGGGCGAAACGATGATGTGTTGGAGTTCGTGGCGTTCGACGTGAAGGCGTTTCGCGGTAAGAAAGCGCAGGTCCAGGTGCTCGATACCAGCACCGCCGCGTTTGGGTACATCACCGTCGATTGTATCTGCCAGAGCCCCGATCCCAAAGGCGCGGTACGTATTATTTCCAAGCCGCCATCTGGCGCGAATGCTGCCAGCGGGCGAGCCCAGATGCTCACCGGTCGGCTCGACGGTGCCGCCCAGATCGCGGACGGCCGACTGCTTGTCGGCGGAAAGGCTGTGGACCTGGCGGACCTGCTTCTGCTGGAAACGGGTGTCAGATGCGCCAGCGACTTCTCCGGGAAAAGGTTGGAACTGGTCAACGGAGATGTCCTGTCAGCCGACGTCCTCGGGTTCGACAAGGGGAAACTCACCATCAAGCACGCTTTGTTCGGTAAGATCGAGGTGGCGGTCAGCAATGTCGCGCAAGCGTTATTCATGCCGGGTCCAACGATCAAGGCTGCCCCCGGTGTTCTGGTGCATTCGGGCGGCAGTAAGATCCCCGGGGAGCTGTTGTGGCTCCGTGACGACAACATCGCGATCAAGT
Organism: uncultured Planctomycetaceae bacterium; assembly: GCA_964564285.1. GTDB lineage: Bacteria > Planctomycetota > Phycisphaerae > SM23-33 > SM23-33 > JAUWQU01. The sequence continues at coordinate 14,084 of CAZMBZ010000075.1, read as the reverse complement.
GCAAGCTCGGCGTAGTCCCGCTACCGAGGGCGCGGGTCCGCGCGTACGTGTTCGCCCGGTCGGCGCCCCCCGCGACGGCCGGGGATACCGTCGTGCTTGCCGACGGCAGTACGCTGTCCGGCACACTAACGCTGTCCGGACAGAATGTCGTCCTTACGCACGGCGTGTTGGGGCCGATGAAGCTGGCCGTCACAGACGTAGCGCGTGTCACTCGAAGTGTTCCCGGGGTCACCCGGCTGACCGGTCTGCGAGGGGAGATTCGGGAACGGGTCGGCCCGATTCGGCCGCCCGCTCCACTGGTGGTCAACAGTGCATCCGGCGCGACACTGCGGATGTTTCCCCGCACCGTGATGCGATACAAATTGCCCAAATCCAAACAGACCAAACGTTTTCGGGCTACCCTGGCTCCCGTTGCCAACAGTCGTGTTCCGATGACGGTACGCATTCGCACCAAGGACAAGAACTGGACCTATACGGTTGCCGCAGACTCGGTCGGCGTCGATATTGATGTCGAGTTGGGCCGTGCCGCCGGGATGGACATCACCACGGACTGTTCCGGGAAGATTTCCTATCCCTGCGGCATTCAGTGGCGCAACGCATTCCTCGTGGAGGCCCCCCAATGAACTCGTTGAATTCACTGCCGCTATGGGGTGGTCTGGCCGCGCTGGGCGTTGGTCTCCCGATCCTCATCCATCTTTGGAGCAGACGTCAAAAGATCGAAATTTCCTGGGCCGCCATGGAGTTGCTCCGCAAGGCGCTCGTCGCCAGGTCTCAGAAGATTCGGATGGAGGATCGCCTGCTGCTTGCGCTTCGCTGCCTGACGCTTTTACTGGTTGCGGCGGCATTGCTCAGACCTGTTTTCAATACCTCGGGTTCGGCCGGCAGCGGCGGGACGGGAGTCGTGATCGGCATCGACGCATCCTACAGCATGAGCCACGGGCAACACGCCCGCTTCGAGAAAGCACTCGGCAAAGCCCGTGAAATCCTCTCGACGCTCGGCGAGGGCGATCCGGTGAGCGTGGTGTTGATGAGCAAGCATCCTCAGGTCTTGTTCCGCAGGATCGGTTACGACCCCGGCGCATTCACTCGCGGGCTGGATGAATCGGCGGCGTCTGCGTACCCGCTGAATCTGGAGCGGAACCTGGAACAACTGCACGAACTGGTGACCGAACTGAAGACGCCCACCCGAGAATGTTACATCATCACCGACGCGCAAATGACCGACTGGCAGGGCCTCTCCGACCAGGCGAGAAGCAGCCTACGGCAGTTGAGTGAAGAGTCTCACGTGTTCCTCGCGCCGGTGTCCGTTTCCGGTATGGAAAACCTGGCGATCACAGACTTGACCTATGCCACCGGATCGTTGCAGCGCGACGGCTCGGCTCGATTTGCCGCGGGCGTCCGCAATGCGGGCAGCCAAGCGGTGGACGGTGCGACGGTCGAGTTCTACGCCGACGGCAAACTGAAGTCCCGCCAGGATGTCGGACCGCTCGAAGCGGGCGCCAGCCGCCCTGTTTCGTTCTACACGTCATTCGATGCGGTCGGCGATATCGCCCTGACGGCGCGCCTGTCGAAGGATGACCTGCTGGACGATAACCAGCGGCATGCCATCGCCAGCATCCGGTCTTCCGTAAGTGTGCTCTGCATTGACGGGGACGTTTCAGACACCACGGGCAGCGCGACTCGTGGCGGCTACTACGCGGTCCGCGCATTACGGCTCAAGTATGCTGAGGCAAACGCCCCGATCAAGGTCACGCACACCGATGCAGCGGATTCGTACCGGGCGAAACTTAGCGATTACGACATCGTCGTGATGATCAATGTGCCCGAGGTCCCCGAGGACCTCGCCACGCGCCTGCAGCAGTTCGTTGAAGGCGGCGGCGGATTATTGATCTTCCTCGGCGACAAGGTCGACGTGGAGCAGTATAACCAAGCCTTGGCCGACGGCGCACATCCGGTGCTGCCCGCGCGCCTGGTTGAAAAGGTCGAGCACGATGATCCGACGGAGGGCTGGCAGATTGTTCCAAGCAAGAGCGATCATCCGCTGGCTCAGGTTGTCGGACGCTTGCCGATCGACCTGACGGCGGACGCTCGCTTTCACACGGTCGTGCGCGCCGAGCCCTTGAAGGACGGCCGGTCGATCCTCGAGCTTAGCGACGGCAGCTTGCCGCTGCTGCTGGGAAGCCGCGATGGTCGCGTGCTGCTGTTCACCTCCTCGGCTGATCGCTCCTGGAATAACCTTCCGGTACACCCGCTATACGCCATCTTGTTGCAGCAATCCGCCACCATGCTCTCCCGGAGCGCGGACTTGAATCGGGGCCTCGTGGGCGAACCGGCGACCCTGCCCTTGCCAGGCCGCATGATGGGCGATGAAGTTGATGTTACTGGTCCAACGGGAACGACGGAGCCCGTTAAAGTTACCGTGGTCGAAGGATCCACTGTCGGCATCATCACGCCGGACGCGCCCGGCGTTTATCAAGTCGCCGCCGAGTCAGGCCAAGTGGCGGCGGTGGCGGCAAACGTCGACCCGGCCGAATCGGACGTCCGAACCGCGGACATCGGGGCGCTGCGTAAGTCACTGGAGGATGTGCCCATAGAAATCGTTTCCGGAGGCGTGGCCGACGCGGCCTTGAATAGCCGCACCGGGCGGGAACTCGGTCTCCTGCTCCTGGCGCTGGGCGCGATTTGCTTCTTTGTGCAGGGGCTGTTGGCGAACTATCTGTCGCGTCGCAAGCATGCCGACGAGGCGGCGGGCGATGTGGTGACGTCGTTGCAGGGACGGCGTGTTGCGGCATCGCGAAGGAAATAAGACGACAAAGTAAACCGATAATCATATGCTCGACAAACTACTAAACCTCGAAGACGGACAGCGCATCATCGACATGGAACTGCTGATGCGCGGCAGCCAGATCCTGCTGGCCGTGCTTCTGGTCGCGGCGGTCATCTACACCATCTTCTACTACCGCTCTGTACGGAGCATCCCGTCCAGAGGTCGCAAGGTCATGGGGCTCTGCCACCTGCTGGCACTGGTGATTCTGATCGTTATCGTCGCTATGCCGGCGGCGAAAGTCCGTTACACCAAAACGTACCGGCCGACGATGCTCATTCTGGTCGATACGTCGCGAAGCATGGCAGTGAAGGACAAACGGGTAACTGCCGAAGCGCTGGGCGAGGCTGCAAAGATCCTCGATCAACTGCCGCTGGATCAAGAGATTACGGCGGAGGCGGTCCAACAGTTTATGGGAAAATCGGACGATGTGTCTCGGCTCGATCTGATAAAGGCCCTGTTTGCACACCCCGACATCGATCTACTACGGCGAGCAGGCGAGCGTTTCGACGTCCGGTTCTTCAGCTTCGACCAGGGCCTTGCCCCCGAGGGCGGCGCCGACGACGCAGTGGCTTGGTTGGAAAGCCGCGACGCCAGTGGCAACGCGTCGCGCATCGGGACAGCCGTCCGGGAAGCGGTGTCACGTTACACCGGGCTGCCCGTTGCCGGCGTCATGGTCTTCAGCGAGTTTGGTTGGGTCGAGGGCGAAGACCCGGTTCGTGTCGCCGCCGAGATGAAAAAACGCGGCATCCCGGTCTACTCGATCCCCATCGGGCTGCCCGCACCGCCGGATGCCATGATCGCCGAGGTCATTGCCCCGGAAGCCGTTTTTCAGGGCGATCCTGTTTCGCTGCGAGTCCGTTTGCAGTCGCGTGGACTCGAAGGGCGAAAGACGACGCTGAAGGTGAGGGTTAACGGTGTCGAAGAGCAGTCCGAATCGGTTGTCTTCGAGGACGGCACGCAGTTCATCCCGCCGATGACCATTCAGCCGAAGCAGGACTCGGGCTCTCTGAAACTGGACTTCGAACTGGTGGCAACGGACGACGATTCCAATCCGAAGAACAACACCCGGCAGCACAGCATGCGGATCATCGACGAGAAGATCAAGGTGCTGTACGTGGAAGGGATGCCGCGGTGGGAATTCCGCTACCTGCGCTGGGTGCTGTTGCGAAACCCGCATCTGAAGACACGGTTCCTCATGACCCAAGGAGATCCCGATTTGGCGAAGATGTCGCCGCACTTCATGGCCGGGTTCCCTAAAGACGTCCGCAATATATTCGAATACGACCTGATCATCTTGGGCGACGTGTCGTCCAAATATTTCAAACCGGAGCAGTTGGAGTTGCTCGAGGCACAGATTAAGGAACACGGCGGATCGCTGATCATGTTGGCCGGTTCCGAGAGTGCGCCGTCCAGCTATCAGGGTACGCCCGTTGAACGCATCTTGCCGGTCAACCTCGGCGTCGGCAAACCGCTGGTGATCGGCGACCATCAGTTTCCGCGGCTACCGGAAAAAGAGGCTCATAGCCCGATCACCGTTTTGGATGATGACCCGGACATCAATCAACGCATCTGGTCCAAATTGCAAGCCCTGGGGCAGCTTCCCCGGCTCGATGGTCCGAAGCCCTCGGCCAACGTGCTGTTGCACTTGCCGGGCACCGCCGCAGGCACGCCGGATTATCCGGTCGTATCATGGCACAACTACGGGAAGGGCAAGTGCATGTTCGTCGCCTCGGACCGGCTCTGGCGTCTTCGGTTGGAGGTCGGGGATGTGCATCATGCCCGCTTCTGGGGACAGGCCATCCAGTTTCTGACGATGTCGCGACTGCTTGGGCAGAACAGACGCATCTCCCTGCAGACGGAACGGACTCACTACAACCCCGGCGAACCGATTCGGATTTTTGCGAATGTGCTTTCCGAGACCTACGAGCCGGTGGTGAAGGAGTCACATACCGTTGTGATCGAACGTCGAGGTTTTGCGGACTCGGTACAGGAAGTGGTGCTCGTCTCCGATCCTTCCACGCCGGGCGCCTATTTTGGCGCCTTGCCGGCCGGCCAGGACGGCGAATACGTGTTACGGGCGCAAGACCACGAAGCGGAGATCTCCGGCACGGTCGGTTTTGCGGTGGCCGCTGATCCGCTGGAAGACCGCGACACTTCGGCAAATCCAACGATCGCCCGGAACGTCGCCCAAGCTTCGGGCGGCAGCGTGGTCGGTCCCAGCGAACTGGCCGGCTTGATCGACAACCTGCCAGCCCCGGAGATGTCGCGGATCGTCAGCCGGGAAGTGGAGCTTTGGGATATCCCCTTGCTCTACGTGCTTCTGGTGCTGCTTGTCGGCGTGGAATGGTCTCTCAGGAGAAGGGAAAACCTGTTGTAGTAAAGGTAGGTCGCAGGCAAGTAGATCGACCGGGAATGAACATGCAATCCACGAACATGACAATCGAACAACAATTGCGGCAAACCTGGAAACAGGATCGCCGGTTCTGTCACCTGCGCGGTCTCTGTCGCTGCGTGATCTGGTTGGGGCTGCTCCTGTTGTTGGGGCTGATCCTCGACTGGGGCCTGCTCTTCAAAACCAGGATGCCGGCCGCGTTGTCGTTACTCCTGGGAATCGGCGGGGTGGCCACCATGGTGTGGGTGGTTTGGCGCGACTGGATTCGACACCTGCGCCCCTACAACGCCAAACGGGTTGCCTTGGAGGTGGAAGCCGAACACCCGGAACTGATGTCGTCCTTGGCGTCCTACACCGAATTGGACGCGATGGCTAGCGGATCTCAGGCATCGCCGGAGCTACTCGACGCGATGCGGGATTTTGCCGTGCAGAAATCCCGTCAGTTGAAGTTCAGCGAGATTGTTGATTTCTCGCAAGTCAAGAAACTCGTGGTATACTCGGCCGTCGTGCTGCTGGTCGCCGCGGGTGTGTCCGTGCGCTGGCCTGACCACATCGGGGTGTTGGTTCGGCGCCTGGCAGGTATCGATACCAGCTATCCCATTCAGACCAAGCTCGTCGCGATCACCGGGGACGTGGTCGTCCCGTTCGGCAGAACCGTCGAGATTACGGTGCAGGCCGGAGGTGTGATTCCGGATGACGCCATTCTGCACCTAAGGCCGGCAGAAGGGGAATCGCAAGGCTGGATGGAACTGCCCATGGAGAAGCTCGATAATGGTTTCAGCTTCAGCCGCAAAGTGGAATCCCCCGAGCGAGACATGCAGTACTTCGTCACCATGGGCGATTACCGATCCGACGACGAACGCGGGCCGTTTCGCATCTCCGTTATGCGGGCGCCGCGAATCGTCAAGGCAGAACTCCGGCTGCATCTTCCCGCGTACCTGAACCCCCTGAACCTGCCGCCGGAGACTACCGACCAGCTTAACGTGGAAGTGCCCGCCGGCACGCGGATCGTCTGGCACCTGCAGTGCGACAAGGCCGTCGCGAAACTCGCCGTCAGGCATGGCGACCAGAGTCTGGACGCCGTGGTGGGCCAGAGCGGACAGGACGTCTCGTTTTCGCTTACCGCCGACCGCCAATTCACCTACACCTTTGCCTGGACCGAAGGGGCCAGCGGCGAGGATTTCGACTTCGAAGACGTCGAGTACAGCGTCCGGGTCAACAGGGATGCTATTCCTCGCATCACGTTCGCGGGAAAATCGCCCAGCGGTCCCGCGACGGTCGGTAAGAAAACCGCCATCCGCTGGCGAGCGCAGGACGACCACGGGCTGGACAAGATCTGGCTGGTCTATTCGGTGACAACCCCCGGCCAGTCGGACGCCCCGCAAGAGCAACGCGTCCAACTGCCGGACGTGGCAGGACGCGTAGTGAACGAGGATTCCCACACCTGGACTCCCGCGACGGACATCCCCGACCTGACCCCGGGCCAGCAGATCAGCTATCACCTGGAGGCGACCGACCAGAAGCCCGACGAGTCGGGAGAGCGCATCGCGCGGTCGCCGGTGCGTCAGTTGTCGATCGTCAGCAAAGAGGATTACATGGACTGGTTCCGCCGGCAATTGGCCGAGCGCAACGAGGTCGTGAAACAGACGTTCCTCCTGGAGAGGGATGCCTCGAAACGGATCAAACAACTCCTGACCCCACAAGGAGAAGATGAGCGATGACCAAGGAGACGTATCGATTCACATTGGCGGTCTTGTGCCTTGTTGTTCTGCTCGCCGGTCGCACCGTCGTCGGTGCAGATGGAGTAAACAACGCAGATCGCTTGCGCACGCTGGAGACTCAACAGAACGCCGAGTCGAGGAAACTGAGTAAGGCGGCTGGCGATATCGCCTGGTTGCTGGAGGAACTCGAATCCAATGGCCTGCTCGAGCAGGGCGGCGGGGAGAAGGTCAAGGCTTTGAAGGTCGCCGTCAGTGACGTGGCCCATGAACGCCTGCCGTTGGCGGCGCGGCACCTGCGTAACGCCCGATTGGAACGCGACGCATCGCGTCATTATATCACGTCTGCCCACGAGGAAGTGGAAGCCATCGTTGAGCAACTGAAGGCGGTCCTCGCCGGAAGTTCCGCCCTGTTGGCCAACGAAGCGTTGGTGCTGGAACTCAAGGACATGATCAAGGTCCAGACGCAGGTCCGCGGTCAGACGGCCGAGTGGGGCAAGGCCTTGCTGATCAATCCTGAGACGGCCAACGCGGGTAAGGGCCCGTTGATGCAGGACCAGGCGAAGATTCTCGCCCGCTATCAGACCTTCCTGGGCAGGCTCCAGCAGGTCGCCAAAGACGCCTTCGACGAAGCCGCTAAGTCCCGCTTTCAGCAGGCCGAACAACTGCTCAATCCGCCTCCGCCCACCAAGGAGATCATCAGCAAGATCACGACGCCCGAACCGACCACCGGTGAGGTGCTGCAGGCGGCGGCCGAGCAGATCGAGCGTTTGGAGGTCCTCGCCGCTGTTGGCGCGCAGGACCGCGCTATTGCATCGTTCAAGGCTGCCTTGCAGATTCTCTCGGCCGGTCAGTTCGAGCTGGCCGAGTTTGTCGCGGGCCTGGAAAAGCTCATCGCCAAGCAGAAGGCCCTCCGCAAAGACACCGACGCCGAGGAGCAACTCGGCGACAAGCACGCCTTCTACGAAGCCCGGCAGATCGAAATCCAGGATGAGGCGACCGACTACTCCTACGAAGCCCCCGACCTGTTCGTTAGCAAGAAAGGCGAGTATCTGGTCGAGCCGCTGATGACCGCGTTGGAGGAGGCCGTTGCCGCCCTGAACGCGGCGCAGCCGGACAAGGCGATGGCGGCTCTCATCGCAGCGCGGAAGCGAGACGCGGTCGTCGCACTAAAGACGGCGAAGAAGAACCGAGCCCTGGTCGCCCAGGACAAGGTGATCGCTCTTCTGGAGTCGGTCTACGGGACCGCCGCCAAGGCCTTGAAAGAAAAAGAAGAAGGGGACGATCCGTTTTGGGCCGAATCGCCGGTCGTCCCGGAAGACCTGTGGATGTTGCCCCCCGACGGTGAAAAGGAAGATACTGCGCAGAAAGACGAGGATATGCCAGAGATATTCGAGGGGATCACCTCTACCGCGCTGATGGTTCAGCCGGAAGGCACGACAATAGGCTCGGCGCCAGATGTGTCGACTGCTGGGGCGGCGAATAAATTCCTCGGCCTTGAAGAAATGGAAGAAGATTCGGAACCTGGGGACTTCATCACCGACGAAGGCCCGCCCAGTGCTGGCGGCGAGGCCCCCGAGGCCCCCGGCGAAAATACCGAAGGCGATACGACTGAAGTCGAGAAGGACCGGCTCGCACGCGAGTCGATGCAACGCCAACCGCAAAAGGCCAAAATCCAGGATTATGTCCGCCAACTGCCGCCGGAGTTTCGCCGCCAAGTGGCGGACTACTACGAAGTGATTGCGCAATGAAACGAATACGAATGACACACCGAACCATCTTTACAGCCGTAGCTGCCATTGGCATCGCATTGGTCACCTCGCTTCCGGCACATGCGCAGGAAACGGAACAACGCACCCAGGTCGCACGCCTGCCTGCGGAAGTCAAGCAGTCCATTAACCGCGGACTGGAGTTCTTTGCCAAGACCCAGAACAAAGACGGTAGCTGGGGCGAGGCCAACCCTACCGCGGGAACCGCTCTGGGCCTGATGTCCTTCATGCTCCAGGGGCACGTGCCAGGCGAAGGCAAATACGGCAAGCACACCGCCAAGGCGATCGACTTCATCCTCTCGGTCGAGAAGAACGGTTACTTCCACCACGCGAAGGACCGGGGGATGTACGAACACGGCCTGGCGCTGCTCACGCTTTCCGAAGCCTGGGGACAAAGCAAGGACAAGCGAATTCGACCGGCGCTGATCCGGGCCGTGAACACCACGCTCAACGCGCAGGGTAACGATGGGGGCTGGCGCTACGCGCCGCATCCCCCCCCGAGCTCGGACACGTCCTGTTCGGCGATGCAGCTCGTGGCGCTGGCCTCGGCGCGGGAAGCGGGCATCGCCGTGCCTCAAAAGCAGATCCAACTTGCGGTGGACTACTTCGTCGCCTGCGAGGTCCGGTCCACCGGCGGTTTCTCGTATCAAATGGCTGCCGGCGCTCCCATGGGCGGAGCCGGCTTCGCGCGCACCGCCTGCTCGACTTTGGCACTCATGCTCAGTGGTCAGCACAAGCACCCGGCGACCCGCGGCGGCGTGGCCTACCTCGGCGCATCGCCGGACGCCGTGTTCGAAAACTCCGGCGGCAACCATTTCTACGGCCACTACTACGCCGCGCAGGTTATGTACCAAGCCGGCGACAAACACTTCAACAAGTGGTACCCGAAGATCTCGAAAACCCTCCTGGCCAGACAAAACGAGGATGGCAGTTGGGGGAACCCGGTCAACACCGGCTTCGCGATCCTAACGCTCGGCGTGCCGTACCGGTTTTTGCCGATCTACCAAAAGTAAACGCTAATGATGAGATACATACTTCCAATCCTATTGGTCGTTTCGACGCTCTCGGTAGGGCAGGCTGCCCGCCGCCCCGAACCCGCGCCGTCGGCCGCCCCTCAGATGTTCATGCAGTTGGAGACCCGCGACTGGATCCTCAAGGCCGAGGCCTTGGACTATCTCTCACGCTACGACGTGCCCAATGCCGGGCCCGCGGTGCAGAAAGTCCTGGATGACAAGAGCCGGGACAATCGCTGGCTGCGAGGCCAGGCGATGATCGCGATGGCCAGGATCAAACCCGACAACGCCGCCGCCCTGGCCAAGGCCCATGCCCAGGACCCACACGCCGAGGTCCGCGTCGCGGCGGTCCAAGTGTGCGCCGACCTGCCTAAGGCCCAGGCCACGCCGATTCTTGAGAAACTGCTCGAGGACAAAACGCCGTCAGTCAAGTTTGCCGCGCTCGCCGCTTACGCCCGGCACCACGGGGCACAGGCCTGGGGCCGAGCCGAGCCCCTCACCGCCAACATCCCGAAGGGCCAGATCGAGCCCGCCGCCCGCACGCTGGGGTGGATCGGAACCGAGCCTGCCCTTGCACGCTTGGGTCAGCACATCGCCAAGGGCAAGCACTCGCGTGAGATCCTCGCCGGGCTAAAGGGCGTCAGCAACCCCGCATTGGTACCGGTCTACCTGGACCTGATCGCCTCGTCCAGCGACCCCGCGCTGCTGGCCGTCGCGTGGGCGGAGCTCAAAGCCTTCAAGCGTGACGCGGTTGTCGCCGCATGCCGGGCGGCACTGACGTCGGGCGATGAGAAGAAGGTCCAGGCCGTGGCGAGCCTCGTCGCCGGCTACCTAAAAGAACCCGCGCTGGGTGAGGCTCTCCAGACCGTGCTCGCCGAAACGAAAGACCTCAGGACGCTGATGCTCGGCCTGTCCGCGCTGAGCTGTGTCGAGGCGGACCGCTTCAGTGCCTTCTTCAAATCGAACCTGACCCACGACGACCCGCAGGTCCGGGTCGCAACGGTCAATTGCCTGGCCCAGTGCAAAGAAGTGAACCTGTACAAAATTCTCGAGAAAACGTTAACGGACAAGGAAGCTCGCGTACGGGTCGCCACGCTGAAGGCGCTACGCAATGCCGTCAAAGAATGCGTCCCTCAGGACAGCATCCTGAAGTACTTCACCCCGAGCCTGCTCGCGTCCGACAAGGCGATCCGCCAGGCCGCTATCGATACGCTTGTCCCGTTCATTACGCGGGACAACGGCGAAGCGGCCTTCGGCGTCATGCAGAAAATGGAGAACAAATACGGCGCGAGCGGCATCAAGCCCCTGATGCAGGTCGTTTTCCGAATTATTCCAGAGGAGAAGTCCGCCAAGCTTCTCGAAGCCCGCGGCTACGTCACCCGCTGGAACGTCATCGGGGCGTTCCCCTCCGGCTTCGGCGCGCCGGGCGCGGACGTAGATGGGTTCACGGTCGCCTACCCGCCCGAGCAGGAAGTCGACCTCACCAAGCGTTACAAGGTCAAGTACAACATCGCGAGCGACCCTCGCTCTCGTAAACAAGTCAAGGAAATCGAGATCGGCTGGGTCCCGGCCACTGTCGGCGACGCAGACGGCATCCTGTTCATGGCCCTGGGCGACCGTTCGCAGTTGCAGTTGCCACGCGGCAACGGCGTCGCCTACGCCTACACCGAGATCATCCTCCCCGACAAGAAACAGGCCCGCCTGGAGTTTCTCTTCAGCACGGGCGCCCAGCAACGCGTTTGGTTTAACGGGAAAGTACTCAGCCTGGACTCCAAGCGAACAGCCACGAAAACCGCGACGGTCACGCTCAGTAAGGGCAAGAACCGTCTGCTGGTCAAGGTCGCGGCCAATGACACGAGGTGGGGCACGGCGGGGGCCTCGACGCGTTGGCTTGCGCTGAAGCTGGCCGACACGGAAGGCAAACCGGTGAAGTGGAGCTACAAATGAGACGCACTGGCATAAGTAGGACGGTCTTGTTTCTCGGCCCATGTGTCGTCATGGTCACGCTGCTCCTCGGGCAAACCGCCTTCGCGGCCGATCGGGTTGGTCCCAGGAAAGCGGTGGAACAAAGCCCTGGCGACTTCGCCGTGGCCGTGAAGCACCTAGGGGACATGCTCAAGATTCGACCTTTCTTCGATATAAGCAGGCCGCACGAATCCGAACACTATGCCGCGAAGAGGATTCTGTCGCTAGAGCGAATGGGCAAGATATCGGTACATTCGCCGGAAGTGAAAAGAGCTTTCACCTTCGACTTCCTCATGACCTACCGGGACCCGGCGCATCGACACGAGGCACTAGCCCTCTACCAGCGGATTCCCGCGGCGAACTCCGCCGACCCGTACTGGCGGATCGTCCGTGCCCGCTGCTCGCGGTTGATGGATCTTCCCGAGACGCTCCAGCTCTACGAGCAAGTCGCCGCCGACATGACCGGCGTGCCTCCTAATGACGAGGTGCGCCGCCTGTGGGACGCAAACCGCAAAGAGTTCAACCTGTCCGTGATCACCCAAAACGCCTGGCGTAGACAGACCACGCAGTTTGAGCACCACGCGAGGGGCCCGGACGTGCCCGGCTCCCTGACGATCCCGGCCAACCTGCTGCCCCTGCTAGACATCGAGGGTGCCGTCGCTTCGGACGCTACGGATTGGGAAACCGCGCTGGGCGATCCGTCCAACACGTCGGCGAAGGAGCTCGATGGCTTATATGCGGAGGCGAAAAAGTTCGGCGAGTTGCCCTGGCGCGATGGGCGAGGGTTCCTCAATACAGAGCAGGTGTTGGCCACGCAATGGTTGAGCCAGCCGCCTGAAGCACTTACCGATCTGCGCGTTGTACAGGAGCAAGGCTTCAAGAAAGTGACCCTCAAGGGCGTCGAGCCCGGTGGGGAATTGGCGCTGTTTCGCCGTTTCCCGTGGTCAGCGTCGGCCCAGACGATCTTGCTCAAGTCGGCACAGCGGCACATCTTCGAGGGCCAGCCGCAGGCCGCCTGCCGCAGCTTTCAGGACGTGCTGCGCTACGCCGTGGCGAAGACGCTTCGCGAGCAAGCGCAGGTCGGGCTGTGGATCAGCCTCGCCCAGTTTGCCCCGCCCGAAGCCGTGGCGAAAGCATTCGAAGGCATCGACGCCAACGCCACCTGGCCGTGGTATGGCAAGCAAGAGAAAGCCGCGGTGATCAAGGCCGCGCTCGTCAAGGGCGATGCGAAGCCGACCCCTTCGCCCACGCTGGCATCGCTCAAGCTGCACACGGTTCGCCTTCCGCCGGTGCAGATCACCTCACCCAAGGTGCCTGTGTTCCGCGTCGACATGCAGCGCGAGGGCAACCAACTGCTGGTGAGCAGCCCCTCGATGTTGGCAATGTGCGCTGCGAACAACCCGGCGAAGCCCTTGTGGATCCAACGCAAAGGCACCGGGGGCGGCAACGCGCGTTTCACTGGTCAGCATGTCGTCATGCCCTGGCAGGGCGAGCATAGACTGGTGGGCCTGCGCCGCGTGGACGGGGCGATCGGTAGTGAAGGCGATCCGCACGATCCCCATGCACGCTTCCGCTACCGGACGATTGGCGGCCCTGTGACCGCCGACGGGATGGCGTACGCAGTCCAGTTCTCGCAACTTGGTATATATAATACCTACGGGAAACTTTCCGGCGCCGGGAATGTCGTCCTCAGTTGCTTTGCAGAACGCGATCTCAAGCACCTCTGGACGCGATCCTATGAGACCACCGAGATGGACCACCATATGTCTTCCCAAGCCAACAGCGTGCTGCCGCGAGTCAGTCACGGCGCCGTCTATTTCTGTACGAATGCTGGTCATGTCATCCGCGCCGACTGCCGCGACGGCGAGATGGAGTGGATTCATTTCTTCCGGTCGGGCTTCTGGTCTCGGCCGCGCACCAGCGACAATAAACCCGCATCGCCTTGGTGCCTGGGCGCTCGGCCGATCGTGACCGATGACAAGGTCATCTGCATGCCCAAATATACCGGCTACCTGTTCGCGCTGGACAAGGCAACCGGCCGGCGGCTTTGGCGGACGCCGCTCCTCGAGGGCCGTGAGCTGTTGGGGGTACACGAAAACCTTCTGCTGGTCGTCGGCGCGAACTGCCTCTACGCCGTGGACGTCAATACTGGCGAAATGCGATGGGCGCGACAAATCTCCGAGGAATACGCCGACGGCTTCCAGTTGCCCCGGCCCCAGATGATCGGCTCGTCGATCTACTTCGGAACGAAGAATACGCTTTACCGATTCGATGCGGGCAGCGGCGCGCTGTTGGAGTCGCGCGACTGGGCAATGGGCGGCGAAGTCCCGATGCGTTTCCTGATCGCCGGCACGGACCTCTACGCGATCAGCGACCTGTCGTTGAAGGATGCAGCATTCG
>CAZMBZ010000074.1:0-17762 GCA_964564285.1 uncultured Planctomycetaceae bacterium | reverse complement strand
TGGCCCGAGAGCGTGAACGAGGCGAGCAGGGATATGTCCTGACAATCGCCAAGGGAGATCGCGACACGCTGGTCACCATCCATGGCGGCGATGAGGCGGGCGCTTTCTACGGGCTTCAATCGCTCCGCCAGTTGGTGGTCAAACAGGAAGGCAAATCTTATCTCCGGGCCGCTTCGATAAAAGATTGGCCCGCCATCAAGCGTCGGGGCCTGATCTTCGGTTGTTGCGACCGGATCGATTCCCTTGTCAACACACTGGATTTCTGCTCGAGTCTGAAATTGAACTACTTCCTGGAGATCGATGTCCGCGGCAAGTTGGCAGGCAAGGTCGAGAACCAGGTTCGCGCGTGCAAAAGTTTCTGCGATGGCCACTACATCGAGCAATGCGCACTCATGGGCTACAGGGACCGATTGACCAAGATGCCGCGCGCCGAGCTTCTGAAATACTTCGATTTGAGGTATCGTCTTGGTTTTAGATCTTTCACGGTGAACTTTGACGACACGGGACTGAAGACTCAGCAGCAGGCCCAGGCTACCGCCGATAAGCACGCCGATATCGTCAATGCCCTGTACCAACATCTCCGCGGGCGCGATCCCAAAGTGCAATTGGTCATGTGCCCCATACCATACGGTGGCAGACCCGACAAAAAGTTCTGCTTTGCTAGTGTTGCGGTGGCCAGCAAGTACCTCAACGTCATCGAGGCCAAGCTGCCCAAGGATGTCGCGGTGTTCTGGACCGGTGACGAGGGGGTGTGGTCTTCCAACGTCACAGCCGAGGGCGCCAGGCTCTTCGGCGGGGTGATCGGGCGAAAACCATTTATGTGGGACAACAATCCCATCCGCTTTGCGAACAAGCGCCAGCCATTGTCCGGACGCCAGCCCAAACTCTACACACAGTTGTCCGGATACGTCGCCAACCTCAACGAACATGAAACCCGCTGGCGGCCTGACCATAACGTCCAGTTCACGTTGGCTACCATCGCCATGTACACGTGGAACCCAGAGCACTATAACCCCGAGCAAGCGGCCGCCGCGGCAGCGAAATATCTGTCGAAGTTATATCCCTCAAAATGAGTGGTGAGCAACGCAACCGCGATCAATTGACAAGACAAGGGAGCCAAACGGGCGACCATTACGTATTGTCGTTGGGCCGAGCCTGCCATGGATCGCCTTAGTGCGATGTCTGGTGGCTTATCTTTTCTGAAGGAGCTGCTTCATGAGATTACGCGCACGCGCGATTGGGTTGGCGGGTCTGCTTTTGCTCGCGGTGGCAGTGACTCTGCCGACCGGCTGCGCCCGTGTGGACGATGAGACGCTATCTCTGCTTCCGCCGGATCAGGCGCGCGAGTTGCGGACGTGGAGCACCAACCACGCAATCGTCTTCGACCTGCGCATCCATAGTATGGAGACCTGCCCGTTTTTGACGTATCTGCCGGCCAGCGCCTCCCTGCAGGGACAGGAGTGGGCGGACTGGGCTTGGAAGTTCTACGCCGCCAAGCACCGCGAGGAGGGCCATTGCACGTGTGACGCCGAACTCACTGCCCCGTTGCCCGACCCGCTCGAACAATAACGTGCCGGGGCTCGGAACCCCCGGAATCTGTTTGCCGACACGCGAAGACAAGATACCATGATGGGAGTTGCTGACGACGATCATCAGTGGACAGGCAAATGGTAAATGTCGTTCGAGATACTCCAGACTGTTAGGAAACGTTCCTTGAATCAGGCATGTCGATCCCACCTTAGAGACCTGGCCGTCAGATACGCGGAAATCGCCCTCAGCGACGTCATGACCCATCGCAGAGAGAAATGGCGCCTGCACAACGGCCTGCGAGCCAGGACATTCCCCTTCCACATCGAAGACAACGGCAGCTATCTTCGCGACCTGTGCCCGCCGCTTACGTGCGAGGATCCCATCTGCCGCGACTTGGAGGCCAGGCTCGTCCGGGCCCTGGTCTCGTATGAGGCCATCGACGACGACAGGATCATTCCCGATCGATTCGTCGTCGACCACGTTACCGACGTCAGCAGCTACTGCGAGGAGCTCGAGTTCATCCGCGCCGACAGCGGCGGGTACGGCTACAAGACGAACAAGCCGATCCAGGATATCGACGCCGATTTCCATAAGCTCTCCAATCGCACGATCTCCCTGGACCGGGACAAGACCGAGCAACGCCTGGCCGTCGCCCGTGAAATGTTCGAAGGACTGCTTCCGGTCGAGCTGGGCCGCGTGAGCACCTTTTACTCCGATGGCATAACCAACAAGGCAGTCCACCTGATGGGCATGCAGGAGTTCTACCTCCAGATGGCCGCCGAGCCTGATGCGGTGCATCGGCTGCTGACGTTTCTTGCCGAGGACAATTTCGCCCTCGGCCAGTGGGAGGAGCAGCAAGGCCTGCTGACGATCAATAACGATGGCAACCAGGGGTACTGCACCGGCAGCTCGTTGTTCTGCGATGAGATTCCAGGCCGGGATATCCCACCAGGCCAACCCGTCGCTTCGACCGACCGGTACGGATACCTGGAAGCCCAGGAGGCCGCCGGGCTTTCGCCGGCGATGTTCGGCGAGTTTCTCATGCCTCACTTCCAGAAGTTCGCCAGCCGATTCAAACTGCTGAAGTTCGGGTGCTGCGAGCCGGTCCACGGTTTTATCGGCCATCTTCAGCAACTGCCCGGCCTGCGCAAGGTGAGCGTCACGCCGTGGTGCAACCAGGAGAAGCTCGCCGCCGATTGCAGGGAAGACGTCATCTGGTGCAGGAAGCCCGTGCCCCTGAAACTCTGCGGCGACACGTTCGACCGGGATGACTTCCGATCGCATCTCCAGGAAACGCTCGACATAGGCGCCGCATACTTCATCGAGTTCGTCTTCCGCGATACCAACCGCCTGACCGGAGCCATGCGTGAGCGGGTCCAAATCGCCTGCGACATCATCCGGGACCTTACCGGCCACGCCGAGGGACGGAAGGAAGCGTAGTTGCCGAGGTCGCGCTGACTTCGCTACTCCAACTCGCCATAGTCCTGCACGCCTGCCCTGGCCCAGGAGGTGGTGGAGGTGTCACGCAAAGCCTGCCCGTCATTTGTCATAGTCATTGTGCCGATTTAACAGGCCCGCCTGGCCAGGTGGCCTGTCACGGATTCTGACTGTCTGCGGGTTGCGTTGTCGGTGTTTCCAGGACGATGCGGTGGTACATTGGCAGGTAGCGGTAGTAGACTTCCAGCGACAGCGTGGCCATGGCGGTGGACATTACCACTCCGCCGCGCGGCGCGTATTGGCCCGTCGCCGGCCAGGAGCCAGCCGAGCCGCCCTTGCGGACCTGCATTGAAAGGAGCGTTTTCTTCATCTCCTGGTTCCACATCTCCCAGATCGGCCCCTGGTGCTGATAGAGCGACAGGCACCCATAGTACCAGTAGTAGAAGCTGGGTCTGCGCGCATCCGGCAGGGCGGTCTTGATGTACTCCGCCGCTTCGATCATCCGCGGATTGCTCGAACGCAGGCCCATGAGTTGCTGGCAGAACATTCCCTCCGCGGTCATGGTGTGGGTGGGCTTGGCGTTGGCATAGCCGTATAGCCCGCGATGACGCCCGGCCGCGACGGTATCGAACCACTTGCGGGCGAGGTCGAAGGATTCTTCCGAGACGCGAACGCCCGCCATTCGCGCGCTGGTCAGCGCCATCACCTGCCAGCCCACGACGGACGTGTCGCCGTCCTTGGAGTTTGCTTTGTATCGCCAGCCGCCGTGAGACTTGCTCTGGGCCTTGGCGATGAATGTGACTGCTCGTCGCAGCGGCTCGAACAGGGCGGGATCCTTGGTCAGGCCGTACGCCTCAGCCAGGGCCATCGTCGCGATGCCCTGATCGTACATGCCCTGGCCATGTCCGCCGGTGAGGTCCCCATCCTTGCCGACCCGACCGGCGAGCCAGTTGACCGCCCTGACCATCGGCTCCTGGTATGGCCCCGACTCGGTGTGCTTGGCGCCCCAGCCGAAATAGCACAGCATGGCGAAGCCGGTTATGGCGTTATCGTGTCCATCCTGGCCGCCATGATTTCGGCAGGACCACCTGCCATCATCTTCCTGGTGAGCGGTGAACCAATCAAGCGCCCGCCCGATAGCCTGTTCGGTTTCATCCGAACCGCCGAGGCGTTTCAGGATGCGGTCGCGATTTTCCTTCTGTCGCAGGACATAGTTGGACCGAACGTTGTCGAGGACCTCGAGGATCACCGATTCGCCGATGGTTGCACGAGGGATTCGCTTGGTGACGGTATCGCCCATGCCGACCAGTTTCGGCTTGGCCTCGGTCGGCGATGGCATGTCGGTTTCGATGAGGACGTCAACGATATTGGCGGTTGCCTGGGGTATCCTGGCAGCCTGCTTCATCGCGTCGTCGACGGGCTTGGAGAGTTTCGGCTCGACGGGGGCGAGTGCGAACGCGGCCTCGGGCCTGGCCTGGTCGGCCTGGTTTGGCTGGGGGGTCTCCTGGGGTTTCAACTCGAGTTCCACATCGGCGGCGAAGTCTATGGGTTGGACCTTTCGCACATCGGCCCGGGGCTGGGCTTTGGGCTCGGCGACGGTCACTTCGGCGATCGCGACCTGCACCTCGCTGGGCAAGGCTACCGAAGCCGTCGGCGCCATTACTCGCGGCGCGATCTCCACGGGGTCGATGGTCGGCATTGGCGTCGGGGCAAGATCCGAGACCATGTGGATCGGCTCGGGTGTCGTCTCTATTTCGGTGACTTGCTCGCGAATCGCCTCGGAGAGCTTCTCGCTGGCCAGGGCGTCGGCGTCGATGGCGATTTCCATCGGATCGCCCCTGGCGAGGATCACCGCCTCGCCGATCATCCAAAGGCTCAGCAGGACGAGGATGCCCGCGTGCAGCCCGGCAGATCCGATCATGCACTTGACCAGCAGGCTCGCCTGGTTGCGATTCTCCGCGTTGCGCCACCAAAGAATCATGGCGATCAGGGCGACCAGGCCGGAGATGAGTCCGACCAGCCACCACTTGATTCCGTTGATCCGCGCCAGGGCCAGTTGAATCTGCGAGATTGGCGTCAGGCGAGTGATGTAGATGTTCGTCGAACCGGCCGCGCATGGTAGTCGGTTCGAACTGAAGATCATCGTCAGGCCGTCGCCTGCCAGCGAGGGCGAACTCTCATCATCGAGCGTGCTGAGCGGGTCGGCGGCGTTTTCGGGGATCTGGATAACGTGCGTGGTGATCGCATTGTCGGCATCGCGTGGGGTGTAGTGAACGACCCTGCTGCGATAGAGATCGTATCCGCCAGTTCCGCCGAGTCGATTGGACGCGAAGTACACATAGTCGCCGTCGGGTGAGAATGTCAGTCCGAACTCGTCGCCGGTGGAGTTGAGGGCCTGGATGTGTCGGGCCAGCAGCGGAATCTTCAGCAGTTGCCTGGCTGTCTTGCGCATGGGGCGCGGCTTGAGCTCGAGTCCCGGGATGACGTCGTCGGACTTGCGGAAGGCGTCGGCGCCCTGCTCATCCATCTGGTACATCGGCAGGTATCGGTAGTAGACCTCCAGTGCCAGGGCGGCCATCGCGGTGCTGATAAGCGGTCCGGCCCGCTTCCATTGTCCGCCGGGCCAGACTCCGGCCTGGTCGCCCTCGGTTGTCTGCCTGGCCAGCAGCAGCGGGCGGACGGCATCGTTCCAGGTATTCCACTCGTCGCCCTGATGCTGATACATCGCAAGCGCGCCGTAGTACCAGTGATAGAAGTTGCTGCCGGACTTCAGGGATGGCAGGTTGGTCTTGTGGCCCTTTTTGCCAACGCCCTGTTGGGAGATGAGAAACGCGGCGGACTCCTGCTGTCGCGGATCCGAAGGCTTTGCGCCCAGCAGTTGACGGATGAACATCGCCTCGGCGGTCATCGGGGCGGTGGGTGCGGACTTCACCTGGTAGCCGTACAGCCCGCCATGGTCGCCCGTGCCGGCTGAGTCCAGCCATTTGGCGGCGAGGTCGAACGCCGTCTGTGGCACGTTGATGCCGGCCTTGCGGGCCGAGTGCAGCGCCATCACCTGCCAACCCAGTACTGATGTGTCGGCGGCCGACGGCACGGGTTTGTATCGCCATCCGCCGTGGACTGGATGCTGGGCCTTGAGAATGACCTGGACGGCCAGTTTCAGCGGCTCCTCGAGTCGCTTGTCCCCGGTAATGCCATACGCCTCGGCCAGCGCGATCGTCGCGATGCCCTGTCCGTACATTCCCTGCGAGACGCCCGCGGCGAAATTGCCCTTTCGCTTGACGGACTCGTTTGCGAGCCACTCGACGGCCCGGGCGAGAGAGTCCTGGTACTCGCCCGGCTTGTCGTGTCGTTCGCCCCATCCGTAGAAGCATAGAGCGGCGAAGCCGGTCGCGGCGATGTCCTGCCCAGCCATGCCGCCGTTCTCGGCGGAGTCCCATCGGCCATCGGGCGCCTGTTTGGTGGTGTACCAAGTCAGGGCTCGTTTGACGGCCGCCTCGGTATCCTTCGATCCGCCGAGCTTGGCGATGATTATCTCGCGGAGTTTTCGGTCGCGCAGGGGATTGGCGTCCTTGGACAGGTCGATGTCGTCGCAGGCGAATATCTCGTAGTTGCTGACGGCCTCGCCCTGGACGAGCTTCTGCCAGAACTGTCGTCGTTCGGTCTCGCCGGCCTGGAATGTCGGGCGATCCGACGATATGTAGAGTTTGTCCTTGTCGGCGTTCATCGCCGGGCTGCGTTCGTTGAACTCCGAGTTGATCCTGGGTCCGAGATTCGTCGGCACGCCCCAGCCATCGGCGGTCAGGGGCGCCACCCATATGTCGTACCCGCCCATGCCGTCCGGGCGATCCGAGCTGTAGAGCAGGTGCCTGCCATCGAGTGTGATGGTGGGCTCGAACTCGTCGAACTCGTCGGAGTTTACGGTGATGATCGGCTGGGGCTCCGACCAGACGCCGCGCGTTAGCTGCGATACGAACAGGTCGGCCTTTCCGCCCTTGGGTCGTCGGGCGAGGACAAGCGTTTTCGCGTCGGCTGACACTGACGCCGATATGATCTCGTCGGCATCGGCGTTTGTCGGTACCGGCAGAAGGGTAGGCTCTTCCCAGGCCATCATCTTCGTCGAGCCGTCCGCCTGCCGGATGGGGAAGGCATTTCGTCCGGTGTAGGCTTTCCAGGTCTGGGGCCTGAGGTAGGCCACTGCCGCCCCGGCCAGCACGGCCCCGAGCACCACCAGCATCAGCAGGCCCAGCATGATCTTGCGGATCAGGCGTTTCGGTTTCCGATGTGCGGGCGTAGTTTGTTCATCGGGCATGATCGTCCTCGCGGACAGCTAGTTCGTCGGTTTGGACTCGTAGAGGAGCTTGGCTTCCGTCACGCCGGCGTTTCGGCAGGTGGCGACTGCGTTGGCGACCTCACCGTGATAGGCGTGCTTATCGGCGCGGATCCAGACAGCCTGGCTGGCGTCAACGGCGATGGCATCCTCGACAAGCTTCCGCATTTTCTGGAGAGTCACCTGCTGGCCGCCGACGATGTACAGCCCCTCATCGGCGCCATCGCGCGTGTTGCGGACGTTGACGATGATCGTCTTGGTCTTGCTGCTGGCGGTCTCGTGCTTCTTGGAGGCCACGGGAAGTTGGACCCCTACGGGGAACTCCTCTTCCTTGAAGGTTGTGGTGGCCATGAAGAAGATCAGCAGGATGAACATCACGTCCAGGAGGGATGTGATGTTGATTATGCCATCGGGTTCTTGTGATGACTGGCGGATTCTCATGGGAGGTATCCTTAGGCGTTTTCGGCTTTGGCGGGATCGGCCTGGTTCGAAACGTCCTTGCCATAGGCGGCGTATTCGAGGAAGTCGATGGCCTCGTCGTCCATGTGGTCCACCAGCTTGTCCACGCGAGAGCAGAGTATCTGGTAGACAACCAGTACCGGAATCGCCAGCGTCAACCCGGCGGCGGTTGTCACCAGGGCCTCGTAAATGCCGGTGGCCAGCCTGTCCGCCTTGCCGACACCCATCGCCGAGGCCGACTGGAACGCCGAGATCATGCCGTACACCGTTCCCAGCAGTCCCAGCAGCGGCGCTACGGTGGCGATCACCGACAGCGGGCGCAGGCTGCGTTTGAGCTTGTCGACCTCGCGCGAGCCGGCGTCTTCGATGGCCTTCTCGATCGACGCTGCGCCATGCATAACCCTGCCGATGCCAGCCTTGAAAACATTGCTGATCGGCGATGGACGCTCCTCGCAGTAGGCAACCGCCTTGTCGATGTCGTCGGGGCCGGAGAACTCATCCTTGATGCCGGTCACGAATTCCGGAGGGAGGATCTTGTTACGCTTGAGGCTTATGAACCGCTCGACCGCCAGCGCCAGGGCAAGCACCGAGCATAGGCCCAACGGGTACATTATGTATCCGCCCTTGCCGATAAGCTCGAAGAGGCTTACCGGACCCGGTTTCCCGCCCTTGACAGCCAGGTCAATCGTGCGCTCGGGTTCCACGGCCAGTGCCTGGCTCACCAGCAGCAGGCCTGCCATTGCGACAACGCCGAGTGCGATGCGGTGCATCGCGGACTTTGCTTCTGCTGTCATAACACGTTTCCTTTCATGTGGCGGAGCATTACTGGAGCGCCTTGAGTCGAGTCTTGGCTACTCCGGCGGCTGCGCTGTCGCCGAACCGCTTGATGACTTCCTTATACCTGTCCATCGCGTCGTCCTCGCGATCCTGGGCCTCGCGAATGCGCCCCAGTTCGAGAATCGCTCTCGCCGTCCATGCGGGTATCGCGTAGGTGCTCTCGACGAGTACGAACTCCTTGGTGGCCTGGTCTAGCTTGTCTGTGGCGAAGAGGCACTCGCCGATCTGGAACTGGCTGCGGGCGCCGAGGGAGTCTTTGGTTTTGCGGGCCGTAACCAAGCGGTAGGCCGTGATCGCCTGGGCGTAGTTCTTCTGGTTTTCCATCGCCCAACCCAGGCCGAATTGGGCCTGGGCCAGGAGTTTGTGCTTGGCCCGGCCGTACTGCTTTATGAACGCACTGTAGGTGGCCTGGGACTTCTTCCACTGGTCGGTCAGGGCCTCGCATTCGCCGCGCCGAATCATGGCTGAGGCGTGGTTGTCCGTCCCTGCCTTGGCGGAGGCGACGGCCTGGGTGAAGTGCTCCAGCGCTGCCGGGTACTCCTTCGTCCGCATGCGAGCCTCGCCTGCCTGGAACGCCGCCGACGCGGTCATTACACCGCCGGTGGCCTTGGAAGTGTCCATTTCCTCGAACGCCCTGGCACTGAGAGCGGGCTTGCCGGTCTTGTTGTAGCTCCAGCCCAGCAGGTAGAGCGCCCGTTCCCGCAGGGAGGGCGAATCCACTGGCTTCTTGAGGTCCTCTCCTATCAGGCCGGTCATTCTCGCGATAACCTTATCGTACTTCTTGGCTTGGAACTCCAACTTGGCCAGGTCCACCAGCACCTCGGCGAGCAGTTCGCTCTTGGGGTATCTCTGGATGAAGGTCCCGTAAGTGGCTGACGCCTTGGCGGCCCGGGCGGCGGGGTCCTTGCCGTCGAGCTGCTCGCATCGCCCCTGCCAGCAGAGGGCATCGTCGGCCATGTCGCTCTTGGGGTACTTCGACTGGACGGCCCGGAGATAGCCCAATGCCTCGCGGGGTTTTTTCAGCCTGGCGTAACACAGGCCGATGTAGTACGTCGCCTGGTCGGCCTTGGGATGCTTTGGGTTGGCTCGGAGCAACTCGTTCAGCGTTGCCAGGGCCGGGCCGGCCTGGCCTTGGCGGATTTGCAGTATGGCAGCCTGCAACTTCGCATCAGTGGCGAAGGCATGCTTGGGGTATCTGGCGAGCTCGGCAAAGTACTTCGACGCGTTGGCCTGACGATCCTGCTTCAGCGCGATCCATGCCAGGTAGTATTCGACATCTCCATCGCGCTGCTGACGGAGCGATCCATAGCTGTTTCTCGCCTCGAGCAGGACGGCCCGGGATTCGTCGAGCCTGCCGACATCGTAGAGAAGTCGTCCCATCGCGACGCGAGCGATCTGGAGATACTTGTACGTCTGTGCCGACTTGTTCTTCCGCCGCGAAACCTTGCGATTGCGGGATTTGCCGCCTTGCCTGCCGACCTTGGTGGAGCCCTTCGCGGCGTCTTCGACCTTGCCGATCGACTGGCCGTAATGATCGACAATCAGGTTCCTGAGCGTCGATACGGCGTTGTTGATCTGCTTGTCTTGCTCGTATGACAGTGCCAGCGAGTACAGGGCGGCATCGACGTTCGGCTGATCGGGTTTATCGGCGAGAAACGTCTCGAATGCCTTGATAGCCTTGGGCCAGTCTTTGGCCTGGAAAGCGAAATCGCCCGCGAGGAACCATGCCTGGTCGAAGATGGCTGGTTTGTGGTCGCCGGCCAGAACGACCTCGATATTCTCCCTGGCCGGAGCCCACTTCTTCATGTTCGCGTAGAGTTGCGCCCGCCGCAGATGGGCCAGCAGGGAGTCCTTGTGCTTCGGGTCGGCCTTGATGAACACATCGTAGGCCGCCAGGGCCTCGGGCGCCTTCTTGAGTAGCAGCAGGTTCTCCGCCCTCAGAAACAGCATGTCGCTGAAGCAAGGGCTCTTGGGATACTTCCTGGCGAACGCGTCGCAGACCACCAGGCTCTGGGGGTATTGGCCCGCGCGGTGCTGGCAGAACCCCTGGAGTCGCATGAAGTCCATGGCCTCGTCGCCGGTGGCAATTGATTGGGCACGCTGAAAAGCCGCCGCCGCCTGATCGTGCTTGCGCAACGACATGTAAGCCATCGCCAACTCGTTTATCATCGCCGGCAGCAAGGGGTCCTTCGCGAAGCGAGACTCGACGTTCTTGAGGATGTTCGTCGCCTGCGTGGGGTTGTTGTTGCGGGCGTGCATGCGCGCGTACCACAGGACCGCCGCCGGCATGAGCGGGCTGCCCCTGCCGGTCGCCAGCGGGCGGAGGATAGCCTCGGCCTTGGAGTAATTCTTTAACTCTATATTCGCCCGGCCGATGTACAGGCTCGCCTCCGAGCCCAGCTTTGTCTTGGGGTAGGCCTTGCGGAAGTCCGTCAGTACCTTGATGGCCTCGGTGTGGTTGTTCAGTAAGAACAGCACCATGCCGTAGTTGTAGTGGGCGTACTCGCTGAACTCTCCCTTTTGCGCGGTGGCGGCCCGTTTGTACAGTTCGGCCGACTCGGTCAGCTTGTCCGAGTACCGCAGGCACTCGGCCAGATGGAACGTCGCCCGGTGAACGAGGGCTTTGTCTTTGCCGGCCTCGATTATCGCCTTGAGCACGGCGGCGGCATCGTCGTATTGTTTGAGCTTCGCACGCGCCACCGCACCCTCGTATTGAATCCGCGGCGTGTACGGTGACTTGGGGGCAAGCTTGCCCGCCTCATCCGCGACCTTGATGACCTCGGCCCATTTGTTCTGGAGATAGAGCGTCTCTATCAGTCCCGTCCGAGCGTTGGCTGTCTGGGCGGATGCTGGGTCCTTGGCGTTCTTGACCGACCAGCCGAAGGCCTTCTCGGCCTCGGCGAAACGCTTTTGCTCCAGCAAACACGCACCCCATAGATTGTGTAACTGCTGCTGCGCGGCGATCTCTCGATGACCTGCCAGCGACTTGAGCAGCCCCTCGGCCTCCTTGAGTTGGCCGAGGTTGTAGAGGCTCACCGCCAGGCCCCATTTCGCGCGCGGGGCCTTCGCGTGCTTGCCGTATTTGGCAAGGAAAGTCTTGTACTCGACGGCGGCGAGCTTGTAGAACCGGCGCGAACAGAGCGAGTTGGCGCTGTAATACAGGTCCATGGCCGAGTCCGTCTCGGCCAGGGCGAGGCTCCCGCAGACATGCATCGCCACCAATGCCCATACCATCACCGATAGAATCTTATCTCGATGCATATTGGCTTCTCCCACGGGTTTAACATCCTAAAAGCGTGAGAGTTACTGCCGAAAGCAAGAAAAGATTCGGCTATCATGCGGACGCCTTCACGGCGCGATCATTAGTCGCCTTCGCATGGATTCAGTGTTACGTGCAGGATGTTTTCGTTGCTGCGAAGGCTGTCGACCAGCGTGTCCGATGGGCACTGGTCAAGCAGTGTTGAGCAGCACGCGGCCGCGTTTCCGGCGAAGATCGTGTTCTGCACTTCCTCGACGTTGATCCCCTCCTCGCGGAGGCTGTCCAGCACGCAAGCCAATACTCCTACACGGTTTAGGTGACGTATAACAAGGCGATGCTTGGCCGGCGAATGGGCGCGAAGGTTCACCGTGCTCGCCGGCCTGCCGGTCTTTACAAACTGCTCGATGATTTCCACCACCGCCGCGGCCACGGACTCGGCAGCCTGGTTGGTGGATGCCCCGATATGCGGCGTGCAGGTCGCCAGTGATGCCAATTCCTTATCGGCCCAGTCAGTTTGACCGCCGGCTGGCTCATCCTCGTAGACGTCGAGCCCAACGCGCAAGCCCTTGTCGGCGATGGCATTGCGGAGGGCCTGCGTGTCTACCAGCGGTCCGCGGGAAGTGTTGATCAGAATCGCCCCGGGCCGCATGGCGCCTAGGAACTCCGAGCCCACGATATGTTTGGTCTCCGGCGTTCGGGCAAGGTGCACGCTGACTGCATCGCTTTCGGTAGCAAGGACTTCCGGCGTCGGAGCATAGCCAACGCCGGCTGCCTCAGCCGCTGCCGGCGTCAGGCTGCGGGACCACGCGATGACATTCATTTTCAGCCCGGCCCCACGCTCGGCCACAGCCCTGCCGATAGCACCGAAGCCGAGAATACCCAACGTTCTACCGGCCAGGCCGTGCGATTTGCCGAACTCCTTCTTCTGCCATGACCCGTTACGCATGGAAACCGTCGCATCCACTATTCGCCGGTCGGCGGCCACCAGTAGTCCGATAGCCAGTTCCGCCACGGCCGCGGTGTTCTTGCCGGGGCAGTTGGCTACGTAAATGCCGCGTTCGCTTGCGGTTGCAAGGTCGATCGTATCCACCCCCGCACCCGCGCGGATGATCAGCGACAGCCGAGACGCCGCCTGGATCGCCGCCGCGCTGACCTTCGTGGAACGCACCACAAGGATGTCCGCAAGCCCGATGGCGTCCGGCAGGGTCGCCGCGTCCAGTTCACCGCGGACCTCCACCTCCAGGCCGAGTTCTTCCAGTGCGACGACGACTTCCGGGGACAGTTTGTCAGCGATCAGAACGTTCATGGTCGGGCTCCTGCGCAACATTGGGTTGAAAATCATACGTTGAGAACAGGATACCCCCATCGCGGCCGGCGTCAATCACATTTGCCGCAACGCCGCACCGATCCCTCGGCCATGCTATCGCGCCAAACAATGCCCCAACGCACCTTCCAAGGCGTCATTGCCCGCCCCCGCCCGTGGCGGTGAGGCCCGCAGAACTTCAGAGCGATACGGCCCGGCCGGGCATTTCCTACTTTGGTATGGCAGATTGGCCAAAAAAATCCTTTCAAATTCCACGATTGGTGATAGAATTATTGGTGAGATCGATGATGGCGGTCGGGCGAGACCGTCAAACAAGTCTTGGTTGGAGGGTGTACCATGAACGCGAGAAACGCGATGCGAGTAGCTTTCGCGGCAAGTTTGCTGGCTGTGGTGGTCGCCGATGCCTTCGGTGCCCCGGTTTCAATGGAGTCGGGCAACGTTGCCCTCGACGCGACGTCGGCCGGGCAGACCACATTTCAACAGGTTACGTTCCAGCAGGTCTACGATGTGGTGCCCATCGTGGTGACGGTGGCGTCGAACGAGGACGACGATGCCTACAGCGTCCGGATTCGCAACGTCACGACGACGGGCTTCGAGATTGCGCCGGTCGAGCCCGCGAAGTTCGACGGCCCGCATGGCAACGTCAACGTGCCGTACCTCGCCATCGAGCCGGGCATCCACCAGCTCGGAGGGCTGACGATCGAGGCTGCGCTGCACACGACGAGCACGGCCTCGGCCAATACCAGCACCACCAGCCACGACACCGTCAACTTCGCCGCGAGCTTCTCCCAGGCCCCCGCTACTCTGGTAACGATCCAGACGATGGTCAACGAGCTGGATGCGCCCCCGGGCGAACCGAGCCGGCCTTGGATGACACCGGGCGTGAAGTCCGTGACGGCTGGGCAAATCGCGCTTTCGCTGGAGACCGCCGAGACGCAGCACAAGCCGCTGATTACGCAGGATGAGACGATTGGCTACGTCGCCTTCAGTGCCGGGTCGGGCAGCTTCACCGACGCGGGCGGGGCGATAATCCTTTACGACAGCCTCACCAGCGACGCGATCGTTAAGGGCTGGGCGGATACGTCCCCCGACGGCACGGGCTACGCCGTGGGCTTCAACCAGACATTCGCCGATGCGCCGGACGTGACACTCGGCACGATCGCCTCGCGAAACGGGGGCGATGGCGGGTGGATCCGCCGCGGTGCCATCACCGGCGCCGAGTCCTACTGGGCCATCGACGAAGATACCGTCGGCGATACCGAGCGCAGCCACGGGGGCAGCGAGAAGGTCGGTATCGTGGCGTTCTCCGACCCGTTCGTGGTGCCCGAGCCAACCTCGCTGGCGCTGCTGACGCTCGCAGCGGCCGGAGCCCTGTTCCGCCGCCGCCGCTGAACGATATCCCATACCTGGAACGCCCATCCTGTTCCTGGCTCTCCGCTGCTTTCGTCGGTCGGCCAAACGCTTCCACCCAGCACGCCCGGCCGCACGGTCCCATCGTCCTTGCAGGTGGTGCCATGCTTCCGGGGCTGTTGGCGAAAGCATGCTCCAAGTACGATCCCGGCAGGACAAGGCCACAGTGGACCCACAAGCGTCGAAGGAACATTTTTCCCGAAACGGCTGCGGAAACATGGCGGCACAGAGCCCCGAACCGGTCGGGAGTATGCCATCGGCCAAACGGCAATCGACACACCGAACGCAAGAACAGCAGCCGTCGCGGGGATTGCTCGCGGCTTCCTACAATATGTGGTCAACATTTCGCTTCTCTACCAGCATAGCTGCTCCGGCGTCGCACCCTCCTCGTTGAAAGCCGGCCGGGGAACCTGCCACTTCACACCCGTGTAGGTCTCAAGCCACTTTTCAACCTTTACATACGCTTTCTCCCCGCCGGCAGACTTGTCGTACGGGAACGCGAACGTCGGCTCATCAGGCCAGATGAGACCGAGCGCGTTTACGATCCCGTAACGCACGCTCATCACATGTCGATAGTCCGACCCTCCCGCGTGATAGTACAGTGGGTTGCGAAACTGCCTTGCCAAAGCCATTACGCTGCCCGGCTGGCCTATATACGCCAGCTTCTTGGCAAGCCTAACCGCCTTGTACACGTCTTCCCGCCGGGACTGCTTGCCCTCGTCGCACGCCCGCTCGAACGCCCGGATGAAAACAAGTTCACGCGTGGTATCGCCAAGCTTTGCCAGCGCCAGATTGCGAACCAACCGCGACCGGTCGCCTTTGACTCCTTTGGCACATCCCCAGGCCAGCAGCATCCGCCGCGCGGCATCGGAGCCTGTCTTGCCAAGGAGCATCATGGCATCATCGGTGCCACTCGGGGCTGTCCCGACTCGACGCCGGACGGCGTCGAGCAGTTCCTTCGCGTGTATCCGTACCATCGAATCCGGAACGCCCCAGACGAGGGACTGGGCAGCCATAGACCGGCACATCGCGTCCTTGTCTGTGACGAACACGTCCACAAGCGCCTTAATCGCGGCCAGCGAGGTAACCCATGGCCACCCTGGGCTCTTGGCGGGGTCTTTGCCAAAGACGGGGATATACATGACGAAGTGGCGGCGTACCCTCACGGGCTGCTGCGGGTATATCGACCAAGCCGCAGCCAACACGTCATCTCGCCCCGCCAACGGCGGCATCCTCTCGCCCTCGCTTCCCTGGCATTGTCGCATAAGCGCCTCGGCCGTTTGCTTGGGGCTCGCCTTCTCGTCGTCGTCAGCCTCAACAGTACACACGTTCAAGCCGCAGATTGCTGCAAACACGGCCACAACCAACATGCCGACTGCCCTTCGATTATGCCTAATCACGTTTGGTATCCTCATGCCATTGACTGATTGTCCCGGCTTCGTCCGTCTTCGACAGCTTGCGGTACCGTAACACGTTTGTATCCGCGTCACCAAAGCCATTCATCAAGTTGTCCGTAGCGTGTATGCGAGACCAAATCAGGCCTGGTGGCATGATCCAATCGTCCTTGGAAGCGGGGCCATGCTTCCAAGTGCTGTTCCTGGAAGCATGCTCCAAGTACGATCCCGGCAGGACAAGGCCACAGTGGACCCACAAGCGCCGATGGAACATTTTTCCCGAAACGGCTGCGGAAACATGGCGGCACAGAGCCCCGAACCCGACCGGGAGCATGCCACCGGCCATTGGCAAAGAGTATCACGGCCCGGCCGAAACATCCTGGCCCGGTTTACGTTCCTATTTTGATATCTTTCGCTCATGTGTCGGGGCATTCCGCCGATATTTGATTCGCGCGGCAAACCACCCAAGCAAGACAAGAGCCAGCGCTATTACAGTATTCCATATGTGCGACATCCATGGAGAGGGTTGGCTGGCGCGGTATCCCTTGCTCGCCACACCGTCACGAATGGCCCTCCGCCATTTAGACGAATCAAAACCATGGTCAACGCCCATTCGCTTCGTCAAACACGCCCTGACCTCTTCGCGAATCGGGTTGCTCATGCAACTACTGTACCCTACCGTCACGATCACACGTATGTCCTCAGACCATATGGCTTCTTCTTTCTCGTCCAACAAGAATGTCAAAGCCCACAGAACCGCTGGAGACACATCTTCCGGAAGGGCCTCAATGGCTGCAAAAATAACACTGAGTTCAAAAGGGCGCCTTACCTTCTGCCGATACTGTTCGTCCTCGTCTCCGGTCGGGGCTGCCTGTGATGAAAGAAACAGCAGCACGAGCCACGGCTCAGCCTCTACACTTCTGGCCAGTGTTCGCGCTGCCTCACGGCGCGTGTCAAGCGTTTCCCCGCCCATGCCTGAAACTGTGGCGTAGAGGTCTTCTGCTGTAGATCGCAATCCAAAGTCTCTTATCTCTTTCGTGCGGGTACTACCTTGAGAAGCGGGCGGCCCAGCCGCGTCAAGCCTCCCCACGAACGGCACCGCAACCGTAGCGATAACCAACACAAGAGAACCCGCCAGTAGCCTCTTTATCGTTTTGGCCATATTAGACTCCATATTGATAGTGCATGTGCGGTGGCTGGTGGCATGGTCCCAACGCCCTTGGAGGTGGTGCCATGCTACCCAATGCTGTTCCTGGAAGCATGTTCCAAGTGTGATCTTTCCAAGACAAGCCCACATTGAACCCACAAAAGCCGATGAAACATGCTTCTCGAAACGGCCGGGGAAACATGGCGCCACAGAGCGTCGAACCGACCGGGAGCATGCCCACCGGCCGGCTCTTCACGGCAGAAAGGACCGCACACCCGGAATCTTCACACCCGGAATCCTCAGACGCTTGCCAAACGTTATTTCCTCGAGCGTCCAAGGACTCACCAACTTCTCCGTGGCCGGACTCACATCGACGGTTACACAGTGGGGGCTCTGAACATCTATAACGCCAACTGGCACAAACTGCCGTTTTGCGACCTCGCAGTACACCCGATACTTGCCATCCAGAAGATCAACCGTGCCATCGCGCGCGGTATGGAAACCACCCCGCGCAAGGTCAACGTGACCATCTCCGACAAAACGCAGTCGGTAGCCCCCCGCCATAACACCAGGCTTCACAGCTACGGACACGTGGTGCATTGGCTTCATCACTATTTCTATCTCAGTCTTCTCCT
>CAZMBZ010000073.1:0-17875 GCA_964564285.1 uncultured Planctomycetaceae bacterium | reverse complement strand
CCGGCAGTTCTTCCTCGCGCCGGATGCGCAGCGCCTCATCTGTTTCGCCCCGCTGTTGGAGGATGTCGGCAATCTTGCCCATGGTGATGGCGCGCTCTCGCACATCCCCCAGGCGCTCGTAGACCGGCAGTTCTTCCTCTCGCCGGATGCGCAGCGCCTCATCGGTTTCGCCCCGCTGCTGGAGGATGTCGGCGATCCTGCCCATCGTTACGGCGCGGCTTCGCACATCCCCCAGTCGCTCGTAGACCGGCAGTTCTTCCTCTCGCAGGGTGCGCAAGGCCTCGTCTGTTTCGCCCCGCTGCTGGAGGATGTCGGCGATCTTGCCCATGGCTACCGCACGCAAACCACATTGGTCATTGTCCTCTGTTGCGCCTTGGGATAGGGGCCTGTCCAGCAGATGAACCGCCTTATCCAACTCTTCCCTGGCCGCGGGCAGATCGCCCAGAATCTGTCTGAGTGTGGCGAGTTCGAGCATCCATGTCACCACGTGTGGAACCAACGTTACCGGGATGTCGGCGCCGGCCTGGGAGATGCGACTTTCCAGTTCAGCGATGCGGAATTGCTTGTCCTCAAGGCTGAGGTTAATCGCCAGAGAGTCGGACATGATGGGAATGGCATCCGCCCTGGCGAGGTCGGCGGGTTCCGAGCCGAACTCGAACTGATGGCTGCGCCAGGCCATCAGGTCGCGAGCCTGGCAGTACAGGATTCGGATTACGTACTCGGGCACCCAGAACACTACCGGGCAGGGGAACTTCCTGGCCCAGGCTTCTCGCGAGGCGTTGAGGGCGCGAAGGATCGGATAGTTGGCCTGGCCAGAGGATACGCAGCTTTCCAGGCCCGCCAGGAAGAGCCCCGAAATATTGGCCTGGCCGACGGAGGATATTGCCTCATCCAGTATGTCTGTGCAACCGGGCGAGATTGTGTGCACGCGGAGGCCCGGCCTATCGCTGTGGAGGCGGTCGATCAGGAAGTCCCGCAAGGCCGGGCTGTTGCAGATGGCGAAACTGAGGGAAAACGTGCCTTCCGAGAACGTCAGCATCGTTCGCATGGCCTGCAACTCTGCCTGCTGCTGCGGGCTGCCGGCATGCTCGGGGGGCGGGGAGGTCATTGCTTCTTCCCGGATGCCTTGCGCGGGGGCTCAGGGACCAGCGGGTTCACGTCATACCATTCTACGTCATTTTCGTACTGGAGGATGGCGCGACTCTCCAGGAGTTCCCGGACCAGTGTGTCGTTTTTGCTGTCCCTGGCCAGTTTCCCATTCTTGCGGACGTTATCCAGGATCGGCATGTGTTCGGCCTGGAGCTGCCGGCCATAGGCTTGGCGCCCGTCGCGGGCGGCTCGTTCCACGGCGGCCGGGGCAATCGGCAGTCCGTTGCCGATAATCGCATCCCGGATCAGGATCATCAATTCTCGGGGCTGGCCCCCGCTGAGGCGAATCAACTCGTCCTGAACTTCCGGCGAGGCGAACACCTGATCCTCCGAGGCGGGGACCGTCGCCAGCCTGGTCTGGATGATCTCGGCGAACTTCGCCGCGCCGCCGGGGTGCGGTTTGCGGCCTGGCGGCATGCCAGCCAGTTTGGTCATCGGCACGACTGACGGATGGCCGCCGTAGAGGTTGGCGATTGTCTGCTCCTGGGCCGAATAGGCCAGGGAGATAGGCATCGTATAGACCAGGTGGCAGACGAAGGCGGTCAGTTGGGCCTCGCGATTGACGAACAGATATTCCGCCGTCGAGCAGTCTGCCTCCACGGAAGGGCGATTCACCATTTTGTCCAAGTCGTCGACGATGATGACCATGTCGCTGAAGCCCTTGGCGATCAGTTCGATCTTGGCCTGGCCAATCACGTCATTGGCGGCCTGGACCCAGTTTGCGGTGTCCGGCTCGAGGAGCTTGCGTATCTCCATTCGGGCATCCGGACTGCTCTTGACCGTCAACGCCAGTTTTACCAGCCCCGCCTCCAGGCCGATTTCGTCCAGGCTCACCTCGCTGCCGAGTACATTCTTGAGGCGGTCCCACCGGTCCTTGAAATACCCGGGTTTCAACGAAATACCCAAGTCCTTAAGTTGCTTTGCCATCTGCCGGATGATCGCAACCAGCACCTCGGGGAAGTCGACATCGTTGCGGTCGATGTCTTCGTCAGCCTTGCAGTAAACGACAAAAAGGCGTTGGTCCGACAGGCGGCGTTGCAGGCGACAAAGCTCGGTCGACTTCCCGCAGCCCCTATGCCCGGCGATGATCTGGCAGGTGGGCTTGTTGGACAGCACGATGCGATCGGCCAAGCGGGTTACCACGTTCGCATTGCCGCGTACGGGATCCAAATCTATGTAAAGGTCCGCCTGGGTGGACCGCAACGGGGCTGGGTCAAAAACCTGGTAGACTTTTTTGGTCAGGTCCGCATCCATGTGGAACTCCTCTTGCCGACACGCAGTGCATGGATGGTGTTCTGTCCGCGCACAACCAACCGGCCTTAACCGGGCCTCTGTCGGATCTTGCCGCCGACATCCGGTCCATTATTGTATCGGCCTAGCCGTGAAAACCACTGCATAGAAACCGGCCTGCCGATCCTGCCGCGAGAGGGGCATTGCTGCCCCCAACTCCCAAAAGGTACTTTCGGGGGCCGCCAATGGCAAGAATGTTGTCGCCTGACATGGGATGGCTGAACTGCCCATGGCTCGTAATGCCCCGATGGCTGGCATCCTGGCCGGTCGCTTTTCTGGCGGGGCGGGGTCGCCATCTCCGGGGCCATCTTATACATTTTGACCGGACCAAGAGGCGTAGTTGCCGCAGACGGGGCGTAATGCCTCGAAGTCATCCCTTGTCCCGCGCGGGTCACGTGCATTCCTTACCGCCCTTCTGGTGTTGATGGGTTGGCGGGAGGTCGGGGCGGCAGCGCCAGGGCGTTGCCGCCACTGGTTACGGCAGGCGGCGCGATCCAGTTTGTGGTTTTTGCAGTTGCCGTTGCGGGGAAGCTTGTCCCAGTCGGCTTCGGGAACCGGTCGGGTCGGGTCGTCGCGAACGGCTGGGTTGTCACGCCGGCCGGCGCACGGGGCCTTCGCGGAATCAAATCTCCTGTGTTTTTGGGATTCATTGAAACCAAAACGAATATGCAGCGTCTAACCCCTGATCGAATGCGGAAGAAGCACTATCCACATATATATGGTGGTCGGATCAGGTCTTCTCCTCGGGCTTCTTGCAGAGTAAATGGAGGGTTGGTGCTTCTGTGCATCGGTCAGGTATCCTGCCGATGCAACGGACAGACGGCCAACCGAGAACATCAACCAGTGGAGAGTATCATGAAGTACTTGGTGAGTGGTTTCGTGGCCTTGATGGCAGTGGGCGTTTTCGCGGGACAGGCCCAGGGGGCCTTAATCGAGGGCCAACTTGGTATCCTGAGCCCCGCCGCCCTGACGGGAGACAATCCGGCCACCGGGGCCCCGTGGGCGGTCGGGGATGGGTATCGCTTCGCGTTTCATACCAGCACGACGACCACTGCATCGTCGACGGATATCGGCACGTACAACGCGTGGGTGCAATTCCTGGCCAACGCCAGCCCGCTTGGCATTGGCGCGAACGATGGCGTCGCTTGGAAGGCCATCGGCTCCACGGATCAGGTGGATGCGAGAGACAACACCTCGACCAACCCGACCGTTGAGTCCGGCCATGCCATCTTCCTCCTGGACGGCAGCACTATGGTGGCCAGCGACTACGCAGACCTATGGGATGGTGAAGTCCAGAATGCGATTAACCTCACTGAACTTGGGGCCAAGTGCGAGTTGTGGCCGTTTACCGGCACATGGAAAGACGGTACCAAAGCGCCGGGGCATTATGGTTCACTCGGCGCTCTGGGCGCAACCGGTGTGTGTGTACACCAGGGGCAGGCATGCGAAACCACCAAATGGGTCTGGCGGATGTGGACTGGGGATCCGGGCTCCCTGCAACGGCCCATGTATGCCCTGTCGGAACCGCTGGCTATAACTCCCGAACCGGCGACGATGAGCCTGCTGGTTCTCGGCGGACTGGGCCTGCTGCGCCGCAGGCGAAGAGGGGGCGCCGGGGTCAGCCCTGACAGTCCGTTTAGAAATGGGGCCGCTCGCAGCAAGGACAGCTTTCTAAACGGGCTGCTAAGACATAAAACAGCGGATTCGTGCAGAACAATATCTGTGGGCATCACCCTGCCATTTTCTGGCCTTCTTCGGCCTGCCCGGTCGACCGGGCCGCAGGACGCGGCTGGGCAGCGACTCGATTCTCCGCACAAAGCGTATGCCCCCGGGCGATTCCTGGACAAGTTGGGGGCCAGTTCGCCTTTGTGGTGATAGGTGGTGTCTGGCGGCGGTGTGGGATGTGTGAGGTATTTACTGAGTCTGGGGTGTATGAGTTGTGTAGTGAGGTTGGGTTCAGCGTGGGGTAGCTGACGGCGGGTTTCGAGATCACTTCGTCGGATGACGAAGTGATCTTTTTGGTCTTGGCGGAAGTGGGATTGGGCAGGCGGATTTGGGGCGCTCGGAAGTGTGGGTTCTGTACCTGGCACGGGGTGGAAATGGGGTTCATTTGTGATTTTCGCGCGGCTTGACGGCGCGAAATTGGTGGAGATAAGCATTCGGATGGGGGCGAAACGTGGTTTTTGGCGCGTGTAGGAAGGTGTTTTGCCGGGTTTTGCCGGGCGCGCGGGTTGTTGTTGGTGGGGGCGATGGCTGGGAAAGGTTATTGGGGCGGTGTGGATATGGCCTGGATGCAGTTGGAGCGAGGGGGTTTGTGTGGCCTGGCGCGGTCGCGGCGGGGCTGCGGCGGGGCTGCGGCGCGGCCGGCACGCGCTGAAAACTCGTGGCCACGGCGTTCGGTCGTCAAGATATCAATTCCAAATGCCGCCAGCTTGTTACATAATGTCCCGGCCGCGATCACTTGGTGGCGGGTTATAGGTTTACACGCGGCACAAATGTGTTTGGAGATCGCCATAGATGGGCGCGTACGAACAACTTTCGCCTGAAAACCGCACGAAGGTCGACAGTCTGCTGGCCGAGACACGGGCCAATGATGGGCTCGCCCCGGTGGATATCGAGCGATTCTGGGCCGACCAGGAGCTCGCCAAGGCCGACCCTTTCGGCGCGGACATTCCGCAGGTGCCGCTCGGTGCGATATGCAACTGGGAATGCACGTTCGCCGAATTGGGTATCGAGCAGGATTGGCATCGCTACCAGAACGATCCGGACTGGGCCATCGGACTGAACAAGCGATATAACGATTTGTCGGAAAAGATCGTGGGCCGGCGGCTGCTTCCCGAGGCCAAGGCGGACCCAAAGCTTTCCTGGCCAGAGACTAAGGCCCTGCATGATGTATTCGAGGGCAAGAATGTATGGGAAGGCGGCAAGTCGGGTTCGTGGTGGCTGAAGCAGGCCGCCGACACGCCGGATGAATTGCGGGCGCTGCTGGACCGCGTGGATGACCGGGATATTCGCTCGTTCATCCTGCCGGAAAACTGGGATGTCGAGAAAGCCCGCCTGACGGAACTGGGGGCAAAGCCCCGACTCTACCGCCACCAGCGCGGGCCATGTACTTTCGCAACCAGTATTTACGGCTCGGAGAATATGATCTTCCTGTGCATGGATGAGCCGGAACTGGCCTCGCGTTTCAGCCGCACCATACTCCGGGTGATGCTCGATATTGCCCGCGTTCTGGATGAGGAGGCCGGCTGCACTCCCGAGACCGCCCGTCGCGGATTCAGCTTCGCCGATGATAACTGCTGCCTGTTCAACCCGGAGATGTACGAACTGTTTGGCCTGCCTGTGCTTACAGGCATGTTCGCCCGCTACGGCCCCGACCCCGCCGACAGTCGCTACCAGCATTCGGACTCCGCCATGGGGCACCTGCTGCCCCTGCTGGCGCGGGTGGACCTGACGGGCACGAACTTCGGCCCGACGGTGATGGTCGGAGATATCCGCCACCACTTGCCGCATGCCGTTATATACGGGCAACTTGCGCCGTTCACGTACTGCCGCAACGAGGAAGCGAACATGGTGGCTGAGTTCCTTCGGGACTTCGAGCAGACCCACGAGGCTCGCGGCCTGAACTTCACGACAGCGGGTTCAATAAACAACGGCTCGCGCCTGACGGGCATGCGGCTGTTGATGGCAACGATTCAGCGCTACGGGCGCTACTAGGAAAAGGATTACCGCAAAGACACAGAATCGCGGAGAGAATCGACTTATGAAAGACAAAAAGACCATTCGCAGCGGCATTGTGGGGGCGGGATTTTCCGCTTCGTTCCATTTCGAGGCGATCCGCAAAGTTTACGGAACCAACGTTGAGATAGTAGGCGTCCACGCATTGCAAGGCGCTGAGCAATACGCCGAGCAGCGCGGCATCGAGGTCTTCGAAAGCCTCGAAGCCATGCTCGACAAGGTGGATGTCGTCCACGTATGCACCACGGCCTCATCACATGAGGAGGTGGCGGTCGCCGCGCTGAAGCGCGACAAATTCGCCGTAGTGGAAAAGCCGCTGACCGGTTTCTTCGGCGATGGCGATGAGGACTTCAACGGCGAGACATTCCCCAAGACCGAGGTTCTAACAAGCGCCTTGGCAAGCATTAAACGCATGCTCGCGGCAGAGCGGGAAAGCAAGGCCAAGATCCTCTACGCCGAAAACTGGGTCTACGCCCCCGCGATCCAGAAGGAGCGGGAGATCCTCGAGAAGACCGGCGCGCAGATCCTCTTCATCCACGGCGAGGAGGCCCATAGCGGTTCGCACGCCCACACGTACGGCTACTGGAAATACTCCGGCGGAGGCGTGATGATCGGCAAGGGCTGCCATCCCCTCGGAGCCGCCCTGTATCTCAAGGCCGTCGAGGGACGGGCGCGTGATGGCAAGCCGATCCTCCCGGCCTCAGTGTCGGCGAGGACGCACGCTATCACCCGAATGCCAAGCTTCCGCGACGAAGGCCATATCCGCAGCGATTACCATGACATAGACGACATGTCGCTGATGCACGTGGTGTTCACAGACGGCACGGTCGCGGACATATTCGCCTCGGATATCGTCCTGGGCGGCATCCACAATTGGCTCGAGGTCGCGACGAATAATCATCGGACGGTTTGCAATATCAACCCAAACACCGCTATGCAGACCTACAACGCCGCCGAGGAAAACTTCAAGGACATCTACGTGGTGGAGAAGATCGGCACAAAGCAGGGCTGGTCGAACCCCTCGCCGGATGAGGACTGGTTCACGGGTTATCCGCAGGAGATCGAAGCGTTTTACCGCTCAGCCGCTTACGGCGAGTCGGTCGAGAGCGACAGCCAGCTTGCCGCCAACACGATCTCGACGATCTACAGCGCCTACGTCTCGGCCGAGCGGGCCGGGGCGGAAGTGGCGATAGAAACATTCTGATGAAGAAGGTCTTAGCTCTTAGGAAATAGCTCTTTAGGGCGCTTTCGGTAGGCCCGGGTTATGTTTGTGGACCGACCAGGCCAGCCGCAAGCGCCGCTGGTATACCACGGGTTCCGCCCCCTGAGACCTGAGACCTGCCTGCGGCAGGCAGGCCTGAGACCCAGCAAACGAAAGGAATAAAACGACCATGACCGAGCAGAGCCAGGACACGCAAGCCGGGACCGAAAGTTCCGCCATCGAGCGGGACCGCCAGTTGCTCATCGACGCCCGCAAGAAGGGCAAGGGTGCCTTGCTGGGAGCGTTCGTTAGACTCTCGGGGCCTGGCTGGCTCCAGAGCGCCATCACGCTTGGCGGCGGGTCGCTGGCCAATGCGTTGTACCTTGGCATCCTGGGCGGACTGGCATTCATGTGGCTCCAGCCACTGGCGATGATCATGGGTGTCGTCATGCTAAGCGCCATCGGCTACGTTACGCTCTCGACCGGCGAAAAGCCCTTCCGCGCGATCAACAAGCACGTAAACCCCGTGCTGGGTTGGGGCTGGATCATCGCGACGATGCTGGCGAACCTGGTCTGGTGCCTGCCGCAGTACAGCCTCGGCACGGCCGCGATCAGGCAGAACCTCCTGCCGGGGCTGCTCGGCACGGATTCCGGCCTGACGGACTTCCAGGCCAACGCCATTATCGTTGCAGCCATCACCGTCCTTTGCGTGGGTATTGTGATCTTCTACGACAAGGGCCGAAAGGGCGTCCGCGTGCTGGAGTGGGTGCTCAAGGGCATGGTCGGGATCATAGTGGTGAGCTTCATCGGCGTGGTCGTCGTCATGAGCATGTCCGAGGGTGGGCTGGACTGGAGTCAGATCGGCGCTGGTTTCATCCCGGACCTCAGCCTGCTGTCCAAGCCGGCAGGGACGTTCGATGCCGCCCTCGGTGCCGTT
Organism: uncultured Planctomycetaceae bacterium; assembly: GCA_964564285.1. Taxonomy (GTDB): domain Bacteria; phylum Planctomycetota; class Phycisphaerae; order SM23-33; family SM23-33; genus JAUWQU01. Next base: position 9,560 of record CAZMBZ010000073.1, on the reverse strand, counting down.
GGCGGAGGGTTCAGTGACTTCTGGTCAAACACGATTGTTTCCCAGCAGCGCGATGTGATGATCGGCGCAGCCGCCACGGCGGTGGGAATCAACATGACGTTCCTACTGCCGTATTCCATGCTCAAGAAGGGCTGGGACAAGAACTTCCGTGGCTTGGCGATCTTCGACCTTTCCACGGGCCTGATCATACCGTTCATTCTGGTCACCGGCTGCGTCGTAATCGCCGCGGCCACGCAGTTCCACAACAAGCCTGCCGAGGGAGTGTTTGAGGGCACGGCCAAGCCGGCGCTGATGGCCAAATACGAGAAGCTCGCAGGCGCGAGAATCAGCAAGGAGATAGGCGCCGAGGAGTTCAAGGCGCTCTCGAAGGACGAGGTTGCCCAGCGGATAAAGGCCCTGCCCGAAGCCGACCGCAAGATGGCAGCGATGCTGGTCAAGCGGGATGCGTTTGACATGGCCAAGTCGCTCTCGCCACTGACGGGCAAGGACTTCGCCAACTACGTCTTCGGACTCGGCGTGGTGGGCATGGCCATATCGAGCATCATGGTCCTGATGCTCATCAACGGTTTCGTTGTGTCCGAAATCGCGGGTGTGGAATCGCGCGGGTGGACCTATCGGCTCGGTGCGATTATGCCCGCTGCGGTGGGTATGTTCGGGCCGTTCATCTGGGCAGGCAAGACCCAGATGTGGCTGGCCGTGCCTACGAGCGTGTTCGGCATGGTGCTGATACCGATCGCATATTTCACGTTCTTCCTGCTGATGAACCAGAAGGCCCTGCTGGGCGAGAACTGCCCGCGCGGCTTAAAACGGGTGGTGTGGAATGTGCTGATGTTCGTCGCGGCCTCGCTGGCGGCACTGGGCAGCTTCTGGAGCCTCTGGTCGAAACTCAAGATCTGGGGCATCGTCATCTTCGTCGGCTTCGTGGTTCTGGCTCTCGTCGTGCAGATCGTGCGGAAGAAACCGCAATCGCAACTGTCCAAACAATAAGGAATTCGCAATGTTGAAAATCGGTGCGTGCGTGGCCGGGATGTTGGCGGCATTGTGCGGGTGCGCGTTGGCCGGGCCTGCGGCGAGCGCCAAGTCCGCCGCCCCAGCCGGCGGGAAGATCAAGCTGCTCATTCTCAGCGGCGCCAACAATCACAAGTGGCAGGCCACCACGCCCGCTCTCAGAAAGATATACGAAGACAGCGGGCGATTCAGCGTGGATGTCACCGAGGATGTACCGAACCTGACGGGCAAGGACTTCGCAAAGTACGATTGCCTCGTCAGCAATTACACGACGTACCCCAAGGTCGCCGGCAAGCGATGGTCGGCGAAAACGGAGAAGGCATTCCTGGACTACATCGCCGCCGGGGGCGGTTTCGTGCTCTTCCACGCGGCGAGTACCGCCTGGATGGACTGGCCCGAGTTCGGCGAGTTGATCGGCATGACCTGGCAGAAGGACAAGGCCGGCAAGAACATCTCCGGCCATGGGGCGCGCCATGCCTTCAAAGTGAAGATCGTCGATAAGCAACACCCGATCACCAAGGGCATGAAGGACTTCATGCACGTCGTGGATGAGCTCTACCACCGCCAGTTGCTGCACAAAACCGCCAAGGTGCTCGCAACGGCTTTGTCCGCCAAGGCCAAGCGTGGCAGCGGCGCTGATGAACCGATGATCGTCGTGACTGAGTTCGGCAAGGGCAGGTGCTTCCATAACGCCATGGGCCACGACGCCAAGGCGATGGAAGGCAAAGACTTCCAGGCACTCATGCTCCGCGGCACGGAGTGGGCGGCGACGGGCAAGGTGACGATAAAATAGGGCCGCTACCATTTTCCGGTACGATGACCCTCGCTCTGATGCGTTGCACGGTTGACCGCACCCCAGTTGTCGGCTAGTGTAATCTGAACATGTCTTGACTGCGCCACAGGCGCCTTTTCGTAGGAGGCTTTACGCATGAAAACTGTATTGATCGCGCCACGCAAGTACGTGCAGGGCCCAGACGTCCTGGCCGAGGCGGGAGACCTGATCGCCGCCATCGGAAAAAGGCCGCTTGTCCTGTGGGATGAGAAGGTCAAGTCCATCGTCGGCAAGACGCTGCTGGCGAGCCTGGCCGGAGCTGGGCTTGCGGTCACCGACGTCGCCTTCAAGGGCGACTCGACGCACGCCGAGGCCGACCGCGTTGCCAAACTCGCTACCGAATCCCAGGCCAACGTTATAATCGGCGTCGGCGGAGGCAAGGCGCTGGACACCGCCAAGGCGGCCGCAGCCGCGACGAAAACCCGCGTGGTAACCATTCCCACCATCGCCTCGAACGACTCGCCGACAAGCTCGTACACCGTCTGGTATGATGACAACGGCAACTGCCTGGGCTTCGAGTCCTGGGGCGTAAACCCGGACCTGGTGCTTGTGGACACCCGCGTGATCGCCAACGGACCCGTGCGGGCGTTCGTCGCGGGCATGGGCGATGCGCTTGCGACGTGGATCGAGGCGCGAGTGTGCCTTCAGACCCGCTCGCCGAACCTCGCCGGTGGCGTTTCGACCCAGGCGGCGATGACGCTGGCTGAACTTGGCTATGACATTCTCCTGGAATACGGCATCGAGGCCAAACGGGCAGTGGAAAACAAAATCGTCACGCCCGCTGTCGAAAAGGTAGTCGAGGCCAACGTGCTGCTGAGCGGCGTGGGCTTCGAGAGCGGTGGCGTCGCGACGGCCCATATGATCGCCAACTGCCTGCCATCCCTGCCCGAGTGCCACAAGCTCATGCATGGCCAGGAGGTGGGCTTCGGCATCGTCAGCCAACTGTGCCTGGAAGAGGACGTCGAGGTCGAGGAGATATACGACATCGTGGACTTCGAGATCGCCGTCGGCCTGCCTGTGACCTTCGCTGACCTGGGCCTGGAAGGCGTGTCGCGAGATCGGCTCGAGTCGATCGGCAAGATCTGCGCCGGCGAGGGCTCGCTCTGTCACTTCCATCCCTTCAAGATAACCCCCGAAAGCGTAGTGGATGCCATGATCGCAGCCGACGCGCTGGGCACGGCGCGGAAGAAGCTCACAAGACGCGTTTAACCACAGAGACACTGAGGCGCTGAGGGTAGAAGAAGCGGAAGAAGCGGAAGCTAGCCACAGAGGCGCAGGTCCCGACGAACGCCAGGGTCGGGAGCGATGAATGACGGCATAATGCCGAATGCCAAAAGCAAAAGAGGCACTCCCTGCGCCACACGAGCCGACTGGCCTTTTTTGAGCATTCAGCCGTCGTCATTTGGGATTCAGCCTTTGTCATTCGTCTTCCGGCATTTGGCATTTATCATTCTTGGGCATTTTCAGGCATTCAGAATTAGACATTAGGAGACATGCATATGGCGACCGTCATGGGATTCTTCTGGCTGTTGCTGGGGGCGATGTGCGGCGGGTCGTTCGGGCTTCCCAGCAAGTACGTCCGCAAGGATACGCCCTGGGAGAATCTCTGGGGGCCGTTCTTCCTGTTCGTGACGATCATCATCCCCGTCACGCTCGGGCCGTTGATCGTGAAGGACTTTTTCGCCGTCTACGGACAGGCCGGGTGGTCGGCCATGCTCCTGCCGCTGATCTTCGGGCTGCTGTGGGGACTCGGCTCGATGACGCTCGGCATGAGCTTCGCCTTCATCGGGCTGTCGCTTGCATACTCGCTGAACTACGGCGCGCAGATCGTCACCGGCTCGATGGTGCCCATGCTCACGCAAAACCGTGCCGACCTGTTCACTCCGTATGGCTACACCGTTCTCGGCGGCGTGGCGATTTGCCTGCTGGGCGTTATCGCGTGCGGCAAGGCGGCGATGCTCAAGGAACGCAAGCTCGGCGGCGAGGCCGCACCCGCGACGGACGACGCCGACGCCGCCAAAAAGCCGCGGATGGGTATCGGCGTTGTGGTCGCCGTCGCATCCGGCGTGTTGTGCGCCTGCTACGGCGTGGCGGTCAGCTTCGCCGGCGACGTAGGCCAGACCGCCGCGAACCTGGGCAACCCGCCATATCGCGCCGCCTGGGCCACCATGTCCCTGATCGTCTGGGGCGGGGCGATATCGTCGCTTGCGTACTGCGCGGTAATTCTGACCAAAAACCGCACCTGGGGCCACTTCAACAAAGCCGGCGCGGGCCTGGCTGTTGGCTTGGCGTTTGTGATGGCCCTGCTGCACGACGGCGCGATCTTCCTGTTCGGCCTGGGCTTTTCCAAACTCGGCGACTGGTCCATGCCCGTCGGCTATCCGGTGTTCATGAGCTTCGCGATAATCGTCGGCAACTTCCACGGATTCCGCACGGGCGAGTGGCGCGGGGCCGGTGCCAAGAGCATCCGCTGGATCCTCGCGGGCATAGGTATACTCATCGCCGGAGTCTGCGTACTGGGCCTGGCCCACACGATCAAGATGCAGGGCGGCTGAGCCCGCCACGTGTACCAATGAACGCGAGCCCTTCCTTGGGCCGGGCTAACCCGGTAGACTCGTGCTATGCGAATTCTTCTTAGTAACGACGATGGCATACTCGCTCCGGGTATCGCGGCGCTGCACGCTGCCATGGGCGACCTGGGCGATACGACCGTGGTGGCGCCAAACTCGCCGCAGTCAGCCATGGGACACTCCATTACGCTCCGCGAGCCGCTGGTGGTGCATCGAATCCAGGTCAACGATTCGCCCGAACCGTTCTGGGGCAACAGCGTCGATGGCAGGCCGGCCGACTGCGTGAGACTCGCCGTGCGGAAACTCCTGGCCGAGTGGCCAGACCTTGTGCTCAGCGGTATCAACGCCGGGGCAAACGTCGGCGTCAATGTCTTCTACTCCGGCACCGTAGCGGCAGCCGCAGAGGCCGCCATGCTGGGAATCCCCGCCGTTGCGTTCTCGGCCGGGTATGACAAACGCCCCGAAGAGATCGACTACGCCAGGGCGGGCACGCTCTGTAGATGGGTGCTCGACCGCCTTCTCGCCGTCGGGCTCGAGCGCGGCGACCTCATCAACGTGAACATCCCCACACTCGGACCGGGCAGACCCGCGGGCGTCCGCGTGGTGGGCCAGAGCACTTCCGAACTCGACGACATCTACCACCAGGATGTAGACGACATGGGGCGCGACAGCTACCGCCTCGGCGACAGCTTCTCCTTTGCCCGGCACTGCGAAAACACGGACGTCGCCTGCCTCGCCGAGGGTTGCATCACCATAACCCCTCTGCACATCGACATGACGCTCCACGCGCGCATGGAACAACTCGCGAAATCCCACTGGGATGCCCCACCGACGACTGACTCGCCTACACGCTGACTCGCCGACAGGCCCTACTCTGCCGGCTTGCCCGGTGCCTCGTCGCTGGTCGCCGGCTCGGGCTCGCTGTCGGGCTCCAGCTCTGCCGGGCGCAGGCTCAGGCATGCCTCTGGCGACAGGCCAACCGTGTGCAGAAGCCGGTCCGGGCTCTCGGGCTGGCACGTTCGCCCCGCAAGGTAAACCGCCTCGATAACCGCCTGCGTGAGCAGATTCTCCCGCCCGGAACATTCGTAGACCTCGTCGCCGCTCATTACCGCCATCGCGAACGCTTCCGCCTGGCGGATGAACGCGCCGAGCGGCCCGCTATCGTCGTGGGTGTGATCCAGAACCGCGCCGTCGGGGTCGCGGAGCAGGCATGATTCGCTATTGGCCGTCAGCGAGCCGTTGCGGCTGTGCAGCGTGAGTTCATCGCTCACAGGCCCGCTGCGGCGAGTGGTGACCACCGACGCCATGCACCCGTCGCGGTACTGCAGAATCGCCGCCGCGGAGTCGTCGGTGTCGTAAATCGGCACGGGCGAGCCGGCGGCATCGCTGGAGGATTCGCCCCTGCGCTCGCGAACGCTGTGGCCGTAAACTTCCTCGGGCAACCCCAGCAGCCAGCCCAGCAGGTCGATGGGATGGTACGCCAGCTCCAGCAGCACCCCGCCGCCCGACGATGCGCGATCGCCTCGCCAGTCGAGCTTCGGACCCCAGTTGAACAGGTAATGGGTTCGGCCAAGGAACACCCGTCCCAGGCGGCGGCGCAGTTGCCACGCCCGACGATAGCCCGTCGCGAATCGCCACTGCGTGCCAACCGCCAGCTTGAGCTTGGCCTTGTCCATCAGTCGGACCAGGGTGACAGCCTCGTCGAGGTTCCTGCCGAGGGGCATCTCCTTCCAGACGTGAACGCCGCGATGGGCGCAGAGTTCGACGATTTCCACAGCCGCCATCGGTGGCACGGCGAGGTATACCGCAGCCGGCCTGGTCTCTGCCAGCAGGCTGCGATTATCGCTGTAGTGTGGGATATCCGATCCATGCACGGCCTCGGCGGCGACGGCGGGGTCGCGGTCGGAAACGCCCACCACTCGCACCATCTTGCTGGCTCTGAGTGCCTGAAGCGTCCACCGTCCGAACCCGCCCACGCCGATCACGGCAACTGGAAGGGCCTCTTTGGCTTGATCTGGGGTCATGGCAGCTCGATGTAAGCGGTAGACATCCCGTTTGCCTGACGTATAGGCATATCCGGACCATGCCGGAACATCTGGAGGATAGCGCCGCAACCCCCACCTTGTCAAGCCGACAGGCGACATTCGTCGATCCCCGCCGCACCGCATGAACACTTTGCCCGACAGACACTTGAAAATCGAGCGCTCATTCGAGAGACTATTTGTTTGCTCCGGTTGCTGCCTGCGCACAACGGATACATGGACTAATAATATGACTATCGCACTTAGCGAAAACGACAAACGGATGCTCGATGGCCTGTGCGGCGAGGCGTCGCGAATGGCTATGTCCATCATAGTTCGCATGGCCAACGTCTGCGGCACTAACGAGCTGATGGACATCTCGCAGGCCCACATCGATGGCTGCGGGCTCATGAGCGACGCCGGACTCGAGTTCGCCGAGAAACTCGCCGCCGCCGGTGGTAAGGTAATCGTGCCGACCACGCTGAACATGGGTCCGCTCGACCTGCAAGACTGGCCGAAGTTCGTTACCGACGAAGTGTTCGCCGCCAAGGCCCTCCGCCAGGGCAAGGCCTACACCGACATGGGCTGCGTGCCGACATGGTCATGCGCACCCTACCAGGGCTACCTCACGCCCCGTTTTGGCCAGCAGATCGCCTGGGGTGAGTCCAACGCCATCTGCTACGCCAACTCCGTGCTCGGCGCCCGAACCAATCGCTATGCCGACTACCTGGATATCTGTGCCGCCATCACCGGCAGGGTGCCGAAGTGCGGCCTGCACCTGACGGAAAACCGACGCGGGCAATGGCTGCTGCGGCTGAAGGACTTCTCCCCGGAGTTGCTGGCTGAAGAAGTGTTCTGGCCCGTGCTGGGACACCTCATCGGCGATATGGTCAACGACAAAATATCCGTCATCGAGGGCCTGCCCAAGATGGCGACGACCGATCAACTAAAGGCGTTCGGGGCGGCGGCGGCGTCGGCGGGGTCGGTGGCGCTTTTCCATGCCGTCGGCCTGACACCCGAGGCGCCCACCCGCGACGCAGCTATGCAAGGCATGGAGCCAGAGCAAGTTACGGATATCACCCCGGACGACTGGTACCGCGCCTGGGAAGACCTGGCCGGAGCACCTGAAGGCGACAAGCTCGACGTTGTCGTGCTGGGTTGCCCGCATTTCTCGTTTGATGAGTTCCGCACACTGACCGAGGAGATTCGCGCCGTATCGCCGGCCCGCGCCGCTGACGGCGTCGACGTCGCCCTGCTGACATGCCAGCAGTCGCTGTCGCTGGTGGAGCGCACCGACTGGCGGGCGGATATCGAGGCTTTCGGCGGGCGGATCACTCGCGACACGTGCGTCTTCCACACGCCGATGATCCGCTGCGACGCCGATGTGCTGATGACCAATTCAGGCAAGTGCGGCTACTACGCACCCGGCACGCTCGGCGTGAAAGTGGCGTTCGGGTCCATCGGCGATTGCGTCCGATCCGCCGTCGCGGGCAAAGTATTGCGGAGGCGACCAGGATGAACCAAACCACGCGAACAATGAAGGGCAGACCCATCGTCGCCGGCTCGGCCGCGGGCGAGGCGGTCGTCTCAGCACAGCCCATCAGCCTCTGGGGCGGGCTCGACGCGAAGACCGGCGAGGTTATCGACCGCCGCCACGATTGCTCCGGCAGAATCGTCACCGGCAAGATATTTGTCTTCCCATGGGGCAAGGGCTCCAGCACCGGCAGCGCTATCCTGTTAGAGAGCATCCGCCTGGGCAAGGCCCCGGCGGCAATCGTCACCCGCGCGACCGATCCGATCGCGGCGCTGGGCTCGATTATCGCCGATGAACTTTACAGCAAGCCCATGCCGCTGGTCGTGCTGGGAGATGATGACTTCCGCTCGATAAGCGATGGCGACAGGTTGAGCATCACGCCGGACGGCGCGGTGACCGTTGAAAACTCGAACCCGGAGAACCCGAAAGACTCGGAGATCCGCGAGAGCCCCGAGAGCCCTGAGAGCCCCGAAAAAAAGGTCTGACATGAGAATCCTTGGCGCAGCCGACGTTAGAAAAGCCCTACCCATGCCAGTCGCCATCGAGGCGATGCGACAGGCATTCGCGGGCTTATCCGCCGGCCACGTTGTCATGCCGCCGCGGATTCACATGGACATCGAACGCCACCAGGGCGTGTTGCTGATAATGCCCGCCTACATCAACGATGCCGTCGGAGAGGCGCTGGCGGTGAAGGCGGTTTCGCTGTATCCCGGCAACACGGCGCGGGGCCTGGCGATGATCCAGGCGGCGGTGCTCGTGCTGGACCCGCATACCGGCAGGCCCGTTGCGATGATGGAAGGCGCCTCGCTTACCGCCATCCGAACTGCGGCCGTCTGCGGTGCAGCCACCGACATCCTCGCCAGGCCGGACTCGACCGTTGTGGCCATCTTCGGCGCGGGCGCACAGGGGCGAACCCAACTGCGGGCGATCTGCTCGGTCAGGCCAATCGAGACGGCCTGGATATACGATCCCCAACCAGGCCGGGCCGAAATGCTCATCGAGGAACTTGCAGGCCGGGATGGGATCTGCCCCGACCTGCGCCCCGCGTGCACACCTGCCGAAGCCCTCGCCGAGGCCGACGTCGTATGCACCGCCACCACCTCCCAAAACCCCGTCTTCGACGACGCCGACGTCCGTGAAGGCACGCACATAAACGCTATCGGTTCGTTCCAGACGCACACCAGGGAAGTCCCAGCCGAAACCGTTGTGCGGGCACTGCTTATCGTCGATAGCCGCCACGACGCACTCGAAGAAGCCGGCGACATCATCCAGCCAATTAGCGACGGACTCATCACCGCCGAACACATCCACGCCGAACTCGGCGAACTCGTCAGAGGCATCAGGCCAGGCCGAACCTCCGCCGACCAGATCACCTTCTTCAAAAGCGTCGGAGTAGCCGTCCAGGAAACCGCCGCCGCACGAGTGGCACTGATGAACGCAGAACAAGCAGGACTAGGCACAGTGGTGCCCTGGTAAACGCCTACGTTTAGAGACCGCACCGACAGCGTCCCCGCCTGGCAACCAACACCAACCCGCGCCCCAGGACGACGCTATGGAGTGCGCGTGGCGGAATCCCGAAGGGATGGAGACACCGC
>CAZMBZ010000072.1:0-17900 GCA_964564285.1 uncultured Planctomycetaceae bacterium | reverse complement strand
TCGGACCCGAAGTCTCGCGCGATACGGTTCGTGGGGCGATGGCTGCCCAATGGACGTGGGCGTATATCTGCCCCGGCGCCTATCGCCAGTTCTGCGCCGCGCAGGTTCAGAGGGCTCTTAGGGACCTCGACCGGGCAGCCAAGCCCACCGAAGAACTTGCCAAGTGGGCCACCCAGGCGAACTCCGCCGATGCCAAGGTCCAAGCGGGCCTGACGCCAAGGTACATCCAGATGCTGTTGGATATCAAGGCATCGCTCCGCGCGGCGTCGGTGGCTTTGAGTGTCGAGCAGTATCGAATGGCCCATGGCGATTGGCCTGCGGACCTTGCCGCCGTGCCGGGCGGGCAACTCGCCGACCCCTTCACCGGCCAGCCCCTCAGGTATTCGCGGACGCCCCAGGGAGTCGTGGTCTACAGCGTGGGCAAGAACCTCTCGGATGACGGCGGGAAGGGCCGCGACTCGGACGGAGACGACCTCGTTTTCAGGCTGCTGGACCCCGCCCGGCGAAACAAGCCATGAAGACAAGACTGTCTTCTTTTGCCGCGCGGCTTGAAAGCTGAGGCTGGGTGTCTTATCCTTTGTGCTTACGACATTGAACAGCTGCCTACCGGCAGGTTTGACATTAGCCCATAGCGAGGCATTTAACATGGCTGAAAACGAGCAGGCGTCAGGCGAACCGCAGAAGCCCAAGATTATTGTCGACGACGACTGGAAGAGCCAGGCCCAGGCCGAGAAGAAGCGACTGGCTGAGGAGGTCGAGAAGAAGCAGGCTGCCGAAAAGGCCAAGGCCGACAGCGCCGCCGCTGGTGCAGGCGCCGCGCAGGCTGGCGCAGGCGGTGGCGGCTCGCCGGCTGGGGCACCTACTCGCGAAGCCGCTGCCGCCCAGGCAGCCCAGGAGCGAAAGCTGCCGACGGCGAACTTCGCAACGCATCTCAACTCGCTGGTCACGCAGGCATTCATGGCCATGGGAGGCATGGAAGACCCGCGAACCAAGCAACGCCACCTGGACCTCGACGTCGCCAAGTACCACATCGACACACTGGTAATGCTCGAAGAGAAAACCAAGGGCAACCTGACCGACGACGAGAAACGTCTCGTCGATCAGGGCCTCTACGAATGCAGGCTCCAGTACGTACACGTCGCCCAGAGCGTCGCCGACATGGCCGCCCCGGGAGCGGAGTTCCAGCAGCAGTAGGACCAGCACTCCATCGAGCCAACCTGACTCTGCCCACACAATAATTGCGTGGGCTGTGGGTTGTCGGCGCTGGCACGAGATCCAACGGGGATCTGACCGACACATGCCGCCCTTGCGACAGACTTCCACCGCAGCGAAGACACTTCTTGCATATCCATTGCGCACACTTTTCATTTTTTATCATTTTTGTTGCGTTTTCGGTCATCATAGTGTCTACTATTACTGGTATCTGCCACGCACATGACGGAACTCTATCATGGCAATGGAAGTAGTCATCGAAACTCGCCGAACAAAAGAATCAGAACTGATTTCCATCAAAGGCTTTGTGTCTTTGGCTGAACTCGTTCAGATTTTCGGCGTTTCCGAGAGTACCGTCCGTCGCGATCTGGAAGTCCTTGAAGAGCAAGGCGCTATTCGCCGCACCTACGGCGGGGCTGTGTTCGTAAAGGACACCGCCAGTACGAAGCTGGCCTTCGCCGAGCGAGAGACGACAGCCCTGGCCGAGAAGCAGGCGATTGCCCGCGCGATCGCCGGGTTGATCCCCGTCAATCAGACGGTGTTACTCAACGGCGGGACAACGTGCAGGGAAGTCGCTCGAATGCTCAACGGGCGGCGTTTGAGCGTGGTGACCAACTCCGTACCGATCGCCTCGCTGCTGTCGGCGGACCTCGTTACAGAGGTAACTCTGGTCGGCGGATACGTTTACCCGCGGACCGGCGTTGCCCTGGGGCCGACAGCGGTCCAGCAGCTTGGTTCGCTCAACGCCACGCAATTGATAATGAGTTGTGCGGGACTGTGCGAGGATGGGGCGTTCAACGCCAACCAGATGATGGTCGAAGTCGAGCAAAAGATGATGGAGATTGCGGGCGAGGTAATCCTGGCCGCCGACCACACGAAGCTTGGCATGCGGTCGGTTGCCAAGCTCTGCGACCTAGCGGAGGTGGATGTCATCGTAACCGACGCCGGAGTCCCCAACGAGGATCGCGCCTGGCTGGATACCCGAGCCAAGCGGGTCATTTACGCCGAACCAGAGGAATCGTAGCCCGCGCGGATCGCGGCGCTTTTTGATAACCAGCATAAGGCAAATCATGAGCACGATGAACATTCCGATGCCTCGGGAGCAGTTGGAACGAGTGGTGCGCCAAGTGGTGCGCGAAGGGTTCGCAACCGGGCTTCAGTCAGGCGAGCCGCAGATGGCTATCGCTTACGAGCCCAACCTGGTCGTGAATATCTCCGCTCGTCACATGCACATCTCGCGTCAGGACCTCGAGACGCTGTTCGGCCCCGGGTCCGAATTGACGGTTTACCGGTGGCTTTACCAGCCGGGCGAGTTCGCGGCCGAACAAACGGTGACGATCATCGGCCCGCGCAGGCGAATGATCGACAACGTTCGGATTCTCGGCCCCCTGCGTGACAATTCGCAGGTCGAGTTGAGCCTCACCGACTCGGTTGCCCTGGGGGTGGACATACCGGTTCGCCCATCGGGCAACATCGACGGCACGCCGGGCTGCGTGATCATGGGACCCAAGGGCGTGATCGAGCTTCCCCGAGGCGTAATCCGAGCGGAACGGCACGTACACATGAACCCCGCCGACGCGAAGGTGTACGGATTTACCGACCGCCAATACGTCAGGTTGAGAGTGCAAAGCGAATGCGCTACCACCTTCGAGCGGGTCCTCGTCCGGGTGAGCCCCAACGTTCTATTGGAAGTACACATCGACACCGACGAAGGCAACGCATGTAATCTCGTAAACGCCAGCGGCGTGGAACTTATGGCTTAAACTCACGAATATTAGGAGAAATGGATATGGCACTTCAAGCATTGGGCATGGTTGAGACTCGGGGGCTCGTGCCCCTTATCGAGGCGGCCGACGCGATGGTCAAAGCAGCCAGCGTGGAAATGGTCGGTTGGGACAGGGTCGGTGCGGGCTTGGTCACCGTCTTCGTCCGTGGTGATGTGGCGGCAGTCAAGGCCGCGACAGACGCGGGCGCAGCGGCGGCTGGCAAGCTCGGCGAGGTCGCCAGCGTACACGTAATTCCGCGTCCGCATGACGAGCTGGAGCAGGCCCTGCCGCACGGTCCGGCCAGCACCAGGAAGACCCCGGTCAAGAAGTAAACGGTTTCCCGCACGGAAGCCGCGAGCACGCAGACAACATTGCCCGTCCCACCAGGACGGACTGGAGAGAAATACAATGGAAGCATTGGGCATGATTGAAACAAAGGGCTTTGTCGGACTCGTCGAGGCCTCTGACGCCATGTGCAAGGCGGCCAACGTCGAGCTCGTCAAGCGTATCGAGATCGGCGGCGGCTACGTCACAACGATCGTCAGCGGCGACGTCGGATCGGTCAAGGCAGCCGTGGAAGCCGGAACGGCGGCAGCGGGAAAAGTCGGCGAGCTCGTATGCTCGCACGTGATCCCCGCGCCGAACGACCAGCTCAAGGGCGTCTTCGTATAGTCACCCCCCCGCGTCCTGAAACGATCGGGCCTCAGGCTTATACCTGCGGACCGCCAAAGCGAATCGCATGAAGATACTGGTCAGCAATATCGGATCGACGAGTTTTAAGTTTCGGCTGTTCGACATGTCGTCGGCCGAACTTGAACTGGCGTCCGGCGGCGCCGATAGAATCGCCGGCGCCGGCGGCGAGTTGAAGCTCGTCATCGGCGGTCGGACGACGCGCGTCGCTCGCGACTTCGCCGATCATGGCCAGGCCATCGAATGCGTAATGTCGCAACTGGTGACCGAGGGCGTTCTGGCCGACACAGCCGCACTGGACGCGGTGGCGTTCAAGGCTGTCGTTGGCGGCGGGGCCGATCCCGTCTGCGTGGTGGATGACGCCCTGCTCGAGCGGATGGAGTATTTCGTACCGATATCGCCCGCTCACAATCCGCCGTACATTGCAGCCATGCGGATGTTCCGTCAGGTCCTGCCGGATGCAGCCCTGGTGGCGGCCTTCGAGGACGGCTTTCACGCGACGAACCCTCAGCGTCGGCGGCTTTATGCCTGTCCGCCCGACTGGGCTGACAAGTGCGGCGTGAAGCGGTACGGCTATCACGGTGCTTCGCATCGCTACATTGCATCGCACCTGGGCGAGTTGATGCCTGACGCCACGAGAGTAATCTCCTGTCATCTCGGCGGCTCGTCGAGCCTGTGCGCGATCCGAGACGGCCAGAGCGTTGCAGTCAGCATGGGCCTCTCGCCGCAATCGGGTCTGCCTCAGGCAACTCGGGTTGGCGACTTCGACGCGTTCGGCCTGAAGCTGATGGCCGAGCGGACCGGGCGAGACATGGATGACCTCCTGGCCGAGCTTGGAGGCCGGGCGGGCCTGGCGGGCCTTAGCGGCACGAGCGGCGACATTCGCGACATCGAGGCGGGCATATCCGCCGGCGATGAGCGATGTGCCTTGGCCCTGGAGATATACGCCACCAGCATTCGCGACTACCTCGGGGCGTACCTGGTGGAACTGGGCGGCGCCGACGCGGTTGCCTTCACAGGCGGCATCGGCCAGCACAGCCCGCTGGTCCGATCCATGGTGCTGGAAGGCATGGGCTTCGCGGGCATCGCGCTGGATGCCAAGGCCAACGAGATGACCGAGAACGAAGGCCGGATCGACCAGACAGGCAGTGCGACGGCGCTGTGGGTCCTGCCAACCAATGAGGAACTTGTCGTCGCACGACTCGCGGCGGAGTTCCTGACGCGGCAATGAAACGATCGAAAACGAAAACGGGTGCCGCACGCACCCCTAAGAACTGAAACCAAAGACCTTCTTATAGGAATAACGACAATGGAAGAAGCATTGGGAATGATCGAGACCAAGGGCTTGGTGGCTGTGATTGAGGCAATCGACGCGATGCTCAAGGCCGCCCAGGTCAAGTACGCCGGCATGAAAAAGGTAGGCAGCGGCTACGTCAGCGTCTGTGTGTACGGCGACGTGGCGGCCGTTAAGGCGGCAGTGGATGCCGGCTCGGCTGCGGCGTCGCGAGTGGGCGAGGTAGTCAGCGTGCATGTAATCCCGCGCCCGCACAACGAACTGGCCAAGATGCTGCCCGCAAACACCGCCATATAACAGCTCAGGACAGCGAACGGTCCGCCGGCGCTGCGGCGTTCGGACGGCAGTTCAGTTCGGACGGCAGGAAGGAACAGCAACATGTTCATCGCCCGGGTTCGAGGCAACGTGGTGGCCACGCAAAAGGTCGAGACGATGACGGGGCGAAAGCTTCTGATCGTCGAGCCCCTCCGCGTGGACGAAAAGGCAGGCTCGATGCGGGGCACGACGAAATGTTTCGTGGCCGTCGACAGCCTCGGTGCCGGCACGGACGACCTCGTGCTGGTCTCGCAGGGCTCCAGTGCCAGGATGACTTCGCAAACCGAAAAGAGCCCCGTGGACTGCGTGGTGATCGGCATCATCGACACCGTCTTCGCCGACTCGGCGGAAGTCTACCGCAAGGGCGACGGCGGCAAGCCACAGACCAGCTAGCGCCCGCCGGCCTCGACGCCGACGGCTTAGACGCAAGAAGACGGACAGAATGTCCAGCAGGAGCGAACCATGACACAAGTCGATGACCAGTTGATTCGGCAGATGGTCCAGAGTGTTCTGGAGCACGTGCAGACGGGTTGGTCAAGCAGGCCCGTACCACCGGCCGGCAAAACGGCACAGGCACCGGTCAGCGCGATCGGACTCGATACCCGCCTGGCCAGTGGCGAAAACAGGTTCGGGCAGTTCACGTCCGTCGACCAGGCCGTCCAGGCCGCCACTACCGCCCAGAAGGCACTCATGCGCCGATCCATGGCCCAGCGAGAGGCCGCCTGCGAAATCATCCGCAAAATATGCACCGACCAGGCCGTGGCGCTGGGCGACATGGAGTACGAAGAAACCCACATGGGCCATCGAGCCCACAAGCCCGAGAAGCTTCTGGCGATCGGGAAAATCGCTCTCGGCACGGCCTTCCTCAAAACCGAGTGCTTCAGCGGCGACCACGGAATCACGCTGGAAGAGCACGCCCCATGGGGCGTCATCGGCGTCATTACACCGGTTACCCACTCCCTGCCGACCCTCGCCAACAACGCCGTCAATATGATCGCCGCCGGAAACAGCCTGGTGGTCAACCCGCACCCCGGGGGCAAGAAGGTCGCCGCATACGGCGTTAAGTTGTTCAACCAGGCTATCTACGAAAAACTCGGAATCGACAACCTAATCTGCGTCATCACCGAGCCGACCATCGAGTCGGCCGGGGAAATCTTCCACCATCCCGGAGTCAATCTGCTATCGATCACCGGCGGGCCCGGAGTGGTCGCGGCCGCGATGAAGTCCGGCAAGCGGGCCATCTGCGCCGGACCCGGAAACCCGCCCGCCGTGGTGGATGAGTCCGCCGACATCGACAACGCGGCTCGCTGCATCCTGGAAGGCAGCACTTACGACAACAACCTGCTGTGCCTTTCCGAAAAAGAGGTCTTTGTGCTGGCGGGAGTATGGGACCGCATGATGGCGGCGATGGAGGCCGTCGGGGCCGTCAGGC
This sequence comes from uncultured Planctomycetaceae bacterium, assembly GCA_964564285.1. Classification (GTDB taxonomy): domain Bacteria; phylum Planctomycetota; class Phycisphaerae; order SM23-33; family SM23-33; genus JAUWQU01. The sequence continues at coordinate 11,191 of CAZMBZ010000072.1, read as the reverse complement.
TCAGCCCGCAGCAGATGGACCAGCTTTCCGGGCTGGTCCTCGAACCCGGCAAACCCGGCGAGCATCACCATGCCAACCGCAAGTACGTCGGCGCCGAGCCGCAGGTTCTCGCCTCGGCGATTGGCCTGAATGTCCCGGCCGACTGCAGGATGCTCTTCGGCCAGACCCAAGCCGACCACCCGCTCGTCCAGGCTGAGCAGATGATGCCTGTGATACCCTTCGTCAAGTGCGATAGCTTCGACCAGGCCGTCGAGCAAGCCTGCCAGGCCGAGCACGGTTTCGGCCACACCGCCGTCATTCACTCGCGACTGGTGGACCACATGACGCAAATGGGCAAGGCGGCAAACACGGCCATCTTCGTAAAGAACGGCCCGTCGGTGGCGGGCAACGGTGGCGGCGGCGAGGGGTACGGCAGTTACTCGATCGCCTGCTCGACCGGCGAAGGCATCGCCACGCCAACAACATACACCCGCACCCGCCGCTGCGTGATGGTGGACAACCTGCGGATTATCTAGAAGAAAAAGCAGATTACCACAGAGGCACAGAGACTCAGAGAGTCTGAAAGAAAACAGAAGAAGCAGATTATCGCATACGCACAGAGAACCTGAAAGATGAGACGACAGAGACAAGAGCGCGACGTCAGTTTTCGGAATTGATGCCTCGGCGCGCCCTGTGACTCTGTGGTTATTGCTTCTTCGGGCGAGGACATTCGATGCTTCGCGGCATAGTGGAAGGCACGGCTACGGCGACGATTCGGCATCCTTCGATGAAGGGCTGGAAGCTGCTGATAGTCCAGCCAATCGACATCGATCGCAAGCCCGATGGCGACCCGGTGCTGGCGATAGATATGCTCGGCGCCGGACGAGGCAGCGAAGTTCTGATAAGCAACGACGGTAAGAGTACGCGTGAAATGGTCGGCGACACTACCTCGCCGATCCGATGGGCCGTGATCGGCCTGGTCGATTGAGGATCAATGGCGTGACGGACGAAGTTATAAACCAGATTGTGCAGCAAGTCCTGGCCGCGATGCAGACGCGAGGCCTCGCCGCGGATACACCACCGCAGGCAACGGTCGAGGCACCCCCTGCGCCACCCGCGCTGCCGGCACCCGTCCAGGTGCCCCTGGCCCTGCCGGTCGCCCAACCAAAGGTTCAGGCAACCAAGGCCGAAACCACCAGCACCACCAGTTCCACGCGAAAGGTCTTCATAACGGCTGAGATGCTCGAAAGAAGGCTGGCCACCGATGACGGACCAACCCGAACCGTCGAGCTGGCGTACAACGAGTTTCTCACCCCGGCCGCGATGGACCTGGCGGATCAGCGTCACCTGACCATCCGCAAGCAACCTAGACAACTGGCCTGCCCGGCGGAGGCAACCAACCTGCCGACCGCCACCGAAAAATCCGTCCCGGCCGCGAGAGGCGCCTCCAAGGGCAGGACTCTCGGGCTCGTCATCAGCAAGCCAAACGCGATGGTCCGCGGCGTGCTGGACGGCCTGGAACGAGACGGAATAATCGCACTGGACTTCAACCGCACCAACTACTGGATCGAAAACACGCAGATGCTCTGCCAGGCTATCGTTTCCTGCAGTGTGAACGGCGGGGTGGTGATGGTTCCCGAGGCCGCCGACGTGGTCATGCTCGCCAACAAGATCCGCGGAATCCGCGCAGTCCAAGGTGTCAGGCCGGAAGGCCTGACCGCGGCGATGGGCCGGCTGGCGCCCAACGTACTGGCGATGGAACATTCATCCAGCACTTTCCACGAGATACGAACGATGCTTCGGACGTTCGCCGTCGGAAGCGCCTCCACAGGCCGGGCCGACGCGGTCATGGATGCCATCGAGAAACTGGAAAGGGCCTGAGACATGAGAATAGCCAAGATCGTGGGAAAGGTGACGCTCGTCAGTCAGGTCCCGGAGCTGCCTGCCGGGGCATACCTGATCGCACGCCCGATGAACCGCGGCTCGCTTGCGGGCCTCAACGAAGGCAACGAGGAGTCGGAGGTCGTCTACGACAGCCTCTCCGCCCGCGAGGGCGACCTTATCGGCATGGTGGAAGGCAGGGAGGCCACCGCGCCGTTTTGGCCTCAGAAGGTCCCCTTTAACGCCTACAACGCATGTATTCTGGAACAGGTTAACTTCCAGCCCGTGCTGGAAATGCCCCAATAGCAAACGGAGCAAATGATGGTAAACGAATTCGAAATCAAGAAGATGATCTGCGAGCTTGGCCGACGGATGTACAACAAAGGCTTCGTGGCGGCCAATGACGGCAATATTTCCTATCGCATGGGCAACGGACGATACCTTTGCACGCCGACGGGCGTATCCAAGGGCTTTCTCAAACCCGACGACATTGCAACGGTCGATGACTCCGGCAAGCAGATCGGTGGCAGCAAGCCGCGGACCAGCGAAATCCTGCTGCACCTGGAGATATTCCACGAGTTGCCGGACATCAGCGCCGTCGCCCACGCGCACCCGCCGTACGCGACCGCCTTCGCCGTCGCCGGCGTCGACGTGCCGAGCTGCATCCTGCCCGAGGTGGAGATCCTCATCGGACGCGTGCCGATCGCCGAGTACGACACGCCGGGAGGCAAGGACTTCGCCGAAACGATCCTCCCGCACCTGCGTCGCAAGTGCAACACCATCCTGCTGGCCAATCACGGTGCGGTCGCCTGCGACAAAGACCTCGAACACGCCTACTTCCATCTCGAAACGCTGGACATGTACTGCCAGATCCTCCTGCTGGCCAAGCAGATCGGCAAGGTCCAGCAGATATCCGAACCGAAGGTCCACGAACTGCTCGACCTCAAGAAAAAAATCGGCATCCCGGATGAAAGGTTCGACTGCGAAGGCGAACGCTGCGTAATGGGCGGCGGCGACGAGTTCCTCAAGGGCTTCAGTACCCAGCCAATCCCGCAGCACCAGACCAGCACGGACGGGCACGGGCGAGGAAACGGCATCGCGGACCTGCCCAGTCAACAGGGCCAGCCCCAGCCACGACCCCAGGAAGGAAGCCTGCCCCGCTTCCCCGCCATCGTGGCAGGCCGAGAAATACCCGGTGCCGACTACCTCGGCGCCTCCAGCGCCACCGCCCGCAAACGGGCCGCCGAAGACGAAACCGAACGCCTCGTGCAGATCATCACAGACAAGATCGTCCAGATGAACGCCGGTTGACCGGAGAACGAGCAACCGGTAGCGGGAAGACCCCGAATGCCTCGGGATGCGGTGCGACATCCTGCGGATAACTCGTAGCAGAGCGCCTGGACCAGCGATGGAAACCAACGCCGCCAAATCGAGCTTGCCGCACGAGAAACCTTCTCGCAAGCGGCACGCCCGGGGCTGGGTTGCCCCAGCCTTGCTCGGCTTGTTGCTTGCCTTTTGCGGCGGATGCGTGCAGCACGCGAGCCCCGAGGCGATCAAGCTGCTCGACGAAGGCAGGGACGCCTACGAGCAGGCGGACGACCAGGCCGTCATCGACAAGACCAGCTATTTCCTCACCGAAAACGCCCAGACCGTCGAAGCGGATGTGGCTTATTACCTTCGCGGACTGGCTTACTACCGCACGGGAAACCTGCCCGCGGCGCGAGAGGACCTCAAGCGTTCTGCCTCTCGGGCGCGACAGAAAGACCTGCGACTCAAGGTGCTCAAGGCGCTGGGCGACCTGGCCTTCGATACCGATGACATGGACTGGGCTGGAACGCTTTACGCCGAGGCGCTAGTGGAAATGGACCCAAAGGCCACGCCGGCCGACGATGTCCGCTACCGCCTCGGCTGCACGATGCAGCGAACGGGCCAGTGGTGGGACGCCGACTCCCAGTTCGAGCGATTGCGGCACGACTTTCCAGACTCGCCCGCAGCCCGGCTTGCCGGGCAGAGAATCCGCTGCCGGGCGTGGGCGTTCCAACTTGGCGCCTTCGATCGCAAAGACCTCGCCGAATCCGCCTCAACCAGGCTGGCGAAGGTCGGCCTGACCACCACCATCCGCCCCACCGTCATCGCGGGCAAGCTCACCTTCCTCGTCCAAGCCGGCTGGTATGAGACCTACGCCGCCGCGACAGCAGATGCCCCCAAAATCCGCAACACCGACCCCAACGCCCCACTGGTCACCACTCGCTGAGCGGACCCAATCAACAAGCAACCGCCCCCGCTTTCGGTTTCTCCGGCAATTATGCAGTCCGACTGCAAATCAGCCGCTGCCGCAGAACGCCCCGTCTGGGGCGATAATCACCGAATCGCGAGATGCTTGCCGAGGGTGCCTTTCTGATTGCACGTCCTTTTCTTTTCGCAGGCACTGCTTTATCCGCCTGCCTCATAGACCGATATGAAGCTTGGAGAACTTGGACTTGGCAGGAAATACCGTGAAAAACCCGGACGTCGTAAACAGATATACCCGCGGACTTATGCTGCGAGGGCGTGGGTGTTTTGCCCAGGCTGCCCAAGAGCTACAAGGGCTTATACAGCAAGACGATACCATCGGACTGCTAAGCCGCTATCACTATGCGCTGGCCCACAGGTCGCTAAGCGGCGAGGCCCTGGCGGCGGGGGACTTCCAAGCCGCCCAGCGCCACCTGAAAACCGCCATGGACACCGTAGGCGATGATTGCGGACTCGGCGGCGTTCTTGCCGGGCTCTACGCGCGAGGCCACAAGCCCGACGAGTGTTTGCGCGAGACAGAGAAGGCATCCACCACGCGGGCCGGCGAAAACTCGCCGGAGTTCCATCGAACCCTCGCACAGGCACAATGGCAGGCCGGACGGCACCAGGAGGCGGCTTTGACCCTATCCCAGGCGTTCCGCAGGTTCGGACCGACGGGCGTGCTGCACTTGCAGCAGGGGCTGTTCCTGGCGGCCGAAAACAAGTTCCCCGAGGCCCGCAAAAGCCTCGCCCGGGCTGCGAAGGCCATGTGCGACAACCCGGACGTCCACCGATATCTCGGCCTGGCGGCGGCAGCGACGGGCGACGCCCCAGCCGCGGCTCGGAGCTTCCAGCGAGCGATGGACCTTCGACCCGACGACTTGATACTGGCCTACCAACTGTCGCTGGCAGCGCGAGCGGCCTCGGAAGCCGGCGTGGATATCATCGTTCGCCTGCCGGCACCGGCACCAATGCCGACCAATGGCAACCTGCACGCCTTGGCCAGGCGAGTCGCCGCAGAACCGGACCTCGTCGAGGCGCTGTGCTCGCTACCGGACAGCGACTTGGACAGCGATCTGTTCGCCCTTCTCGTTGGCGCTGTGGAACTGGCGATCGAGGCGCATCCGCGATACGCGGATCTTCACCTGGCCGCATCGCGAGCGTACGCTCGTCTCGGCCAGCACGACGCGGCCCGAGCCCGGGCCGAGTCGTCGCTTGATATCAATCCCGCGTACGTCCGCGCTCGGCTGCACCTTGCGGAACTCTGCGTATCAGCCGGTCTGGACACTCTGGCCGCGGGGCATTACGAACGGGCTGTCAGCGACGGCGCCGACTGGCCTGACGTTCATCTACGAGCATCCGAAGCTTTGATCGGCTGCGGGCGAAGTAACGCTGCCAGGCGACATCTGCAGCGAGCGTTGGAGCTCAACGCTGGTTTTGCGCCGGCAGCCCAGGCGTTGGAGGCACTGGCGGCATGAGGGAGTCAACAGCTTGAGTCATCTTCTTGAACTTCTTGGTCGAGGCCTCGGCAGCGACCTTGGTGACATGCTGGATCGGTACTTCTGGTCTCCGACGAACGTCGGTATCGACCAGCTCGCCGAGAGCTGCGCGGCCCGGCCTGACTTGCCGGACGGGCACTTGAGACTGGGTTTGGCGCAACTTCGCGCATCCCAGCTCGACCAGGCCGTCACGCACCTTTCCGAAGCGTGCCGCCTGAAGCCGGACCTTCTAGCAGCCAGGCTGGCGATTGCGGCTGCGCTGGATGAGATGGGTCGGTTCGACCAGGCCCTTGGGCAGCTCCAGATCGCCAACCGAACCCACAGCGGCGCCGGGCCGGTGCTGTTCGCGATGGCTTTCTGCCTGGAGAAACTTTCCCGCCCTGACGAAGCGGCGGAGTATTACCGCGACGCAATAGAGAGAGACCCCGCTTCGTTGGCGGCAAGGGAGCGCCTTGCGGCGATCGACGTATTGACGAACAAGCTCGACGAGGCCATCGAGCAGTATCACTACCTTCGCGACTCCGAGCCGCAGGAGCCCGCATACCGTTCGGCCCTCGCTCACCTGTACTACCGCCGGGGGCAATACCGCGAGGCGATCGACGAGTTCGAAACCGCCATTGCTATGGAACCAGAGAACTGGACTTTGATCGACGACGAGGTCGAGGCACTGATAGCTGATGGGCAATTCCGCGAGGCCAGCGAGCGCCTCCACCAACTCATCGACGAGCATGGCCCCCAAGCCGACCTGCACGTTCGCCTGGGAGACGTCTACGGGCGAATCGGCGACGACGATTCCGCCATGCAGAACTACCTGACCGCCCTGCAACTCCAGCCTACCTACCTCGAAGCCACCGTAAAGGCGGGCACGCAACACCTCATGCAGGGCCGATGGGACCAGGCCGCCGAAGCCTTCCACGAGGCGGCAGAGCTTAACGACGCCGTACTGGAATGCTACGTGGGCATGGGTGTCGCCCAGGCGGCGAGCGGCGACAGGGCCGAGGCCATGAACAGCTTCGACCTGGCTGGAACGATCGAACCCAACAGTTCGCTGCTGCTTGCGGAGATGGCCAAGCTCCAGCTTCGCTCAGCCGTCAGCGAGGAATTCGCCAAAAGCTTCTGCTCGGACAAAGATATCGCCGGCGAGAGCGCAGCCTTCAACGAGGAATTGTTCGCCCAGCAGATAGACCGTCATGCCCAGGCCGTGAGAACCGAACCGCAGCACGCGGACGTTCGCTACCGTTACGGCGTGCTGCTTCGCGCCGCCGGTCAGATACCCCAGGCCATGGAGCAGTTCCTCGAAGCCGTGCGGATAAGTCCGACATTCTTCAAAGCGTGGATCAAGCTGGGCATAACGCAGCAGGAAATGGGCCTGGTCGACGACGCGATCGAGACTTTCCAGAAGTCCACAAACGTGCGACAGGACTGCGTGGACGTTCATTACCGCCTGGGTCTGCTGTACACCAATCGCAATAACTTCAGCGAGGCGGTGCGTCACATGGAAGCCGCCGCCGGAGACGACGTTGACGGCAGGGTCCGCGCGGGCCTGGCCCTTTCGCTTCAAAACATGGGGCTGATGGACCGCGTCGCCGCGACTTGGCGAAGCCTCTGGAAAATCCACCGCGTCCAGGCAGGCAAGTGCGATTCTTTCGGAACATACCGCGGCCAGGGATAGCCTTTACATGCGAGCGCCCCAGCCGGGCATAAAGCAGTAATGGAGACAGGTCTATGTGTGGGATAGTCGGATACATCGGTGCAAAGCCAGCCACGCCCTTGCTGATCGAGGGGCTCAAAAGACTGGAATACCGTGGCTACGATTCCGCCGGCGTCTGCGTGTGCCGGGCGGGCGAACTGTCTATCTGCAAGGACATCGGCAGGGTTATGCAGGTCGAGCAACAGATTCTCACCGACACCCGCTTCGACACCGCGACGGTGGGCATCGCCCACACGCGCTGGGCGACGCACGGCCAGCCCAGCAAGGAAAATGCCCACCCGCACTTCGACAGCAGGGGTCGAATCGCGCTGGTTCACAACGGTATCATCGAAAACTACGCCACGCTCAAGCAGTTCCTGATCGGCAAGGGTCACGAGTTCCAATCCGATACGGACACGGAAGTGCTGGTGAATCTCATCAGTGAGATTTACCATGACGGGGCCGAGAACCTCGAATCCGCCGTTCAGTCGGCCCTGGGTGAGGTGACGGGCACGTACGGCATAGCGGTAATGTGTGCCGACGATCCGGACAAGATCGTCGCCGCCCGCAAAGGCAGCCCGCTGATCGTCGGCGTCGGCACCGACGAGTATCTTGTCGCCAGCGACGCCTCCGCGATCATCGCCCACACGTCAAACGTGATATACCTCAACGACAACGAGATGGCTGTGTTCACCCGCGACGGAATGCGCACGCTGACGATCGACAACGTGCCGATCACCAAGGAAGTCCAGCAGATCGGCTGGACGCTGGAGGAGATCGCCCGCGGCGGGTATGAGCACTTCATGCTCAAGGAGATCTGCGAGCAGCCCGAGGCCATCCGCAACTGCCTTCGCGGGCGCGTGGACCTGCGCGACAATCGCATCCAGCTCGGCGGGCTCGAAAGCGTCGGCCGGGAACTGGTCAAGACGCGGAAGGTCGTCCTTTCCGCATGCGGCACGGCTTGGCACGCGGGTCTCGTCGGAGAGTATCTCTTCGAAGACCTCGCCCGAATCCCCACCGAGGTCGAGTACGCCAGCGAGTTCCGCTACCGCAACCCGATCATCGAAGAGGGCACGGTCTTCCTGGCGATAAGCCAGTCCGGCGAGACAGCCGACACACTGGCCGCCCTTCGCGAGGCCAGGGAAAAGGGCGCGCTCGCGCTGGGTATCGTCAATGCCGTCGGCTCGACGATCGCCCGTGAAACTGACGGGGGCGTCTATATCCACGCCGGGCCGGAAATCGGCGTCGCGAGCACCAAGGCGTTCACCTGCCAAGTGGTGGTCGAGACGATGATCGCACTTGCCCTGGGCAGGCGGCGATTCATGTCGCAGAACACGATGAGCCGATACCTCAACGCCCTGATGGAGATTCCCGACAAGATCGAGACCATCCTCGAACTAAGCGACACCATCCGCCAGGTCGTCGGCGAATACATCGACTGGGACAACTGGCTGTTCCTGGGACGGGGCTACAACTACCCGATCGCCCTGGAAGGCGCGCTGAAGCTCAAGGAAATCAGCTACATCCACTCCGAGGGCCTTCCCGCAGCCGAGATGAAACACGGGCCGATCGCGCTCATCCATGAAGGCATGCCCGTGGTCTTCGTCGCGCCTCGCTGCGGCACGTACGACAAGATCATCAGCAACATCGAGGAAGTCCGCGCGCGAAAGGGACGCATCATAGCCGTGGCCACTGAAGGCGACGAGCGAATGCGCCAGTACGCGGACCACGTTTTCTATGTGCCGGACACGCTGGCGCCGCTCCAGCCATTGCTGACGGTGGTACCGCTGCAACTGCTTGCCTACCACGCCGCGGTAGCCCGTGGCTGCAACGTAGACAAACCCCGCAACCTCGCCAAGAGCGTGACGGTGGAGTAGCAAACAGAACCGCAGCCCCGCCCCGGCGAAAGAGGATCTCTCGCAGAGGGCGCAAAGAGCGCGAAGGAGGAGAGATAAAAGCCTCCCCCTCTCATCGCCAGTCTACCGGCTGGCGGGTTCTTTGCGTCCTTTGCGGGAGATCACTGTTTGTTCACTCAGCCAGGACTTTCAACGCCACTTCGATTCGGCCGAAGGGGGCGGAGGCTTGGAAACCCTCGACTTTGTCGGCAAGGGCATGGCGGATATCCCGGGCTATCTCTATTCCGGCCTCGATACCATCTTCCTTGGTTTTGCAGCGACTCATGCGCTCGAGTATGGCATCCGGCACGACCACGCCGGGGACGTGATTGTTCATGAAGTCGGCATTTCGGAAGCTCACCAGCGGATAGAGCCCCGCCACAATCGGAATTTGGCGCGGATACCTGGCTACCTCGTCGCGAAACCTCAGCAGTGCCTCGACGTCGAAGACCGGCTGGGTGATGGCGTACTCGGCGCCGGCGTCTATCTTGGCGCGGAAGCGGTCCAACTCGCGCTTCATCTCAACGGCCAGCGGGTTCGCTCCGACGCCAATGAGAATGCCCGTCGGCGGATCGACCGGCAGCCCGGCGGCGTCGTAACCGTGGTTAAGGCCGTGGATGAGCTGGGTCAGGCCTACCGCGTCGAGGTCGAAAACTCCGGTGGCGTCGGGGTAGTCGCCCAGCTTCGGCGGGTCGCCGGTGATTATCAGCCAGTTACGGAGCCCCATCGCGTAACCGCCGAGAATGTCCGACTGCATTCCGATAAGGTTTCGGTCGCGGCAACAGTAGTGCGGGATGGGCTCGATATCGGTCTGCTGGAGCACGGCCAGGGCGCTGGACAGCACGCTGATGCGGGCGGTGGCGCGCGGCCCGTCGGGTATGTTTATGGCGTCGATTCCAACATCGCAGCACTGTCGGCACCTGTCGATGAATCGCTCGAGCCCCGCGCCGGTTCTCGGCGGAAGTATCTCGACGCTGGTGACGGCCTGGCCGTCGCAAAGCTTCGCGGCGAAGCGTCCCTTCTCGCGGGTCGCCTGTGCCTTCGAGGCCAGGGAGGCGGTTTTTTCGTCAGCGGCTTGCGAGGCGACTGCCACGTGCCGCTTCACCCCGCTGAGGCCCTTGATGGCCCGGGTGGCCATGCGTATGTGTTGGGGCGTCGTGCCACAGCATCCGCCGACGCCGCGGGCGCCCATCTCGACAAACCGCTTGGCGTATTCGGTGAAGTACTCGGGGCTGTTGAGGTACAGCATTCGCCCGCCGAGTTCTCTCGGCCCGCCGGCGTTTGGCATTACCATCACCGGCTTTGTCGCCACCTTCAGCACTCGCGAAAGCCGGTCGAGATACCCTGAAGGGCCCGTGCCGCAGTTCATGCCGATCACGTGGACGTTATCGTCGTCCTGTAGCTGCTGGGCGGCGAACGTTTCGGGCTCGAGGCCCATCATCCTTCCTTGCTCGGCTTGGACGGCGAAGGACGCGACAACGGTCAGTCCGAGTTGGGTGGCCTGGTTGGCGGCGATCTGAAGTTCGGCGAGTTTGTCGAAGGTTTCCAGGACGACAAGGTCGGCGCCCTCGTCGGCGATAACGGCAAGCTGCTGCCGGAAGGCCTGGGCGATTTCGCCCGCCTGGTTCGACTCGTAGGGTTTATCGGCGTCGAGGCAAGGCCCCACGGACGCGGCCAGGTACACCTCGTCGCCGGCGGCCTGTCTGGCGAGGCGCAGGCCGGCGCGGTTGATTGCCTCGACCTTGTCGGCCAGGCCGAAGGCGGCAAGTTTCATGCGGTTCGCGCCGAAGGTGTTGGACTCGATCACGTCTGCGCCTGCCTCGACGTATTCCTGGTGAATCGTCAGGATAAGCTCCGGCCTGGTGAGGCATAGTTCATCGTAGCAGGCGTTGATGAACACACCGCGCTGGTAGATCATCGTCCCCATCGCCCCGTCGAAGATCAGCGGCGCGGCGGTGATGCGCTGAAGAAAGTCG
>CAZMBZ010000071.1:0-17910 GCA_964564285.1 uncultured Planctomycetaceae bacterium | reverse complement strand
GATGAAAGCGTTGCTGAATACTTTTCCGGCGGGCAAAACGCGGACCCGGTCGTCATCGGTTGTCACCGGCTGGGCTGAAACCAGCACAATCTCACCTTTTTCCCGGCCAGCGAGCAACGACCTGGCCACCTGCAGAGTGTCTTTCCGAATCACAGGAGTGTCTGCCGCTCTCACGGCTGCGAGCCGATTTTCCAGCGACACCAGGCCTTCGTCAAAATGCTTGATCAGGCGGGGCTGCGGGTCGGCGGCGATAACTGCGATGTGATCATCATCCAGTGACGTCGCCTGGGCGCGAACCAGTTCAAGGGCGTTGTCGAAGCGGTCATCTCCGGCTGTCATGGCCAATCCGGCTTCCAGCACAATCACACGATGGGGCTGGTGGGCGGCATTGAAAGCGGGTTGGGCCAGGGCAAGCAACAGAAGCAGGCCGACGGCAAGCAGCAGCAGATAGGTGCGCGGATGTCGGAATCGTTCGAACAGGGTGCGTGCATGGGCCTGCTCGGCCGCCTGTTGCCAGAACAGCGTGGTGATGACCCGGAGCTTACGGGGGCGGATGCGCAGATACTGCAACCCCGCCAGCACACCAGCGGTAAGGACGGCAAGTCCCGTAAAGAGCCAGATTGACATCGCGGTGAACTGCAAGACGCTATCCTCGGGTGGTTATCACGCCGCCAGCAAACATGTTCATGAACTGATCGAGCACATTGCCATCGGCATTGAGGGTGATATATCCGGCGCGGCGTTTGCTGGCAAACTCCAGCAACTTATCCTGAAAGTCCGCATAGGTCCGCTGATAAACTTCGAGAGCTTTGTTCGTGACGGTGACACGCAGGTCACGACCTGTCTCGCAGTCTACCAGCGACAACTCTCCGTCCATTTGCGGCTTGGCATCGCTGTCACGGCACAGTTGGACCAACAATAATTTGTGCGGCATGCCGTGCAGAGATTCGACGAGGGCGTCGATACCGGCCGGATCGAAGAAGTCCGAAATAACGGCGACCACACCCTTGCGCAAGCGCAGGGCGTTGAGGCGGTGCATCGCGGCGCGCAAGTTGGTAGGCCCGGCAGGACCGATCGCAGCCAGGCGCTCCAACGTCGCGGACAAAGCGCCGGCGTGTGGAATTGCCGGGAAGCCTTGGTTCAGCGCTTCTCCGAACGGGTACAGCGCCGGCCGGTCGTGTTGGCTGAGCGCGGCGCCAATGAGAACCGCGGCGGCCTGTTTGGCAGCGTTGGCCCGCGGCGGTTCCTCGAAAAACATTGAGTCGCTACAGTCGAGCAGGATGTAGACTGGCAGATCTCGCTCTTCCTCGAACAGACGGAGGAAGAGCCTGCCGCTGCGGCCATAGAGGTTCCAATCGATGCGCCGGATATCGTCGCCGGGCATGTAGGACCGAAAGTCGCGAAATTCCATGCCCGCGCCAAGCTGCACGGATCCATGCTCGGCATGGCGCCCCCCGCGAGGCACTTGGCTCGCGATGAGCCGCATCCGGGAAACGGCAGCAACGAATTCCGTTGGGAACAACTCAGCCATCAGTCTGACAACTCCTTCAGCGACCCGGCGATTTCACCGATCAGTTCATCGACGTCAATTCGTTCGGAGAAGCCTTCGAAGCTGAGCATGACACGGTGTCGCAGCACGGGGACGACCACGTCTCGGATATCCTGGCAGGAAACCGCGAATCGGCCACCGATGAGCGCCCGGACCTTGCCCAGGAGGATCATACTCTGAACACCTCGGGGACTGGAGCCCAGCGCGACGAAACGATTGACGGTATCGGTAGCATAGGAAGAGCCGGGCTGGGTCGCCATCGCCAGGCGCACGGCGTAACGCTGCACCTGTTCGCTGACCGGGATGGAACGGACGATCGCGCGCATCTCCATGATTTCCGGACCACTGGAGACCGGCTGAATGGCGCTCTTGCTGGTGCCCGTGGTGCGGTTCAGAATGCCCAGGTATTCGTCTTCGGCGGGATAGTCCACCAACAGCTTGACCATGAAACGGTCGAGTTGAGCTTCGGGCAACGGGTAAGTGCCGTCCTGTTCTACGGGGTTCTGGGTGGCGATGACGATGAAGGGCTCAGGCAAGAGAATGGTCCGCCGGGCGACGGACACCTGGCGTTCCTGCATGGCTTCCAGCATGGCCGACTGGGTTTTTGGCGTGGCGCGATTGATCTCATCGGCGAGGACAAAGTTGGAGATCACCGGACCTTCCTGGAATCGCAGCTCATGCCCGCCGCCGTCCTTTTCGTGCAACACCATCGTGCCCACGATGTCGGCCGGCATCAGGTCGGGGGTGAACTGTATTCGGGAAAAGTCCAAGTGCAAGGACTGGGCCAGGGTATGAGCCAACAGGGTCTTACCCAGACCGGGCACGCCTTCGAGCAGCAGGTGACCGTCTGACAGCAGGACGCTGAGGACGTTCTCGACGACCTCATCCTGGCCGACAAAGGCCTTGTGGACCTCGGTCTTCAGTTTCTTGAAGACTTCGCGAAAACGCTCGGCCTGCTCGTTGGCATCGGCGGGGACATCATGAACGGCTTCAGTCATTGGTCGCAACTCCGTTTCGTTTGCTTTCATGTTCAGCGTGATACTTGACGAGATAGTCCCGCGCCCGGACACCCATGGCGGCGGAAGGACGATAGCGTTCCTGTGGCGCCTCCTCGGGGCGAGCCTGCTGCAATTGCGATGCAACTGCATAGGCCCCTTCGCGGGGGGATGGCTCCACTTCTTCCTGAGTGCTCTTGGTCGGGCCGGGCAGCATGCGACCCTTGACAAAACCGGGAACGGGCACACCCATGATCATGGTGGCTGTACCGCGTGCTTTCTTCTGTGCGTTAGGTCCGCCCCGGCCTTTCATCATGTCCTTGCTGAGCTCGGTACCCATGCCCAGTGACAGTTCGCGGCTGACGCGGGAAGTGCGATTCTTCAATGCGGGCTGCACGCCCAGTCGCTGCTTGTCCCGATCCATATCATCGTCCGGCTCTTCCTCTTGCTCGGAATCGTCGCTGTCACTGGATTTGGCTTTCACCTCACTATTCCACTCGTTCTGGGCGGTGCGCATCGATCCGGTGCCGGATGAACCGCGGGCGTTGATTGAGCCACCGTTTTTGTTCTTCTGCTCGATTTTGGGCTGACCGTTGGTCTGCTTTTTGCTGCGGCGACGCTTCTTGGTCGGCCCCGGCTCGGTCTTCCCGGGCTGCGACTTCACCCCAGCGCCAGTGGCGGCGCTGCGGCTGCTGGACGAGGACTGACTGCTGCGCGACTTGCCGGATGCGTGCTGGCCGGCCGGACCCTCAGAACGCGAGTCCTTGCCGGGATCGGCGCGTTTCCCTGTGTCATTGTCACCAGGGTCGTCATCGCGGGGCGGGTTCACGCCGGTCGGTTGACGACCGCCGGGACGTACGGGGTGTTGCTTCGGCGTGATCTTGATGTCCGGGGTAACTGATAGTGGATCGGAATCAAGTTTCGCCAACTGGTTGGAACCGGGTATGTCCAGGTTATCGCCCCGAGGCGATTGGGGGTTGACCAGCAGGAACTGACCGGCCAGAACCAACGCCAAACTGATAGCCAGACAGGTTCCCATTCGCCGCCAGGAGATAGCCAAAGGTTCAACGTGCGGCTGTTCGGACTGAAGTTTATCGAGGTGCTCGAAACCATCGCAAACGGCGGCCTGGGCGAAGAGTGAATCGTTGCCTGATTGCAGCAACGTAATCGCGGTGGCGATGCGGTTGTGCGTCGACTGGGCCAGGTCCAGGCGTTCGGCGGCGCCGACCAAATGGACGGGATTTCCCCATATACCCAGCGCCAGCGCGCGCCCGAGAACAACAGCGCCGAAGATCACGGAGACGCCGATCACATGCCCCCAGGTGATAGCGATCGGAATATCGATCACGTAAGCCAGGACGCGGAGAACAAGGAAAAGTCCAGCGATGCCGAGCAAGCAGTTCAAGTAGAAACGCAGCCCCCCAAGCAAACGAACGGACACTTCAGCCATCCTGATACGTCGACGACAGCAACGCAGCATGGCCTCCATTCGCTCGAGAGTATGTTTAGGATTCCCCTGCATTACGGCACCTCATCTTCCTGCGGAAGACTGAATGATTTCGCGGCCAGGACACGGTGGTTCTCAGCGTTTTGTACGAACGCCACTACCATCAGTTTGTTGGCGTCCACAAAGGTTGGCTTGCTCCGGCCGCTCCCAAGTTTGCCGCTGTCCAACATCCTGATCAGATCTTCACGCATCTTCTCTGCGTCGATGGCAAACTCAAAAGGTTGCTCCAATGTGCTTTTTAGATCAAGCCCATCTGGGGGCGTCAGGGCTTTGCGTGCGACGAAGTGGTGGAAGAAAACGCCGTTTGCCTCCAACGCCATCACCGACCGTTCGCAGACAATGGCGTGAAGGCGCAGCTTGTCGGCTTGCCCTTTCCCAACCACGGTGACGGCCCCGGACACCTTCGTGCCGTTCTGGGTCATCCTGGTGTCCAAAATCCACTTGGGGGGCGGAACAATTTCTTTGCCGAGGCATGCCTTGCGAAACGCCGCGGCATTCTCCGCCGCGTTGGCCGGCAGTTTCTCGGCTTGGGAAACATTCCGGTACAGGACCGGCTTGCCATCGAAAACAGCCAGCGGCGCCCGTTTCGCCTTGTAGCTTTCGAGGCGATTCCTGGCGGTCTCACTGTGCATCGGATCGTTCAGGTGATAGGAGATCAGGGCGACATCGCCTTCGAAGAACTCATCCAAGGCCTGGAAGGCCAACTGCATGCCACCGGTTGCCGGATCGTTTGCGTTGGTGAAAAACTCGACCAGCTTCACATGCCCGGGGAACTTCTTCTTCTCCAGTTGGTAACGGGAGACCGCGTGGAACTCCGCATCTTCGAGGCGCCCGGCCATGTATTGTTCAGCCACCACCATATTGAAGGTTCCGCGGAACTCGGGATCGCGGTTCAATTCGTCCAGTCGCACCAAGCAATTCGCCCGGATCAAGTCGGGCACACGATTGTCGAGGATGGCCTGGAAATAGCGGGACCAGGCGCGGCGAGGCTTGCCCATTTTCTTGTAGACTTCGCCCAGCCAGAAATTGCATTCGCCATTCTTGGGCATGCCGAACGCGGCGCTCAGCAAGTGCCGTCGCGCTTGCTTGAGGTCACCCCGGCCGAAGGCCCTCTTGCCGAGGCGAACATGCACGCCGTGAACAGCGGTGTGGTCCAGGGCCACCTTGGACTGCGCCATCGCCAAGTCCAGCGCGAACATCCCCAGCTTTTCCTTGTCCGGGCGCTGAGCGTCTTCCAGCCCATCGGCGATCCTGGAAAGGATCTCGCTACAGTGTTTGGAGTCATAGTTGTCGCCGATTATTTTCAGCGCCGCTCTGAGCATCTCGGTTGTGCTGGATGAGTCTTTCATCCGCATCTGCCAAAGCATCAGGCAGGCTTCGTCCAGCAAACGGGGGCGGGGATTCTTGCTGATGAACTTGACTACGCCTTCGGGCTTCCCGTCGGCCAGGGCAAGGAAGTAATCCTGCTCGGCCTGAGGAAAAGGCACCGCCGCTTGCGGAAGAAAGGCGATCTTTTTGCGTTTGGGCCAGATCGTTACGGTGTATTTCCGCAATGCGCCTGCGCCGATGACCGCATTGATGGCATCGGGTACTAATCCATCCAATGAACGGAAACGGAAAGGCGTACTGTCGCCAAATTTGATTTTATTGATTTCCAGAAAGTTCGGCTTTTCGCCCTCCTGGCGGGCGGCCTGGAGTAAAGATTTATCGAGAATGGAGTCTTCACCCCGCGTGAACATCAGGGCCTTGACGGGGACCCCGGCAGGACCGGTCCCCTTCAGTACGATGCCGTAGGATTTGCCTTCGTAGTCGAACTCCTGCTCGCTGGCTTCTTCTGACGCCATGCCGAGCGTCCGCAACTTCCCCTTACGGAAGTCCAACTCCACCACGCTGCTCTTAATGGCCGAAAGCCCGACAATGGCGACGACCGGGACCTCCTTCAACTCCTTGGCGTATTTGGCAGTCAGGCTCTCCAGCAACCCAACGCCCTTGACCTGCATTGGGATCCCCTTCCACCGAACGTTGGAAGCAAACTCTATGTCGACCTGTTTGCCCGCTGCTACCTGGGGAGCCAGTTCCAGACCGCCGATGGACTTCTCATGGATCACCAAGGGTATGGACTGGCCCAGATCAAAGAGGATATGAGCTTCAATATACTTGTCGCCGTAGTGAATCTTGCACCTGATCACCGGTACCCCGCCGATCGCCTTCACGGCGATTTCGTCGGCCATGACCGGTAACGTCAAGGCGCTTGGAAGTAAGAAGATCGCGAAAGTCAACAGGAACCACGGAAGCCTTCGGGGCCAAGGAATTCCTTGCGGCCTATGTCCAAAAGCGAACACCGACAGAACCCCTGAGCTACTGTCAGCCATGTTAATGGCTCTCGGAGAGGGTGGGGACTTCCTATCCAATCATGGCACTCCACGTAGGATTACTTTGGTTAGATACTACCACTCATCACCAGTTTTAACCATGATGTTTCGGAGAGGTACCGTTCTTTCCGCAGAATATACCATCCAATTTGATCCTGTAAACGCTAATACTGTGGAGTATTCTGTTCACTCCCGCGATAGCTCGCATTCGCTCACTGTTGTGGCCATGCAAGCTCACGGTGGGTTCGCCGAAGGCCAGAACGCGTCGTGAGTTCGTGCCCAAAGGGCGCCGCGAAACGACATCTCGTCGCTCGCTTTCGACCAAGGGCCACAGGCAACCACATGCAGCCCTTTGGTTTACGTCACAAGCCACTCCCCATCCAATACTTACGGCCAGTGCCGCGACGTAGTGACCTACCGTCAATCCCCCTGCCAACTAATGCCGCGACGCACTGCAATGGCGATGCATTCCGACGCTTCTGCTGCAACCGTGCCGCGTTATGTTTAGCCCTTGTGGCTCTATGGCAAATGGGTTGACCCAGCAGAGCGGGCCGTCGAGAATGAGCTCCAATCTGTGACATCTTCTTGGGGATGAGAGCCATGACAGTTGACGAACCCAATTGGCCGACATACGCGGAGAAGGCCACGACTGGATTCAGGAAGCCTACGCACACGCTATGACTTCCGGGAGCATATGAGCGTGTACCAGAGCAAGGCTGGCTCGGCAGCACCCTACCGCCTCTTGGCAGCCCATGATTACATGGAGATCGCGTTCTTTGCCTTCCGCAGGAAACTACACCACCCAGAAATGAATTGCCATACGCTTAACAGCCCGTTTAGAAAGCTATCTCTGCTGCGAGCGGCCTGGATTCCTGCGCGTCTGCATCAGTATAAAAAGGCCTCGGTAATGCTAAGGCATTGCCTGCGTTTTCTTCCTTAATGCTCGAAATCCCGGCTCACTCTCGCGACGGGATCCATTTTTGAACGGACTGTGAACTTGTGCTGCACTACGCCCCAGAAGATTCGAACCTCTAACCTCCGGTTCCGTAGACCGGTGCTCTATCCAATTGAGCTAGGGGCGCAACTAATGCTATCAAAGCATCTTATGTCAATTTTATCCTGCGGAAAAAACCCGGCTTTTTGATACCATTTTGGGCCATTTGATACCGTTTTCGCTGATTTTTTGATACGTTTTTACCTGCAAAACGATCACTAGCAAGACCAACAGAACGTCATTATCCTCGCAGTCGACGCGGGAGTCAACTGCTTTGGGCTTATTCGAGCTGTTTTTCCACCGCCTTCTTCTGGGCTACACATAACAAAGGCCAACGTGGGAGAGAATCCCGAGCCGCTGAACGACCTTCTGCGCGAGGCCTCTCGAACAATGTGGGCACCGGACGCCGCCAAGCTCATCCTCGGTCATGTCAGCAGCGACACGACTGATATCTACCTGCTCGAAGAGGTCCAGGAAGCGATGAAGGTCGCCAAGCAACTCGACGCGGGTAATCGATAGAACTCATCTGACCCAGGACTGTTGAAGACGCTATTCGGAATCGCCAGCATGAGCGGTAAGGCTAAAAGGTACGGTTCTGAGCCACCGTTCGAGACTTTCGGAACGTTCCGAAAATCTGCCTCGGGCAAGAGCTTCCGCCGATGCGTTAGACCCTAAAAGTTCCGTCCGGTGCCCCCTGTTCTGTCTATGGGCGACGATGTCCTGTTGTTGATTCAGCCGCTCGACCAAGGCCACGACGATGAATTGCCATGTGTTAAGGACACGACCGGCATTCTACCGTCCCGGCTAGAATGGGGACAGGCCGAACTGGATATCTCCGGGCTCCGCGAAACTGCTTGCTGGCGCAAGCCTTGGGCTGCGGCCGAATATTGGGACCATACGAGGGGGCGTGCTTCAGACTATAGGAACGTTCCGAGAATCTCCAGCGGTCTTCAACGTGGCCAGTGCTCCCGACCGGTGAGTCGATGTGGCAGGCCCGCAGGGCAAACATGTGGCCTGCCGCCGTTGGCTCGCCGCGTAGGCCCTGGGCGACGATTGCTCCCTGAACGACATCTTGGGCCATCGCCGCCACGGCGTTTGGCCCACATCACCACATCTTGAGACGACATCTCAGCCCATCGCTGTCCTGTGGCTTGACCCTCATCAGCTCTGCAGAACACTGACCGCACCCGTCCGCATGCACGCGTCCCGACCCGCACATGTTCGATTGGCCCGAAACGATGGCTGCGCCTGCTCCACGCGGCGAGCCGAGCGGCCGCACGGTCACTCGTCGTCGCGGGATTTCACGACGACATCCCTGAACATGAACGGATTATCACTGACCCTCAAGGGCTTGCCGCTGGCGCTCTTCACATCCTTCAGGACGACTTCCCGAGTTTTGACATACGGGTACTTCTCAACGTAGGAGTTGTCGGTGTAGCGCCGGTTGAAGTTCGCGAAGATGGTTGGCCCGCGGTAATCGCTTGGGGGGCTGACGTCATCGATGCGAAGCTTCTCGATCGTGATCCGCGTCGGCATGTGGCAGGTGTACCCGAAGTCGTGCTGCCCGTCGTTGGACCCGCCGATCAGGCAGGCCCTGGCCCGCTTGCCCGCCGCGGGCTTGAACACGCAATTGCGGATGATGAACTCGCCCCGCCACGTGCTGCCGTAGTCCGATCGCAGGTTGATAAGCCGCCAGCCGCAGACGGTGGTATTCTCCACGAGGAACCTGCCCGAGCCGATCGCGTTGATGCCCATGTAGCCGAGGGTAGAGTTGCGGATCGTCGCGTTGGCCACGCCCTGGTGGGCGTCGAACCGGGAGAAGGTGCACCGATCAAGGTGAAGGTTCTTGCAGTAGTTCGAGCCCATGATCCCCCAGTACTTGCTGTCGTTGATGCTGTTGGTCTGACGGCAGTTCACGAACGCGACGTTCATGGCGCGGCCTAGCAGGATGTCGTAACTGCCCATCGACACGGGCCGACCCGCCGAGCCGATCGTGCGGTAGGTCTTGTGGCCGGTCAGGACTGTGTTGCGGACCGTCACGTTGGCGCAGCGGCTGATGTTGATGAACCCGCCGTAGGGCGCGCCGTGATCTCCCTCGCCGGTGATGCGGTGTTCCAGCCCGTCGACGACAACATTGGAGCGTCGGATCGCGATCCCTCGTGAGTAATAGGTGTACTTCGACTCCGCGGCGTTGGCGATTGTGGTGAAACGCCCACCGGTAACAGTCAACGGTGTCTCATCCATGGGATACGCGATGATCGACGTGATCTGATCGAAGTCCCAGATGATAGGGGTGTTCGCATCGACGTCGCCATCCCTGTCAACAACGAAGACGTCGGTCTGCGAGGCCCCGCTGTTCTGGTTGGCGCCTCTACGGATGTAGCGTTTGACGTGGGAGTTGTTGACGACGACCACGCAACTGTGCGGCAGGGCCAGGCTGATCCTTCGCTGATTCCGCTTCAGCGACGAGATTCCTTTTGGCTTGATCGGCTGCAGCGCCAAGCGGACCTCGAAGACGTTCGCCTTGCGGTTCTCGACGGAGGTGTCATCAATGATGAACTTGGCCGAGCCAAAGTCCGTGTTCGTCTGTATGACAACCGTCTTGTCCTTGCCGCCGATGAAGTACGTCACATCACCGTCCGCCTTGACGGGAAGCCCATGCTTGTTGGCGAACGCGTGGGCTTTGGCGATGGCCTCGATGTCGTCCGTCTTGCCATCGCCCCGGGCGCCAAAATCGCCATAGCGAACCACGGTGGGGATTGCCCGCACCGATTCCTTTTCGGCCGCCCACCCACGCGCTGCCCCGGCAACCATGGCCGCCAGTGAAATTGCCACACACACGGTTTGCTTCTTCATCATTTGTCTGTCTCCCTCAGCAATACTCTATATGCCAACATCCACGGAATCGTCCAGAAAGCCGGGGCCGGTGAATATGCCGGTGACATTTCCAGAGAACTCAAATCGAATCCTCAAAGGTCTGCATCGGGATCTTGCCGAAGCAGTATCTGCCGCCACGCGGCTCACCGGCAACGCGCTCGACGCCTAGAATGATACCGCGCATCCCGACACGGATCGCCCCCTGTCCCGTCAAGCTGAGTTTTCGAGACGGCGTGGCATCATTGCCGCCGCACTCGCTGACGATTCTTGATTGGCGTTCTATCTGAAGGACGCGGGCTTCTGGGTTACCTTTGTTGCTGCATTGGCACCCACACTAAGCGTGACGACGCCGTCTACCACCGGCACTTCGCCGGCCGGCTCAAGACCCGTTTGCGTGACACTTGCCAGTCTTCGGGCACTTGCCAGGTTTTGCTGTCATACCCGTCCATGCTGTAAGCAAGGAGCGTGGGCTCCTCGCACCAATGGACCGGCATGCAAATGTCTGTACCGTCGCACGTCTTGTCGAAGTCGCCGGTGCCCGTATGGTCCCAAAACTCAGCCGTCCCCGAAGTCCTGCCTCAGCATGCATGTGCGTGAAGCCAAGAGTTGCCCAGTTCTGCCTGGGCAACCGACGCCAAGGAGCAGATGCGATCCGCCCATTGACTCCGACGAGTTTAGACCGCAACATGTGGCTTGCCGCCGCTGGCTCGGAGGGCTACTCAAGCACTACGAGCGGCGGGTCGCATTGGCTCACGGTGGCGATTGCTCCGGGAACGACATTCTGGACCGCCTCCGTGTGGGCGTTTGGCCCACATCAGAACTGCTTGATTGACAGGCAATGCATCGAGGAACTCACATGAAGGCACTCACGACCACTCTGTTACTGATGCTTTGCATCTCGTCCCTTGGGCTGTCGGCCAGCGCAGCCGATGTGCCGGCTGTTTTGCCAAGGCCTGGCAAGACCCCTCCAGCCAAGGACAAGCCGGTGAAGGTCTACATCCTTGCCGGGCAGTCCAACATGGTCGGCTTCGGTTACCTTGGTGATTCCCGTCCGGTTTACCCAAGCATCTTTCTTTCGGCAGACCCCGGGATCAAGCCGGGCCGCATGCCCGTGGGGCCGTCTGCGCTTCTGCGGCATGGCGCGTATCAGTCTGCCGACAAGAATGCCCCCGCCGGCGCGAAGGTCTTGATCTACAACGGCGCGTACTCTCCCGATGCGTATTACGCGGCAATGAAGCCAGTCAAGGAAACCACGGTTCGTCTGGGGACAGTGAAGGCCCAGTTGCCGGCGATCGATGGTCCGAACACCGTCGTGGCCAAAGCCTTTATCGATGTCCCCATGACGGGGGCATACGAGGTCCATGTGGGGTTTGAGGATAGCACCCACGCCGTCGTCGATCTCGATGGCAAAGAGGTCTTCCGCAAGGATCCCGGCAAAGATGCGACCGTGGCCAAGGTAACGCTCGAGCAGGGCAAACGCTACCCCGTGACCATCACCTACATGAAGGGCGGTTCGGCCGCCTTCTGGATGAAGTTGGTCGATCTCAAAGGCAAGGGCGATCTTACCACGCTTACCAAGGAGGGCAAGTACCCCTGGTTCGTCGATGAAGACGGCAAATGGACCGTTCGCAATGATGTGACCTATTGGGAGACGCGCTGTTCCACGGCCGAAGGCGGCAGCGGCGGCCCGCTGAGCACGACGTCCAACGGTAAGTTCATCGGCCCGGAAGTGCCCTTCGGCTATGTGATGGGAACCTATCACGATGAGCCGGTGCTGTTGATCGAGTCCTCGATGGGCAACCGCGCGCTGAGCTTTGATTTCCGCCCGCCCTCCAGCGGCAAGACCGAAGAAGAGAAGGCCAACAAGTACTGCGGCTACGAGTATGACGCCATGGTGAAGGGCGTTCGCAGCACCCTCAAGAACATCGACAGAATCGTCCCCGACTACAACGGGCAGGGCTACGAGATCGTCGGCTTTGTCTGGTTCCAGGGCCACAAGGACAAAAACGTCCCCAAGGAGATATATGAGAAACACCTTGTCAATCTGATCCAGGACCTGCGTAAGGAATTCAATGTACCCAAGTTGCGGGTTGTGATTGCCACGGTTGGTTTTGGCGGCATGCACATGGATCCCGGCCATTTCATGACCTGGGAAGCGCAGATGGCTGTGGGCGCCCCCAAGCAGCATCCAGAGTTTGCCGGCACGGTGGCCAGCGTAGACACCCGCGCGTTCTGGCGCTCCCGGGGAGACTCTCCCACAGGCACCGGCTATCACTATAACCACAACGCGGAGACCTATGTGCTCACCGGTGACGCCCTCGGGCGGGCCATGGTGCGACTCCTCGGCGGCAAGGCAGAGAAACTGGAACTTTCCCCGCAACCGGCTCGGGATCCGAACGTGGAACTGGTCTATTCCGATGCCGTGACCGGTCAGTTCAACAAGAGAGGCCCGCATTACAGCCCCGAGTACTACCGGGAGATGGGCCAGGCCCTCAAGCCCATCGTGCTTGAGGAGATGGTTCCCAGTTTTCTCGGGGCCGCCTTCGGACCGAACAGCCGCGACCCACTCAAGGGGATTGTGTTGGGCACGAAGCCCTCGAAGATGCCTCTCGATATTCGGAACTCGCTTGATACGTTGATGGAGTATTACGATATCGCTGGCATCACCGATTACAGTTGGAAGCCCTTTGCCCAGGCGATGCGAAACGCCACATGGTCCTACTACAGCTTCGATCCACGGGAGAAGCAGGACCTGGAGAAGAGCAACCGCTTCCGTAAGATCACCTTCCCGGAGGGGATGGACAACTGGTATGCCACCGACTTCGACCCGGCCGCAGCGGGATGGAAGCAGGGCAAAGCGCCCTTTGGTCGAATGGGCGATAAGCTGGAAGCACGACGCCCCAGTTGCAACGGATCTCACTGCGGTTGCAGCAAGACCCCGGCTACCTTCTGGGCGAAGGAAGTCCTGTTGATGCGGCAGACCTTCGACGTTCCCCCGGTCAAGGACGGGCATGCCTACCGCCTGATCCTTGGCGGTGCCGGTTGCGACCGATCCGGTGAGGGCTTCGCTATCTACGTCAACGGTAAGCTGCTCACCCAGGCCAACGGTGGGTTCTTCCGTCATACCGGCATCCGCGGCGCCTACATCTACGAGAATATCCTGCCCGAGTTCAAGGTCGGCAAGGTGACCATTGCGGTCATCAACTTCCTGCGCTACACCCACTTCAACAACAAGGCCACCTACTTCGGGCCGCATCCCGACTATCGCGGCAAGCCCGTACCACCCAATGGCCATGTCGACCTCTGGATGGAGGAAGCCAAGCTTTCCCCCGCAACGCTGGAGGCGGCCGGAAAGTAGGAAACATACCGTGCCCCCGACAGTGCAGTCAAGTCAACCTGATCTGTTCGAGACGTGTGCGGGCCGAAACTCGCTGGACCAGGATACGGGAAGTAAACATGACGGCAAACGAAAAACACATCTATCTCAATCGCCTCGCTGAACTGCGGAGCAAAATCGAAAGTGTCGCGGCTGTCCTGGTGAAGTACGACGGGTATCACGCAAAGGCGGGCAATATCGACGTGCAGATTGCGAAGTTCTTTGCGGACTATGTCCAATGGGAACTGGATCATCCGGATCTCATGAAAGACGCGCTGGTCGGGAACGAAGCCTTCGCCGATAATGGGCACGGCCCGGCGATCGAATTGCTGGACGCAATCGATGACGCGGAACGGGAGAGACGATATCACTTTCACATCAATTACGAACTGACCGGCTGCATGGAGATACTCGGCCACGCGCTATCTCGCCTGGACTCGAGAATTGATATACCGGTTGGGCCAGATATCGAATGGAGCCGGATGGTCTTTGAAAACGGCTATTTTCGTATCGGTGAACGGCCCGTGTTCTCCGGCGGATTCAACATGCTGGAGTGGAGTTTTGTCGACACAAAGAGATATCCGGCATGGGCTGAGAAGGATGAGGCGCTTACCCGGTCATTCCTCCTCGATATGAAACGGCTGGGCGTCGGAATAATCAGCGCCGGCGGGATCCCGGTATCAGGCCTTATTCTTCCCGACGGCACCGTCGATGCGGCCGGCATACGCAATCATGTCGAGAAGATACAAGCTCTAGAAAGGATGGGATTCAAGGTCGATGTTATGCTCGCATGGCCGGGCAACTCTGAAATACTGGAACCGCTCTGGCCGGGTATTACCGGGTACCACGGCAACTCGATTGGTTTTGATATCGACCATCCCGGTGCAAGGGAGATGATTGTCAGGGTCTTGTCGCACCTGATCCCCGCTCTGCGGGGATCGACTTCTGTCCTGTCGTGGGATATGGCCAACGAGCCGTTCTTTTCTCCAGACATGTGGGGGCCGCACTCACTGCGCAAGTATCACGACTGGCTGGCCGGGCAATATACCAATGTAGAGCAGTTGAATGGCGTGTGGAAGACGGAATACGCCAAGTTCCAAGATATCCCCCTGCCCGTTGAACAGCCCCGGGAGCGGTATTCCGCCGGAGAGTGGTACGACCGTGTGACCTTTCACAACGTGAGAGTGGCCGCGTTTTTCGATTTCGTTCACGCAGAGATTCGGAAGTACATTCCCGACGCAGTGATCCACCTGAAGGGACAGGACAATTCGAGTCTCGGTCCCCGGCCCGCGGCGGTTACCGAGGGCATAGACCGTGAACTCCTGACGCCATCGTCGTCTATGCAGGGCGTTGACACACGGCCCCTGCCCGTTACTGAACCGCGAATGGCCGCCGGCGGCAAGAGCCGTGTAAGCACGACGGGTCT
This sequence comes from uncultured Planctomycetaceae bacterium, assembly GCA_964564285.1. Lineage (GTDB taxonomy): Bacteria > Planctomycetota > Phycisphaerae > SM23-33 > SM23-33 > JAUWQU01. The sequence goes on along the minus strand of CAZMBZ010000071.1, from coordinate 2,814 downwards.
GAACTACGACGGATCTCTGTACGGTTTTCACTGGCTGGGTCAGTCGTTCCTCTATGACTACCTGACTTCGCTGCCGCCGTCCAGGCCGGTTATTGATCTCGAGTACCACGCCTTCTCCATCAACGCTATCCGGATTCCGGATATACCCCGGAGTCATCCCCGCGCGGCTTTGTGGATGGCCCACCTCCACGGGCTTATCAGTAACGTCACCTGGTACTGGCATCGCAGGTATGGGCCGTACCCGTTTCCCCTCGATTACTTCGCCATGTGGCTGTACGGCAGCATATCGACCCAGCCGGTAATCGCCGCTGAGTATTTCCATACACTATCGGATTTGAACGCATTCGCCGAAGAGGTGGAAGCGTTGGCCACTTGTCCGGACCGGCCGGTCCGCCTCCTGGTCTCGAAACCCTCGTATATTCAGGACCAGGTCCACATTGATGCACTTCACCGGGCCTATGAAGGAACCTGCTTTCACGGATTGCGGATCGGATTCGTAACGGAGAAGATGCTGGTTAACGACGGTATTCCCGGGGATTGCAGGGTTATCGTTGTGCCGGACGCTGAATACATCTGCCGGCAGGCTCTGCGGGTGCTGAAACGCGCCTTACGGGAGGGGGTTCAACTGGTTCGATTTGGCGAGCGCGCGGCTGCCTACGACGAGCACGGCATACCGCACAACCGGGAGGCGGCTGCCTTTCTCAAGGATGTTCCGGTACTGGGATACGCGGCGGCACCGGCATTGTCCCGTGATTTCGAGCAAATACTGTCGCCGCTAACCGCCGTGCTGCCGGTGCGGGTAAGCGTCGTGAGCGGCACCGGAGCCTTCGGCGTAATGCACCGGCAGGTGCCGCTGAAGGGAAACCGGATCGTGCTGCTGGTAAACGTATCGCCCGAACCGGTCCAGGTACAGCTACAGTCGAACGAAGGCGATCCCGTCGATGGTTTCGATATGCTCAATTGCGAAGAGGTGAGAGGGTCCAGTATAGATATGCCCTTCCAGGGCGTCCGGCTGATAAGACTTCTGTAGTAGGACGGCAGCGACAATCCGGAATGGCGCCGAATATGACCAGGGCGTGCTGGGCCAGCAAGCTTCGTAAGGCACGTGTTCCCGCGCCGAACTCGATGTGGTCTCGGGTGTCGTTATGATCGCCTCGAAACGGACCTACCAATCTGGAGAGAGAACCGTGATGAAGACCCAACCACTGGCCAAGACAGACCTGCAGGTCTCGACGCTTTGCTATGGCACGATGCAGTTCGGCAGAGACATGGATCCTGCTGCGTGTGATCGGCTCATCGACATGTTCCGCGAGGCGGGCGGCAACTTCTTCGACACGGCACACTGCTACTGCAGTTGGCTTCCGTCGGGCCCGGGCGTCAGTGAGCGCGTTCTTGGCGGCTACGTCAAGCGCCGCAGTTGCCGAGACAGCGTGGTGCTGGCCACCAAGGGCGCCCATCCCTCCATGTCGAACTATCGCACCGTCGCGCAGTACATGTCGGCCGGCCGCATCGGGGCCGATATCGACGATAGCCTCGCCCGAATGCAGGTGGACACGATCGATCTCTACTGGCTGCACCGGGACGATCCGCGAGTTCCCGTCGGAGAGATCATCGATATCCTGAACGCCGAGGTCGACCGGGGTCGCATCCGGTACTTCGGGGGCAGCAACTGGACGGCAGCGCGGCTTGACGAGGCCAACTCCTATGCTCGGGAGCACGGCAGGCAGGGCTTCGCAGCCAGTCAACCGAAGTGGAACCTGGCTTCCGAAGATGAGGACCCGCCAGGGGCCAAACGGTTGGAGCCCGGAGTCCTGCTGTCGCTGAGCACGGCGGATATCGAACGCCACGCCCGTTCGCAGCTTCCGGTGGTTCCTTACGGCCCTACCGCGAACGGGTTCTTTGCCACGGACGGTCGGACACCGGAGAGATACAGTACCGACCGCGGACACTCACGACTGCAAGCGGTCAAGGCATTGGCCAAGGAGCTTGGGGTGAGTCAAAACCAGATTGCTATCGCATGGCTGCTGCATCAGCCGTTCCCGGTATACCCCATTCTGGGTACAAGCGATCCGGATCACCTGGCCGACGCTCTCGGAGCCGTGGACGTTTCCCTCACGCCGGAACAGATGCGGGCGATTGCATGCTGATAACGGCAGAGATGGCTTGCGTGTAGCGGGGCCAGCTGTCCTGGTCCAGCGACTCTCGTGAGGGAAGTGTTCGGTGTTGGCCGGGCCGGTGAGGGCCCGAAGCGGCGTTGATTGGCAACCGAATGCCGATGGTTGGCGGGTCCGAGGATGCTGCGCGGTGTGTTGGTCCACCGACTTTCGGCCCGCGCATAATCCGAACGAACTTGGGGGTCTTGACGGCACAGGATCACATGGTAAGCTATTGCTTCATCGACAGTAACGAGGCTAAGGGGGCCTACCATTGTCCTACCCGCAATTGCCAGACATTCCCGTGCCTTCCGGATGATGGGCCAAGAACGTCAAATCAGCCGTCCTGCACGTCATCTCCCTGGCTCACTACGCCATCACCTGCGCTAGGGGCTGGTCCGCCAACAGCATCAATGCCCGCGTCCGACTGCCCGACGCCAACGACCAGCTCAACCAAGCGGTCCAGCTGCTCCGCGAGGAACTCCGCATCAAGGACCTTCGCATGGCCAGGATCTGTGCGAGGAACGCCCACAGCACCAGCGGGGTGGAGTATATCGCATCGGTGGCGAACAGGGCGCTGTGTTCGGCGAAGATTTGCTCGATGTTGACGGCGTTGAGGATGTCGGTGAAAGGCAGTCCGGGCTGGTCAAGGAACGACGCG
>CAZMBZ010000070.1:14609-17951 GCA_964564285.1 uncultured Planctomycetaceae bacterium | reverse complement strand
CAGTCGCTGCCCGAGAATCGCTGGTTCGACCAGGGCGACGAGCGGTTCCGGCCTGGCAATGTGCTTATGAGCATGCGGCAGCTCGATACGATACTCATAGTCGATCGTCGTACCAGCAAGGTGACCTGGTCGTACACAGGCAAGTTCCGGGGCGGCATGTCCGGCCAGCACGAATCGGTGATGATCGAGAAGCCCTTGCCCGGAGCGGGCAACATCCTGGTGTTCGACAACGGCTCATCGCCATACAAGGACCTCGCCCACGCCGGGCGATCGTTCGTAATCGAGGTCGATCCGCTCGCCGAGAAAGTCGTCTGGTTCTACGAGGATGGTAACCGGTTTTACAGCACCTTCACCTCGAACTGCCAGCGGCTCGCCAACGGCAATACGCTGATCCTGGAGGCCGCGTGTCGGCGGCTCTTCGAGGTGACGGCCGGGGGGGAGATCGTATGGGAACACATAACAACCGACAACGCCCAGCGCGTCTTCCGTTACCCATACGATTACTGCCCCCAGGCTCGCGAGTTACCCACCCCAGTCGAATTGTCCGTCACGCCGCTGGCGGAACTGAGGATTCCCCCCGATGGCGATTGACAGAGTATTGCTTTCGGGTGGTATTGGGAATGTGCCTCTAGCGAAATGTCGGCATGACGCTGTGATTGTCGGGAAGCCGACAGGCCGGGAGCAGACTATTGGCTGCGATGTCCGCGAGCGGGACTCGGTGTGATTACGAACCTTCAGGGGACGAAACACAACGGCGACTCCAGACGGGCCAATCGTGACGGTTAGGGGATCATTAAGTGAGTTGCTCGACGATGGCTATAGCTTGGTCTGCGGTCTATATTCTTGGCATGTTGGCCTGTGGGTATTCCGAAATTGTAGTGCTGGCCGTGGGGACGGCTGCGCTGGCGATATTCGCGGTGCCTCGGCTGATGGCGTTTCTGCGTGCCCGCCGGGCGTCTGACGGCGAGCCGGCCAGGGGTGTGGTGATATTTGTCGAGCCGCTTCGATGGCTGGGCGTGCGGTGGGGGCGATGCGAGACTGAGGCAGGCCTGCGGCGAGGCGGCTTTCGTGGCGAGTTTCGCTTTTGGGGCTGGGATCCCACGTGGCGAGCTATGCTGGTGCTGCCTACTATCGCGGCCAAGTCATTCCTGGCCACCGAGGCGCAACGACTGGCCGACCACATCGCGGAATTACGCACATCACACAGTGAACTGCCCATTCACCTGATAGGCTATTCCTGCGGAGGCTATATCGCCGCTCGCGCCCTGGAACTGCTGCCGGATAACGTTCGCGTGGATTCCTGCACACTGCTGGCGGCGGCGTTCTCGCCGTGGCGCGACTTGAACCCGGCCGCGATGCACGTGAGTGGGCATTTTGTGGTCAATTCCGCTCCGTTTGACGTGGTCGTCGGCTTGGGGACGATCATCGTCGGCACGGCCGACCGTGTCTTCACGCCATCGATTGGCGCCCTGGGATATCGTGGCCCGAAATGTGAGAAGATCAAGCAGGTGCGATGGCGGTCGGGGTTCGCACGCCTGGGCTATTGGGGAGGGCACATGTCTGCCCCGGCCGAGCGATTCATCGCCGAGTGCATCGTCCCGGCGGCGGGCATTAGTTAGCAGCGGGACCTATGTTGCTTGTTCCGGGCGTTTGCGTTCGGGCGTTTGTTGCCCGGCTGGGCGGTGGGTGTTATGATGGGGTTCTTACGCTTGGGAACAGGATGGTGTAATGAGGCTTCATGCGGCGTTTTCTAAGAGACATCTGCTGGTGTTGCTGTTGTTTTGCTCGCTGGTGATGTCGTTTTTGGGTTTGGGGGCGGCCCGTCCGCTTCGCCACGCGATGGCTTTCGTGCTGGCGCCGTTGGGTGATGCGCCGATGTACGCCAAAACCAAGTTCGGCGCGAAGCTCAGTCGCGAGCCCGGAGCCCGCCTGACGGCCGAGGAGGCCGAGAAGCTTCGGGCCGAGAACGTTCAACTCCGGCGGCTCTGGGACTATTGGCGGACCCGGAGCGAGGAGTTGGAGCGGCATAATGTCGAGCTGACGAACTTCCAGAATACGTACGGCGCGACACGCGACATGGCCTGCGAGCTTATTCCTGCGAGGGTCGTGGGGGCCGGGTCGCTGCCGTACGACCGCACCCGCGTGCTGAGCCCGGGCCGTCGGCGCGGCATCGCCCCGGGCATGCCGGTTACCACGCTGGACCTGACGACCCAACGATCCAAGTCCCTGCCGCCGCTGCTGGCGGTGGTGAGTTTCTCGTCGCTTGTCGGGCGGATCATCGATTCCGGCGCGTTCACGGCCCGGCTGCAACTCGTAACGGATCGCAACTTCAAGTTGAACGGGCGGATCCTGCGGGTCATCGCGAAGGGCAGGGAGCGAATGGTCACGGTTACCAAGGGCGACCTGCCGAGTCAGACGCTCCTGACTACGGAGAACCCATGGGACAACGAACCGATCGACGTGCTAGTGGTCGGCGACGGCAGCGGGTTGGTGATCGCACTGGACGTGAAGGAATACCACAAGGTCCAGCCGGGCGATTTGCTGATGGCCAGCGCAGAGGCCGAGAACCTGCCGGTGGACATGCACATCGGCAAGGTCGTGAAGGTCGAGAGAGACAAGAAGGACTCGCATCGCGTAAAGGTGTACGTCAAGCCGCACGCTGACGTCGCCCACGTGCGAGAGGTGTTTATCGTAAGCCCGATGCTGCTCGAGGCCCGGAACTAGCCGCCAGGAAACCCGCGTAAATGAGATGGATACCGCTTCTCATCCTGACATACTTTGTGGTGCTGCTGGAGACCACCCTCGGGCGGGTGCTGTTCATCGACACCGCGAGCCTTGGCTTGGTGGGCCCGGACCTGACGGCCCTGGTGGTGGTGTTCGTGGCGTTCTATGCCCGCAGCGCCACCGACGCGATGCTCACGGGCTGGATTCTGGGCTTTGCGGTGGACCTGACTGTCGGCGGAGCAATGGGAGCAATAACAGTCGTCGGGCCGATGTCGATCTCGTACAGCCTTGTCGCCGGTTTGCTGTGGCGAGTGCGGGACGCGTTCTTCCGCGAACGAGCCCTGACGCAAGCCCTGCTGGCGATGGCGTTCTGCATCCTGGCCCACGGGATGTGGTTGACCGCCCAGGCGATACTGGCGTCGGGTTCGGCGGCTTTCGCAGATTACGGCCAAACGCTGCTCCAGGCCCTGGCCGGGGCGTGTTACACTGCCTTGCTCATGCCTATGGCCCATTACGCGCTGAGCAAGTGCCAGCGGTCATTCCTCGTCTCGGCCGTCAGACCCACGCGGCGGATGCGGTGATGACACGTCGAAAGAGAATTGCCGCAGAGCCGTAGGT
>CAZMBZ010000070.1:0-14509 GCA_964564285.1 uncultured Planctomycetaceae bacterium | reverse complement strand
TGGGCAGGGCTGAACGACAATGTATAAGAATCGAATGAAGGTATTCCTCGGTTTGCTGGCGGCGGTGTTTCTGCTGCTTGCGGGCAAGCTGGTTCAATTGCAGGTCATCGAGGGCAAGGGCTATCGCCACAAGGCCGAGGAGGCCATGCGCAAGGTGAAGATCCTGCCGGTGATGCGCGGGCAGATCACCGACCGCAAGGGGCGGATTCTGGCGATTGACGAGCCGTGCTTCAACCTGTGCCTGCACTACCGTTTGCTGACCGAGGACCCCGCCTGGGAAAGGGCCCGGATACGTCAGATTGCTCGCGAGAAGAGGATAAACCGGGACGTGGCGACGGTGCTGTTCCATCGCCGCGCCGACAGGACCTGGCAGGTGGCAAGGGAGGTCGCCGCCGAGGCAGGCGTGGACCTTGACGAGTCCATCCGCGCCGTGGTTCAGCGAGTCCAGGCCGTGCGGCGGATTGTCAACCGCGACCGTGCGGAGGATATAACCATTGCGGAGGAAGAGCAATGCCACCCCGTCATCACCGGGCTGGATGAGATGACCGCCATTCGCCTGCGGACCGATGCCGATGAGTTGGTCGGCTTGTCCATCGAGCCGAGCCATCGACGGTGGTATCCTTTTGGGGCCGATGCGTGCCATGTCATCGGGTATACGGGAAGGGTCTGGCCTGGCGAGAGAGACCGCTTTAACCTCAAGGAGGCGGATGCGCCCTGGCTGGAGCGGATGAGGACGAACTATCTGCCAGGCGATACGATAGGCAAGGTCGGCGTCGAGAAGATGTGCGAGTCGTACCTGCGGGGCCATCGCGGATACCGGCGGTTTCGCCTCAGTGGCGAGACGCTCGAAGAAGAGCCGACCGCCCAGGGCGGCGACGTACACTTGACGCTCGATATCGTCCTGCAGAAGAAAATCGCCGCCATGCTCGAGGCCAAGGGCTTCACCGGCGCTGCCGTGGTGCTCGGCATCGGCACGCCGCAGGCCCCGACCAATGAGGTTCTGGCGATGGTCTCCGTCCCGACCTACGATCTCAACGAATACCGCAGCCAGTACCCGGACCTCGTCAGGGACGAAGTGCGTCTGCCGCTGATGCACAGGGCGATCATCCAGCGGTATCAGCCTGGCTCGACGGCAAAGCCCATGGCGGCAGTGGCAGCCCTGGCTGAGGGGGTCATCACCACGGCCACCACCATCAATTGTCGCGGCTACATGTACAATCCCCACTCCTTCCGTTGCTGGATATACAAGCGTTTCGGCATCGGGCACGGACCGCTCGCCGTCACGGAGGCCCTGGAACACAGCTGCAATATTTTCTTCTACACTATCGGCCAGAGGCTCGGGTCGCGGCGGCTTTGCGACTGGTTCAGCCTGTTCGGCCTGGCTGATAAGCCTGGCACGGGCCTGCCGAGCGAGCGAGCGGGGACCGTGCCGACCGAGCAATGGCTACGGGCTCGCTCGAACCGCGGTTTCCGGCCAGGCGACGCGCGTTTCATGGCGGTGGGGCAGGGGCTGCTGACTGCCACGCCGATGCACCTTGCCAACGCGATAGCCACCATCGCCCGGGACGGCGTTTTCCTCACGCCAACGGTCGCGCTGGAGGGAGGCCCCAAGCAGATTCGTCGAGACCTGCCGGTGATTCCATCGCACATGCGGGCCGTCAAGGAGGGCATGTACCGCGTGGTGAATTCTCGCCAGGGCACGGCGTGGAAATACTTCCACGGCCCGGGCACCACGCCCATTCCGGGCGTCGAGATTTGCGGCAAGACCGGTACGGCCACGACGGCCCCACAGCGGATCGACTCCAACAAGAATGGGCGGATCGACAAGGGCGACAGAATCGTTCGCAGCGGAGATACCGCGTGGTTCGTGGGCTTCGCCCCGCACAACAATCCGCGGATAGCGCTTGCGGTTACCGTGGAATACGTCACCACCGGAGGCGGCGGCTCCAACGCCGGACCCATCGGACGCGAGATCGTCCGACTGTGTCAGGAGATGGGATACCTCCGCTAATGCGGCCAGAACGCTTTTAGATGAGATCACAACCGGAGTGAAAAAGGGCATCATGAGAATACGGGCAATCGTGATAGTGGCGATTCTGGCCGGCCTTTCACAGGTCGGCGACCTTTGGGCCAAGAGCGAACTAGAACGTGAGTTCATCCATCCTCCCGAATCCGCCCGGGCGTGGTGTTACTGGTGGTGGCTCAACGGCGCTGCCAGTAAGAAGGGCATCACCCGTGACTTCGAGGAGATGAAGAGGCAGGGCATCAGTGGCGCTCTGCTTTTCGACGCGGGCAACGCCGGGCCGGATGCGCCGCGAGGACCCCATTTTATGAGCCCCGCGTGGCGCGAGATGTACAAGCACGCGGTTCGTGAAGCCGATCGCCTGGGAATCGCCCTGGGGGTGAACCTGTGCAGCGGCTGGAATTGCGGCGGGGCGTGGGTTACCTCGGAGCACGCGGCGAAGAAGATTGTCGGTGCGGCGACGGTGGTGAAGGGGCCTGGGCGTGTAAGAGTGGAATTGCCCCGGCCTGGGGCTGTGCAAGGTTACTACCGCGACATTGCGGTGTTGGCCTGTCCCTTGCCCGGGGGTGAATCGCCCCAGCCGAAAGTGACTGCCAGTTCGAGCTATCGGCAATATGTTCCCGAACTTGCTCAGGACGGCAAGGGCGACACTCGCTGGATTTCCAATGGCGACAAGCCCGGCATGGGTCCGACGTCGGCCAAACCCGAGTACCTGCAATTCGATTACGATAAAGCCTGGCCGGCGGCGGGACTATACATCGATCCGTACCCCGATTGCGGGCCGAAGGAGATCGAACTCCAGTACTCGGCCGATGGGAAGGCCTACCGCGTGATCAAACGTACGACCCTCCAGCCTGACAAGGGGATCGTGATCGCGTTCGATGAAATACGGGCTTCGCACTTCCGCGTCGTGTTCCTGTCGTCCCACCCATATCAGGGCCGGAAGAACTGGAATGTGCAGGTTGCGGAGGTCGCGCTGTTGACCCGCGAAGAAAGCAAGAAGCCGCCCCAGACTCGCAAGCGTACATGGCAGAGAGATCGTTCCGTGGAACTGACGAAGTTCATGGATGATGAAGGGCGCCTGACCTGGGACGTCCCGGCCGGCTCTTGGCGGGTCTTGCGTGTCGGTTACACTCTCCACCGTAACAGAACAAAGTGTGTCGGCTCAGGGCCGGGCGGTCTTGAAATTGATCCGATGAACTCGGCGGCGATGGATGCCCATTTTGCCGAAACCGGAGCCAAGCTGATCGCTGACGCCGGTTCTCTGGCGGGCAAGACATTGCAGTATTTCCACATCGACAGTTGGGAGTTGGGCCAGCCCACCTGGACGCCGGCCATGCGAGATGAGTTTCGTCGCCGTCGCGGTTACGATCTGCTGCCCTTTCTGCCGGCGCTTCGCGGCCAGATGGTCGATGACGACGAGACTACCCAGCGGTTCCTGGCTGACTATCGCCGAACTGCGGCCGACCTGGTGGCGGAGAATTACTACGGTCGCTTGCGAGCACTGACGATCAAGGGCGGCCTCCGCGGTACGCATCCCGAATCGGGCGGACCGTTCTTCAAGCACTGGATTGACGGGCTGCAATGCGAAGGGGTCAATGACATCCCGATGGGCGAGTTCTGGCGACGTCAATCAGAGCCGGATGGCGGCATCTCAGGTTGGCCCCCGCAAAGGAATCCTTCGGTCAAACAAGCCGCAAGTGCGGCCCACATTTACGGCAAGCCCATCTGTCAGGCCGAGGCCTTCACCTATATGTACGCCGGCGACTGGACGGCCACCCCCTGGAACATGAAGGACATCGGGGATCAGGCCTTCTGTCACGGCCTGACCCGGTACGTGCTGTGCTTCTGGGTGCATCAGCCGAATCTGGAAGATATACCGGGCTATCAGTGGGTCAACGTCGGCACGCACTTCGATACGAACATCACCTGGTGGAACATGAGCCACGCATGGCTGACGTACATCGCCCGGTGCCAGCACATGCTGCGGCAGGGGCGTTTCGTGGCCGACTTCGCGTATTTCCAGGGCGAACAGATACCGGGATTCATCGCCCCTCGCGACATGCAGGAGCCCATGCGCCCGTCGGGTTTCGACTACGATGCGTTAAACGCTGAAGTGCTGCTCAAAAGGGCCTCGGCGAAGGCAGGCCGACTCGTCCTGCCCGACGGGATGAGTTACCGCTACCTGGTCCTGCCACACACTGCCGGGTGGATGGTCTCCCCGGCCGTGCTGCGGAAGATCAAGGAGTTAGTTGAAGGCGGCGTGACGATTGTGGGTCCCAGGCCCGCCCATGCGCCGGGCCTGACAGATTTCCCCCAGTGCGACGAGCAGATAAGAAAACTCTCCGATGCATTGTGGGGATCGGGGACGCCGCTGTCGGGCAAGCGTAAGGTTGGATCGGGCCGGGTGATCTGGGGCAAGGCCCTCGACGATATCGTCAAGACAGACGCGTTGGCGCCCGACGTCGAATTTCGCGCCCCAAGCCCGCAGGCGAAGTTCGACTGGATTCATCGTCGTAGCGGCGACAGTGAGATTTACTTTCTGAGCAATCAAAGCAATGTCCGGTCATCCGTGGTAGCGGCATTTCGCGTTAGCGGCAGGCAGCCGGAGCTGTGGGACGCGGTTACCGGGCAAGTTCGAGAGTTGCACGATTGGCGCCAACAAGAAAATCGTGCGGTCGTGCCGCTGGAGTTCGCGCCGCGACAGAGTTGGTTCCTGATCTTCCGTAAGAACGCCGAGAGTGGGAAATTGAAAGCGGCTGAGAACTTTCCAAAGCTCAAGCGTATCGAGGAAGTTGTCGGGCCTTGGAAGGTGTCGTTCGATCCGAAGTGGGGCGGACCCGGACTTGTCGTCTTCGACAAACTCCGTGATTGGAGCAAGCGTTCCGAGCCGGGGATCCGCTATTTTTCCGGCACGGCCTGCTATCGGACAACATTCTCGCTTCCGGCGACTATCCGCAAATCGCCTGGCGGGTTATATCTCGATCTCGGTCGCGTGAAGAACTTGGCGGCCGTTCGACTCAACGGCAAGGACCTTGGCGTGGTCTGGACGGCGCCGTGGCGGGTGAAGATAACCGACGCTGTCAAGCCGACGGGTAACATCCTGGAAATTGACGTGGTCAACCTGTGGCCCAACCGTCTGATCGGGGATGCTTCGCTACCGCCGGAGAAACGTTGCACCGTGACAAACGTTAAGACCTATAAGAAGAACTCATCGCTCCTGGAGTCGGGACTCCTCGGGCCGGTGGGTCTGATGCACGATGAGTGATGATGCAACCTCTATGTGACGGATGGCTGACGGAGACTTGATGTTCGAAACGCTCAGGACATACCTGCGATTTACCAGTTGGCCTATCATTTTGGCCATGCTGGTGCTGATGGGCATCGGGCTGATGGCCATCTCGGCGTCCGAGGGCGCCGATCCGAACATGCAGGGCTATGCCGTCAAGCAGATGGCCTTCGCGGCCGTGGGACTGCTGGCGTTTGTCAGCATGACGCTCGTGTCGTACCAGGTTGTCGGACGGTTCGCCTACTCGCTGTTCGCTGTGACGCTGGCGATGCTGATACTCGTGCTGTTGCTGCCGGCCATTCGTGGATCGCGGCGATGGATCAACCTCGGGTTTTTCGCGCTTCAGCCTTCGGAACTGGCGAAGCTGTCCTTCATTATCCTGCTGGCCTGGTATTTGCGAATGGGCGACCACTACCGCAAGCTACTTGGCCTGGCCGTGCCATTCGTGCTGACGTTCGTGCCGATGGGACTGGTGCTTATCGAGCCGGACCTTGGCACGAGCTTGCTGTTCCTGCCTACGCTGTACATCATGCTCTTCATGGCGGGGGCCAAGCTGCGGCACTTGCTGGGTATCGTTGGCTTGGCGACCGTAATGCTGTTGCTGCCCGTGCCACACACGATATCCAAGGACATGAAGTCGGCCGAGCGACTCGACCGCCAGGCGCTGGCCTACTGGCACGACAAGGACACAGGCCGTGCCGTCTCAGCCGCTCCGCTGGTCAAGATGAAGCGTCACCAGGTCAGCCGAATCGTCGGTTGGCTCCGGCAGGATCAACAGCGAGTGATCCAGGGCACGGGGTACCAGTTGCACCAGTCGAAGATGGTCCTGGGGGCAGGCTGTCTCACCGGGCAGAAGAAGGACAGCCTCGTCCACGAGTATTTCCGCATGCTGCCCGATGACCACACCGACTTCATATTCAGCGTTGTCGGCGGGCAATGGGGACTCGCCGGGTGCCTGGCGGTGCTGGTGTGTTATGGGGTGATCTTCGTATTTGGTGTGGAGATTGCCGTAAGCACCTACGACCCTTTCGGGAGACTGCTGGCGGTGGGGGTGATGGCGCTGCTGTTCTCGCAATTGTTTATCAACGTCGGCATGACCATGGGGCTCATGCCGATTACCGGCATGACGCTGCCGATGATCAGCTATGGCGGATCGTCGCTGGTGGTCAATTGCCTGGCGCTGGGCTTGCTGGTAAACGTCGGCCAGCGAAGACCCATGCTGCTGGGCAAGCGACCGTTCGAGTTCGGCGAAAAGAAGGAAAAACCCCCATCCCCGTACGGACCGTTCAGCAAAATGAATCCCGAGTAGGACGGCGCGGCAGCCTTTGGCCGCGAATGTCGAATGCCCATGAATGCGAAAGGTCAAAGGTCCCGCAAGTTTGCGGCGGGGGGATAGGAACGACAATGGCGTCCGAATCGAAGACTGACGATCCGCTTGAACTGTCCCGGCCAGTGGGGCCGGATGTGCATCTCGACCGCACGACAGTCGAGTTGCCCGACGGGTACGTGACGGGCGCGCATGTTTACACCTGCCCGGCAGGCGAGCGGCGCGATCCGGTGGTGTACCTGCACGGCATCCAGTCGCATCCGGGTTGGTTTTCCAGATCGGCGGCACACCTGGCGGCATGCGGACACGCGGTGCTCATGCCGACGCGGCGCGGAAGCGGCACTAACACCGTCGCTCGCGGTGATGCGCGCTCGGCTGGGCAATTGCTCGATGACGTCGCGGCCTGCTGCCGGCTGGCGATGGCGCGATTCGACGCTCCTCGCGTTCGCCTTGTGGGTGTGAGTTGGGGCGGCAAGCTGGCGGCCGCGTTTTGCAAGCGCCGCTGGGAAGGCGTGGAGGTGGGGTCGCTGACGATGGTGGCGCCCGGGATTGCGGCGAAGGTGGATGTTCCGCTGAGCAAGAAGCTGGCGATTGGCCTGGCGCTGCTGGGCAGGCCCGGAGCGATGTTCGACATTCCGCTGAGCGACGTATCGCTGTTCACCGACAACCCTGCCATGCGCGAGTATCTCGTGGCCGACCCGCATCGGCTGCACCGCGTGACCGGGCGGTTCCTGTTCGCAAGCAGGCGACTCGATTCGATGCTCAAGGTGCCGGTGGGCTCGCTGTCGGTTCCTGCTACGCTGTTGCTGGCAGGGAGGGACAGAATTATCGATAACGAACGGACCCGCAGGATCGTAACGGCCCTGACCGCGGACAAGGCCCACGTTGAAGAACTCGAAGGTGCTCACACAATAGAGTTCGAGGAGTCGGGCGACTTCTTCCACGCCGCCCTGTTGGCGGGCGTGAAATACAGCGGCATGGACCTGCCTGCCGACAGGCAGGTGCAGGGGATTGATATATAGAGAAGCAGCAGCAGGAGAAATCCTGGCAAAGATAAACGCTGATGAAGGCAGATGAATATGAATATTTCCATCCGCGTCTATCAGCGTTCATCCCTGCTTAAACTGTTTTGTCTCTGTCTTTTTTTCTATCTCGCTTAATCCCTTGCAGTCCTGCAAAAAACGCTACTTGGCGCCGGCGAGGGCTTCGGCGGTGTCGGGGGCTTCGGTGAGGTTGTTTTCGGCGTCCTCGAAGCGGACTGATATTCGCGTCGAGACGCCGGGCTCCTGCATCGTCACGCCGTAGAGCACGTTGGCCATCGACATTGTGCGTTTGGCATGCGAGATAACGAGGAACTGGCTGGTGCCGATGAACTCGGTGACGAGCTTGGCGAAGCGTTCGGTGTTCTGCTCATCCAGGGCGGCGTCGACCTCGTCCAGCAGGCAGAATGGGCTCGGGCGGCACTTGAAGATGCTGAACATAAGCGACAGGGCGGTCATGGTTTTCTCGCCACCGGACAGCAGGCTCAGGCTGCGGGTTTCCTTGCCGGGCGGGCGGGCGACGATCTCGATGCCGCTTTCCAGCACGTCATCGGGGTCGATCAGCAGGATGTCCGCTTTACCGCCGCCGAAGAGCTTGCGGAACAGGACCTGGAAGTGTTCGCGGACGGTCTGGAAGGTCGTGATGAACATCTCGCGACTTTCCTTGTTGATCCGCTGGATCAGGCTCTGTAACTGGTTGTGAGAATCGTCGATGTCCTTGAGTTGGTCGGCGAGGAAGGTTCGTCGCTTCTCGAGGTCTTCCTGCTCGGCGATGGCGTCGAGATTCACGTTCCCGAGCCGCTCTATCTTGCCTTTGAGTTCCTGGATATTGCTGGCGACTTCCTGCCAGTCTCGCTGGTCGTCGTGCTCGTATTTGTCCGACAGGGCCAGAAGGTCCATGGCCATTTCCTCGGAAGCTCGGGAGATGAGGTTCTCGATTCGTACATCGACCTCGCTGAGTTCGACCTTGACCTGGTTGACCAGGTCGGCGCCGGCGGTGTGCTCCTTGCGGCGTTCGGCGACCTGTGTCTTTATCTCGTCGAGTTTTTCGTTGAGCCCGCACCGTGACTGTTCGACGTCGTCGAACTCGGTGCTGAGCGTTTGCTGCTGTTCGTAGAGGGTGTCGACTTCCTGGGAGGCCTTGTCGATGGCGGCGACGGCGTCCGTCTTTCGCTGGCGGTCGAGGTCGATCTGCTTGCGATCATTGTCCAGATCGTGCTGCATGGCTTCGGCTTGTCGGCCTGCGGTGTCCATCGCGTCGCGCGCGGCGCGTTTCTTTTCTTCGAAGGCCGCTCGCGCCACTTTCATTTCGGTGAGTTGGTCGGCGACCTCCCGGTGCTGCAACTGGGCGTCTTCGAGTTCCTGCTGGAGGCGGGTGATTTCTTCCTGGCGGCGGCGGTTGAGCTCTTCGAGTTCCTCAGCCTTGCCGCGGGCGTCATGTTCGGCCTCGAGGGTAGCTTCGATATCGGAGGCGAGGTTTTCCAGGTCGCCGGTGACGATTGGCTGCTCTCGTCGGAGCGACTCGACCTGCTCTTCGAACCGGGTAATGCGGCCCTGGCACTGGACGCGTTCGGTGTTGGCCTCGTAGATGGCGGTGCGAAGGCCTTGCTGGAGGTCTTCGAGGTGCTTCATTTCGTTGCGGGCCGATGCGCATTTTCCTTCGAGGTTTTCGATCTGACGATCGAGGTCTTCCTGTGCGGCTTGAAGTGTGGACAGTTCGCTTCGTCTTGTAATTACTCCGGCGGCCCGACTTGAAGCACCGAATCGGATTCGCCCGTCGGCTTCGAGCACTTCGCCGGTCTTTGTCACGAAGCGATATCCGGTGCCGAGTTGCTGGGCGGCGTCGCTGGCGTCTTCGAGCGTTTCGACCGCCAGCGTTCGGCCCAGCAGTCGCCACATCAGCGGCGCCAGTTCCGGTGCGTATCTGACGTAGTCGATTACTCTGCCCAGGACGGCAGGGCAGGCGGCGGGATCGAGGTCGCCGGCGAGTGGGCCGAGGCGGTCGAGGCAGAGCACCTCGACGGCGGCGTTTTTGCCGAGTATTTCGCGGATGGTGGGTGCTTCGGCGGTGAGTTTCTCGAAGGAGTCAGCCAGCAGTTGCTGGTCGGCCCCGGCAAGGGCAGCCTCGACGATCGAAGCCTGGGCCATGTCTGCTTCAAGCATTTCGCCGAGCATTCCGCGGATGGACTCAACTCGTCCCGCGCGGCATGCCTCGACAATTTTCCGGACTCCGCCGTGTACTCCTTCCAGGCGGTCCTGCATTTCGCGCAGGGCCTGGATGCGGCTTTGCGTTCCACTACGTCGCTCGCGGGCTTCGGATAGGTTTTGGCGGAGTTGCTGTTCGCCGTCGTGGACTTGCCGCGAGGCCTCTTTCGCCTCGTCGAGTCG
The DNA here is from genome assembly GCA_964564285.1 of uncultured Planctomycetaceae bacterium. Lineage (GTDB taxonomy): Bacteria > Planctomycetota > Phycisphaerae > SM23-33 > SM23-33 > JAUWQU01. The sequence continues at coordinate 4,442 of CAZMBZ010000070.1, read as the reverse complement.
TCGAGTGGACTCAGCCAGAACTTCCATCACGCCTTTGAGCTCTGCCTCGATTTTGGCTTTTTCTGTAAGCGAGGTGGTCAGCGCGTCTTCGATTTCCGTTGCCCGCCCGGTGAGGCGGTGATGCTGGCCGTGAAGGTTTTCCCTTCGGATTCCAAGCCCGTTGATCTCGTTGTGAAGCTGGGAGGTGCGGCGGAACAGGTCGATGGTGCCGGCCTTTTCGTCCTCGATCTGGGCCCGGAGCTTGGTGAGCTTCAGTTCGCCGACGGCGTGGGCTTCCCGGGTAGCCTTGTATTGGTCGTCAAGGGTGGTGGTATTTTGCTCGAGCTGGCGAAGTTGGACTTCTCGCTCCGCCTGTTGGGCAATGGCGGCCTGGATTTTTGCTTCGAGTTCCTCACTGCGTCCCAGGGCGGAGAGAATCTGTTCGTCCAGTTCCTTGACCCTGGAGGTGAGCATGTCTCCGCGTTGCTGGCAGGTGGTGATTTGTCCGCTGATCGATGCGATCTGCCCTTGGAGTTCGCGTGCGGAGCGTTCGAGATCGACGGCTTCGAGTTCGCTGGCGCTTCGGGCGGTCTCGAGTTGGTCGATCCTGGCCGTGACGGCTGAGTGGGAATCCGTGGCCGCGTCGAGCCTTGCCGACATATTCGTGCGTCCGGCGCTTAGCGTGTGGTATTGGGCGAGGAAATGCAGCGAACGCATTTCCTTGAGTTGTTCGCTATAGGTTTGGTAGTTGCGGGCTTTGCCGGCCTGGTATTTTATGGAGCGGAGCCGCTTCTCGACTTCCTGTACGATGTCGTTGAGTCGCAGGAGATTCTGGTCGACTCGGTCGAGTTTTCTGAGGGCCTCTTTCTTGCGGGCCTTGTATTTGCTGATGCCTGCGGCCTCGTCGAAAATCGCCCGTCGTTCGTCCTGGCCGGCCTGGAGGAAGACCTCGACTTTTCCCTGCTCGATGAGGCTGTAGGCGTCGATGCCCACGCCGGTGTCCATGAACATCTCTTTGATGTCCTTGAGTCGGCAGGGGACTTTATTGATAAGGTAGTCGCTCTGGCCCGATCGGTAGAGTCGCCGTGTGATGCTGACCGTTTCGGTGTTGATGGGCTGGCCGTTCCTGGCCAGATCGATCTGGAGGACGCCGTGGGCGTTGTCGAAGATCAGCGTGGCCTCGGCCATGCCGGCGGGTTTTCTGTTGGCCGCACCGTTGAAGATGACGTCCATCATCTCCGTGCCGCGGAGGCTCTTTGCGGATTGCGAGCCCAAAACCCACTTAAAGGCGTCGACGACGTTGCTCTTGCCGCAGCCGTTCGGGCCTACGACGCAGGTTATCCCGTCGTCAAACTCAAATACCGTCCGGTCGGCAAAGCTCTTGAACCCGGAAACGATCAGCTTCTTGAGTTTCATGTCGAAGCGTCTTCCCTAACGCGGAACTGACTGATGCACCGTCCCTGGCTAACGAATCTCTAAACCGGCATCAATGGCGGGTGTCCTCACTTGACCCGCCGAGTGCGGCGATTACACCACATGTGGTAGCCAGCCGGTTTATTCGCCCGGCATGTCGGGCCTGCCCACAGTCGTGGTGCCACGATAGATTGTCTCTCGTCCGGGCAGATGTTGCAAGACGAATTTAGCTGGAATGCACTTGTCAACTTCGCACATGCGGTAAAGCACCGCCACGACCTGCCCGTACGTCAGGTCCATTCCCTTTATCCGCCAGGCGAGGTCGTGTTCCGCGCGATTGCCGAGAGCCTGGATAAGCGTGTCGACTTTGAAGTCGGTATAGAAAGGCTGGCTTATGCGTCCCGTTCGGGGGATGCTCCTGAAGGTCATCAGCCTCGGCTGCTTCGTGGTTCGGACGTTCGCTCGTTGGGCCGGTGTGAGTTTGGCGAGGTTTACCTGCAGGCCGTTGGCGTCAACGTCGACGAGTTTGTCCGCTATCGTCACCATGCCGAGCGAGGCGTTGAAGGGGTCCGGCATGTCGAAGAAGATAGGGTTGGACACCTGCATGTTGCGTCCGAAAAGGGCGATTCTCTTGTGGCCGGACTGCGCGGCGTAGATGACATAATTCCGGGAACTCTTGACCAGGTCCACCTCGAACTCGCCGACTGATTGGCGTTGGATCATCGCCGTATCGCCCAATTTCGTCAGGGCTTCGTAGGCGGCGATACGCACCAGGTCGCTTTCGTCATCCAGCAGCGAGCGAAGGACGTTTCGCGACCGGTAGAACTGACGGTGATTGCCGAGTTCGTTGACGGCGGGTACCTGGAATTGCGAGCCGGTGGTGCGGGCGATTCGGGTCAGAACGTCACCCGCCGATTGGTCCGCCAGGCGGAGGCCCGTGCGTGCGGAATAGAATGCGGCTGAGGGATTGCGCGAGGCGTAGTGCTGGCGGCAACTGTTGACGATCTGGGTTCCCATGGCTTCCCAGACCAGCGCAAGTCCGTCGGCGTTGGTGCCGGGTTTCTCGATAGCCTGGCCGATCGCCACGGCGCGTGCCTCCCACCGGCTGGGGTCGGATTGGAGGGGCAGGTGCATGACCAATTGAAGGAAATGCTCATAGTCGTTGGCGAAGGCGGGAGGGATAAGCAGTTCGAGCGTCGATGGGTTCTTGGCGTTGGCTACCTTATGGGTGCCTTGGCTGAATCGGGAGTTGATTCGCCGCTGGATGGTGTTGCAGAGCGCGTAGTCGGCCTCTCGCAGCGCCAGTCGCAACGGGCGTGCCTTGGTGACGACTCCGCCGCCGATGATTCGGCCCTCTCGCAAGCGGGCGGTGTCCTTGGGGTTGTTCGGGTCGAGGAAGGGGTTGATAAAGATCGACCCAGCGGCCCTGGCCCATTCCCGGGCACCGGAGGTGGGGGGGCGTCCCTCACCGGTGGCCAGAAAGAGCGGGTACGGGTAGAGCACTCCGCCGTCCAGACTGCGGGTGCCGGTGCGCGTCAGCGCCGCGACGCGGACGTCGAATCTCCAGCCCCTGGGCGCTCCGGGGGGGATGACGCTGATCAAGCGGACGATGGCTGTGTCGAGGTCGGCCATGATTGAGGCTGGCTGGATGCCCGCGGTGTCCGCCAGGGCCGAGCCGACATGCTGCTGTCGCATGTACCCGTCGAGGTACTTTCTGAGTACTGGGGGCACTTCTGAGGAACCGTACTTGCCCAGGCCCACAACTAGGCCGTGGCCATCGATCAGCAGGCTTCCTCCGCCGACGAGCCCGGCGTACTGGGCGACGGTTCCGGACACTTCTGGAGGCAGTTTTGAGGCCGAGTCGGTCGGGTCGGGATTGGACGGTTTGGCCGAAGGGCTGGACCAGCCCTTCCAGCCTTTCCATTGGGTGCAACCGGCGACCTGCATAAATATGGCCAATGCCCCCACAACTATAAGGCGATTCGCTTTTCCGGGCATTGTTACTCCTGCAATCCGTGGATTACTCAGACCTCGGTTGGCGCCCAGCGATCCGGTCCGGTGTGCGTTCGCCGCATCCAGGCCAATCTTGGTCTCGGTGCCCGCAGCGGGGCTATTGGGCGGTCAGTCAAACGTCGGCGTCGGGCCGATGTCCTCAATGTCCCTGCGCCGCGGGGCGGGACGCGGTTCGGTTCTGGGCCTGGCCGGGGTGCTCGTGGCGGGCCTTCGGGCTTCGTCGGTGAGTTTAGGAATGATCAATTGCTGCCCTGCCTTAAGCGAGCCACTCTTGACCTTCGGGTTGGCTTTGGCGATCAGCGTGAAGTATTTGCCATTGCCGTAGTACTTTTTGGCGATGCCCCAGAAGCCTGTGCTGTCCGCCTTGGTTACGGTGTGGACCTTCTGCCCGGCCCCGGGCGTGACCGTCGGGGGCGTCGAACTGCCGGAACTACTGGTGTTCGCGGGCGACCTGTCGGGAAGTACGAGCACGTCGCCCGGCTTGAGCCGGTTGCTGTCGGCGTCCGGGTTGGCCTTGGCGATCAGCGTCCAGTACTTGCCGTTGCCGTAGTGTTTCGCGGCGATGCCCCAGAAGCCGGAGTCACCCTTCTTGACCACGTACTGCCTTTGTCCCGTGGGAGATACGGTGATCCCACCGGCACCCGGGCCACCGTTTGTCGGAGAGGTCGCTTGGGCTATGGGCTTCGGGGGCATAGTCAGCTTCTTGCCCGGGCGCAGCGCGTTGGTGTCCACGCCGGGATTGGCCTTTGCGATGAGTGTCCAGTGCCTGCCATCGCCTTTCTGCACCACGTAGGTGTTCTCAGCCAGCGCGGGCGTCGATGGGATGAAGGGCCTTACGGGCGTCTCGCGGATTGTCGGAATTACCGGTGTGATGGGGGGTGTCACGGGTGTCCATTCGCGGATTGTCGGAATTACCGGCGTGACGGGGGGCGTCACCGGCGTTTCGCGGATCGACGGGATCACGGGAGTTACCGGCGGTTCGGGCGTCTCGCGGATCGTGGGAATCACCGGGCCTTCGCTCGTGCCAGGGGTGGTTG
>CAZMBZ010000069.1:0-17976 GCA_964564285.1 uncultured Planctomycetaceae bacterium | reverse complement strand
CGCGGCTCACATCCAGGCCAGGGCCTATCACCAGTCCGGCACGGCCAGGGGGCGAGCGCGGGCCACACAGATGTGGAAGAAGGTCCGCCAACTCTCCAAGGACCACGCCACCGTCAACCGCATCGAGATCGCCAAGGCGTTGGCGATGGAGGCCGCGAGCCGGCCCGCCGGTAAGCCAATCGACCCAGCCCATTCGGCCCATTCGGCCCATTCGGCGGGCTCAGGGCAAGCGAGGCTCACCGCAAGCAACCAGGCCAAACTCAAGGGCGCCATCGGCGCGCTCGAGCCATTGCTCGAAGCCAAGAAATGGAACCTCGCCACCGTCGAGGCCGCGCTCGATCTGTCTCGCCTTTACAGCCAGGCCAACCGGTTCGACGACGCCAGGAAAACGCTCGACTACATCATGACCCGCTTGGGCAACGAGAAGAATCTCCGCGCGATGGAGATTCCGCCCGCCTTGGCAAAGCCGTTCCTCGACGCCGCCAAGGCAGCGCTCAAGAATCTCAAGTACGATCACAGCGCCGGCCTGGCCGAGTTCGAGGCCGCCGAGAAACTCCGCCGGGATGAGAAGTTCGCCGAGGCCATGCGGGCCTATCAGGCCATCGCCAAAAACTTCCCCAAGAGCGATTACGCGCCCCGGAGCGATTTACACATTGGTGACTGTTTGCTGGGCCTGCGCCAGACCGCTCGGGCCATCACGCATTGGGAAAAGTTCATCGCCCCTCTCCCCGCCGGCCCCTGGCGAGGCCAGGCGTACATCAGCATTATCGACTACTATTTGCAAGAGCAGCTCGACCTCCCCAACGCCGGCAAGTACGCAGACATGGCCCGCAACTCGCTACCCGCCGGCCTGGCCAGCGCCGGCGCTACCCCGGCCAACGGCGCTACCCCAGCCCGTCCCACGGGCGTCTCGCCCGTGTCCGGCTCCCCGCGCAGCGCCAATGTATCTCCCTCTCCCAGCGCCGCCGAATCCTGGCAGCTAGCCGCCTTCGACATCCACTTCCGCGTTGGCTTGGTAAGCTTCTGCCAAGGCCAATCCGCCATCGCCGCCGAAGCCTTCCAAGCCGCCAAAACCGTCGCCAAAAACAAGGCCATCGCCGAAAGCCTCGACACCCTGATCGCCGCCGCCAAGGCCGGTCAACCGGTAATTCCCGAAGACTGCTGCCCCGGCGGCAGTCGAGGCCGCGACGTAGCCGCAGGCGAAGCCGGGCCCAGCCAATCTCAAATCCGAAATTCCAAATCTCAAATCCGCTCCGCTTCCGCTTCTCCCAGCCAATCTCAAATCCGAAATCCCAAATCTCAAATCTCCCTAGCCCTGTCCCTCGGCACAATCAACCTCCTAATCCACCGAATCGACCAAGCCGACGCCTTCTTCGACCGCGTACTAGGCACCCCAGCCATGCCCGCCAAACGAGGTACCCCCGCGCGCCGAGCCCGCCCGCCAATGTCCGGCGCAACGCCCGCCCAACGCGCCTTCGCCATCTTCGGCCGAGGCGCCACCCTCCAAGCCAGCAACAAACCCGACCAAGCCAAAGAATACTTCCAAGCCTCAATCCAAGCCCACAAACAAGGCACCTGGCACGACGAAACCCTATACCGCCTGGCCACGATAATCCAATACGAAGCCGACGCGAAATATGGTTCGCCCATCGCCGCCAAGCCATCCGCCCCAGCCGCCAAGAACGCCAAACCGCCTGCGCCACCGACCCCCGCCCAAAAGCAAGCCGCCCGTTCGGCAAGCTCAGGGCAAGCCGCCAAGGCCAACAAACAGCGCCTAGCCGCCTTGGTCAAAGCCAAGTCCGCCGCCCTGCCATACTGGCACGAGATCATCCAGCGTTACCCCAAAAGCCCCCGCTGCGAGCAAGCCTTCTACAACGCCGGCATCCTGCTATACGACCTGGCCGAAGCCGCCGAAGCCGCCACCCAGCGAGCCGCCCAAAGCGAAGCCAACTGGAAAAAAGCCGCCTTCATGCTAGACAAGTTCACCGAGCAATACCCCAAGAGCCCCCTGGCGGGGGATGCGTACGTCCGCCTGATCGATGTAGCGCTGGAGAGGTTGTTTGACCTGGACTTGGCTCGTCGGGTTTCGGCGTCGGCGGCCGTGTGGGCAAGTCTTCTGGCAGACGTCGACGCTCGGCCGCCAGATGCTTCCAGAAACCTGTCCGAATCACTGCCATGGCGTAAGCGCGAGGATCAGCACAAGCCTAAGAACTTGATCTTTAGTAGATACGGCTGCTATTTGCGCGCGGGCATCATTGCCTATCTCAGCGGGAACACTCCGGAAGCCCAAAAACAGTTTGCAGCAGCAAAGTTGGTTGCCCCATCGCAGGGCTTCGATGTGGTGCAGGGCACCATACCCAAGGGAATCGAACGTTTGGCTTCCGCCGCGAGCGTGAGGCGACGACTGACTCCGCACGAAGCACTGGACGACAAGCACGAGAAGGCATCGCTCGTGCTTCAACTTGCCGACCTACACGATTTGGCCGAACAGTTTGACAAGTCATTCAGTCTGTGCGAGTTGATCATTGGCGGGGCAATCCCCGCAACCAGAGAGCAGCAGTCCTGGGCATATTTCCGCAGGGGCCGTTCGCGTTTCCAAATGGACTGGGTCCACCGTGACCCGCTCGCAGCCAAGAAGGATTACATTGCGGCGGTGAAGACATCGCCCAAGGCTCAGTGGGCATATCGTGGCTTGTTCCTGGCAGGCAATATCGCTTTCAACACAGAGCAAGATATTGAGGGGGCCGTGGCTCTTTGGCAGCATCTTCTGAAAGAGTACCCCAATTGCCCAGAAGCGCACCGAGCAGCTTACTACACCGGGGTGGTTTACGAACTATCTAAACAACCGGCGAAGGCAAGGGCGGCATATGAGGCCTTCCTGAGCAACTTTCCTGAATCGCCCTTTGCCGAACTTGTCAATCGGGAACATTTGAAGAACTTCAGTCAGCTAGAGAAGGAGATCAAGTAATGATGGGGATAAATCGATGGTTAGGCGCTGCGATTGTGACAGTTGCGTGCCTCGCACATTCCACCGCTGCTCGCGGTGATGATGCCACATCAGTCACGGTCACCGTTGGTCCAAATGCCGACAAGGGCGTGGGGTATGGCACGTTTGAAGGGGCGCAGATACTAACCCTGACAATCCAGCCGCAAGCCGGCTACAAGATCGCATCCACGGAATGTACCGACAACGCCGGGACGAACCTCTGGTATCAGGCATCGGCGTCGGACACAGCACACGTATGGAAGACCTTTGGCGTTCTGCCGAACTTCGCCGCCATAGAAAGTCATGCGGCGAGATTTCATGGCACCCTAACAAAGACAACCGCCGGCACAGGCGCTGTGTCACCCAAGGAATTTGATGTGAAGGTCAGCGATGTCGACCTGGACGTCGACGCCCTGGCCCGCCACGTCGACGCCATTTGGACGCCCGCCGACCCATCGACGGAGCCCGTGCTGAACGACCTTGAAGACAAGTGCGAGGCCGGCAGCGATGGCGGCCTGGCCATACCGGTGACTGACGCCGGCGCCTCGCTTCCCACAACGCGGCCTGCCGACAGCGGCAAGGCGTTGCGGGTCGCTATCAACGCCAAGAAGGCAGGTTCATTGGACTTCACCGGGGCCGGAACTAAACTGGCGGTCTATCGCCAGTCAGGGGGGCAGCAGAACAAGGTGACTGAGCCGATCAGCGTTACGACGAGCGGGCTGAACGAGATATTCTATCTCCACACATGCACAGACTTCGCGGCCGTCAGCCTGGTTGGTGAATTCACGCCGACAGGATCAAGCGTGAAAGGCAAGGACACCGTTCGCATCTACCCGGCCACCGACGGCTACCGTCTCTTCGTGAATACTCCCGGCACGACGGATGACTACGTTCCGGTCGAGGCCTGCGGCAGAGTCCCGATTACCGTCACGCGCGACCCTGCCGCCGCCGCTGTTGACCTAAAAGTGAAAGATAACAGCGCAAGCAACGCCGTTAAGTTCTATGATGCGAAAATCGGCGGCACCGGAGTAACCGAAAAAGAGTTCACCATGGCGGCGGGAATATCGTCGAAGACGTTCTGGGTGTCGGGCGATGCCGATGGAACTGGTGCGCGCACGATCAAGTTGTTCGAAAAGAACGGCGAGAACTGGGATGAGAAGAAGAGTCTGGCCGTCACGGTCTACAACCTCAATATGACTGTAGATGGAGTTACAGATGCAGATGAGGAGACGCCTGGAGCATATATGCGACTAAATGCGGACAATGACAATGGCTCGGCTTGGGTGGCCGGAACGAGCAATCACATCCCAACCAAATATGATTTCGCGGTCAGCCCGATCGCTAGTGAGAACGACTTAACTTCTGTTACTGTAAGTCTCGACGCCGGTGGCGAGACTCTGCCCGGCAAAATACGGATTGAACGAAGGCATCCGGCTCGATCCAAACTTGAGCTGTGGAGTACCGGCACAAAAACCGCCAATCTGTTGAACCAAGACGAGCGAGCAGAGTACGCTCAGGCTGATGTTCCTGAACACTTTTATGTAGAAGGCCGGGTTCCAGGGGCAGGCGAGCGAGAATCAGAGATCATGCTCACGTATTGCCCGACAGGGGATGCCTCGTTGCCGGGAGATCTGGTGCGAGTGACAGTAACCCCCGTCCTTCAGCAATTGACAATCACAGCACACGCAGCTGGACCCAGGCTGGTGAACGACCCGGGGATGGGGTGGATTTTGGATACACGGCCAGTAGGCGCTGGTCTGCCGCCGGCATTCACATACGAAGCCAAAGCTCTTGTCAAGAATGCACGAGGAGGATTGGAGTTCTTCCAGGTTGCCAAGTGCGTCAATCTCCTGAATGGGGGTGCTGCTGGGGCCGTCAGAGGTGCCCAGGCCTGGGTGAATGATTATGAAGCACCGTACGCTGGGAAATGGCTCTTAGATGCTGAAAACGTAGATACCTGGTTCTACCGTTTGGGTATTGCTGATCCTGTTATCGTAGATGACGTATGGACTCACGTAGCAAGAGACACCCCTTGTCTTCCCGTAAACCTTGTGCTTCCGGGGGCTGGTCAAGCTACAAGTGTCGACTTTAGGGGCGACTATATAACATATGCCGTCTGGGCGTCTCAGTCTCAGGACGATGGCCGTTCTGTGTATGTTCTTGCTTCCCTGGAGTGGAGCTATCGCGCACACGGTACTTTAGCCCCAGCAGCGGGAGGAACATTCACTTTTACGCCTCGTGCCAACAATGCATGCACGGGTAACGGGGCGTTCACGTTGACAAATGTACAGCCGGTTCGAGTGACCGGGCCGATTGCAAATAGCGATAATGCCACATGGCGGTAAGGTTAGGTATACAAAGGGAACAACAACATAAGGAGTTCACACATGAAGATTCAAAGAAAGCTAAGTGTGCTAGTCGTCGTCCTGGTCGGAATGACTATGGGTGGCCTTCGGAGTTATGGCTCAGGCGATGGTCACGGTAAGACCGTCGTAAAGAGGGTACTCCAGTTGCGCTATGCGTTGGTAGGTGATGGTAGCGTGTCGCCATGTTTCGGGGACGAGTCAACTGGCGTGTTGTACCAGTACAGCAGCATAACAGTGAGAGCAAAGGATGTGCCGGAAATGACGCGCCGGAATGTTCGTGAGCCGGTCGTCAATGCGGCAGAAGCTGGCCTCACTGTAGTTAACATTGAAGCTGCGATGGTAGTAATGGCAGGGCAGGACGGCAGGTATGATGTTGCCTATTTCCTGCCGTCGCATGCTACTCTGTACCGGTGGAAGGATCTCACGCTTAGTAAAACGCGGGCTGAGAAGATGTTGCCCTTTGCATTTAGGAATGCAATTGACGCAAATAAACTTAAGCTGAACGTGATTGATTGCATGATTCCGGATGAAGTCAGGGCGAAGATATTTCTGGTTAAAGAGAGCATCACGGAACCCGCATCAGAATGAGGAGCGGCCGCTGGTGTCTCGGGAGTAGGTGTGAGGTGTGCGATGCGAACAAGAGCGGACAATCAAGGGCGATGGAATCGGACAGTTGCTGCTTGGTGTGTATGCTTGCCCGCCTGTCTTCCTATGGGCACAGTCTATGCCCAGAGTGAGCAGCCCACCGGCATCACTGGCACATGGTGCTCGCAAACGGTGTGCGAGGAGTTGCTTGGGCTTCCAACTGTCCCTGGTGGCCCGAGTGGATTATTGTTTCGCGTAGCTGACAACGACCAAGTGTCGGCGGAATTATCATCTGGCGCTTCTTGGATCGGAATCCATGTAGGCCCATGGGGCGTGCCGGATTATCATGCCTTCCACAAGGCGTTCGGCGGCGTTCAGAAGCTCGGTTCCGTAGCCATTGGAGAGTACGTCGTTCAAGTGGTCGTCAACGCCAAGAACCCCGTCAAGAGCGTCAGTATCGAAGAACTGTCTAGCATCTATAGGGGGGAAAGGATCGATTGGGTGAAGGCGAGTGGCGGCATTAAGGGCAGGCCGATCAACATCTTCTCGCCACCCTTCACAGACACAGCGTGTCACATAGTCAAGTTCAATGCGCTCCAGGGCTACGAATTCGATAAGCGACTGCGTGACTGGTCGGCAAAGCCGCTTCGCATGAAGACGACCTCGGATGGCGTCATCGCCGCCGTTGCCAAGGATGAGAATGCTATTGGCTTCTTCTTGGCCGACCATCGGGAGAAGCTGGACAAGCGAGTGAAGGTACTGGACCTTATCCCTCGCGGCAAGAAGGACGCTGTCGCCCCATCGATGGAAAACCTTGTTTCGGGGAAGTATCCTTTGACCCAGACGTTGACGATGTATCTGCATCCCAACGCGCCGCGAGAGGCACGTTTGTTTTGTGACTTCGCCGTCAGTCCCGCCAATCGGGATGTGTTACGCAAGCACAAGCTGTTTCCCCTGTCCGATTTTCTTGTTTTCCTCGCGGAAAAGCGTTTGGCCGAAATGAAGGCCGGCAAGGGCGTTCGCATTTCGGCCAATGGCGTCGATGGCGGGTCGCCTCCGTTCCGCGACCTGGCCACTGAATACGTTCGCGCTAAGGCTGTCGTGCAGTTGTCGTACGTTCCTGTTTATGAGGACTTGCCGGCTATTGGGGATTTTGTTGGCGGCGGGGCGGGGATGCGGGAGTTGCTGTTCCTGGCGGATAAGCCCAGCGCTCGGGCGATGGCGGTGCATGGGGAGAAGTGGAAGGCTTTGGGTCGGGATGCAAACGATCAGCCGGATGGGACCGGGCCGGCGGAGCATTTGCTGGCGGGCCGGGCCGTGGCGGTGATTGTCAACCCGGCCAACAAACTGTCCTCGCTTACGCTGGGACAACTGCGGGCTATCTTCGGCGGTAAGGTGAAGGATTGGAATACGATCGGCGGCACCGGGCTCGCCACAGGCGGCGGCACCGGGCTTGGCCTACCGGCTTCGCCCCGGCAAGCCGGGCTTGGCGCGAGCGGCAAGGCGGGTTCGGGGAAAGCGGGGCCGGGCGCGACGGGCGGGGCGGCTGCGCCTCCGCAGGCGGGGGCTGCCAAGGAACTTCGGATTCATGCGTTTGGGGTGCGCGTTAAAGACCCAGCCACGGCTGTGTTCGAGAAGGAATGTCTAAGCCGCTACAAGTGGGGTCGCGTTGTGGCCAAGAAGGACACTGCCGCGGCCGTCGCTGCCGTCAGCATGGACCCACAGGCGATTGCGTACGTGGACTTGATGGCCATTCCCGGCCTGAGCTCGGCGGCGCTTACGGGCAGCTTCGCCGCGGCCGGGCAGAACGTCAAGGTGCTCGCCATCCAGACCAGCGCGCGAACCAAGCCCATCCTGCCGACGCTGCAGAACATCAGGAGCGCCACGTATCCGCTATCGCAACGGCTTTACGTTTACGTACACCCGAAGGCGAGCAATGTAGCCAAGACTTTTGAAACCTTCATGACGTCTGTTCTCGCAACAGAGGCCTTTCGACATAACAACCTTCTCCCCCTGGCCAGCGCCGCCTTCAAGCAAATAACCAAAGAAGCCCAAGCCGCGAAAGCGAAAGCCGCCAAGCCCAAGCCGCCAAGCGCAAGCCCAAGCGCGAGCCCGCGCCCAAGGCCAAGAGCAACCCCTCCCGAAAGGCCACGAGTACGCCATAATCATCGACTACTACCTGCAAGAGCAACTCGACTGTTCTGTCCTGGAACAGGTTGTCACTGCGAATTCGCATCCGAAGTGTTATCGCGTCGAATCGTTGCACTTCGGATGTGAAGTCTCGCCTCCCATTCGAAGATAAAAGATGCAAGTTGGCTCCGATTTGTTAAGATGGCCGCCGACGTACATCGGGAGCGCGGCGGCTCCTTTTGGTTGTGATTTTGGACGATACTCAACCTATCGAAGTCCATCCTCGCTGTCCTGCTTTTTGTCACTACCGTTGCACTTGGGATGCGAATGCGCCGTACATAAGGAGCTGTTGGGATGAAGCAAACAAGCCGTTTCTGCGTGTTGGCCATGATCGCGCTGTGTTGCTGTTTAGTTGGGAACGTTCGTGGCGCGGACCGGGGAGTTCCGGGGGGCGATACGCTCCCGGCGATCAAGGTCTTTGTATTGGCCGGCGATGAAAACGTGCTGGAGCAGGGCGCGATCGAAGGACGGACCCCGGGGATCCATGAGGACTTCTATCCCAACGCGAAGCCCAGCAGGGACGAAAAGAAGAAGCACGTCAACGTGGCCGTCTACAAAGGGGCTTACTCCCCGACGGCGGATTATGAAAAACTCAAGCCGAACGTGACCGGCCTGGTTGAGGTGGGCGAGCAGCGGACCCGGCAGGCTGTGAAGGGCAAGCGGGGAAGGGTTCCCGTTCCGATGACACCGTTTCCCGAGCTCTCGCTGAAAAGCGGTTACACGACCGTGCTGCGCGGATATGTCTCGGTGAAGTATCCGGGACGGTACGGGATTCATCCGGGGACCGGTGAGGCTGCGTTCAACGTGACGGAGGTGGCAGGCCGGGAAGTGTACCGTCGCGATGTCGGTCAGGCAAAGGCTGCGCTGACGCCGATCGAACTCGAGCCCGGCCGGCGATACGCGCTGAGAACCATCTTCTTCGGCAAGCCAGGCCATGGGTTTCGCATTCCGCTGCTGAACAAGCCCGGCACGCTCGATACCGCAGTGGCGGAGAATCCCAAGTACGCCTTTCTCAAGGGCAGCAAGGGTGCGTGGGTAACGCTTAAGGATGTTGTGGTCTATGACCTGCACCCGATTCTCAACAACACCAAGGCCATGGGACATTTTCTTCAGGTGGGCGATGTTCCCTATGGCGGCAGACGGGCTGAGAACGCGTTCGGCCCCGAACTGATGTTCGGCCAGGTGATGGGCGAGCATTTTGATCAGCCGGTGCTTCTTGTGCGTTTTGGGACGCATCACCCCATCTGGTTTCTGCGGGGCTCGCGTTCGTTGGGGCATGACTATCTCCCGCCGTCGAGCGGGGGGACGTCGGACCTTGACGGAGGATGGGATGTCATCCATTTCAACTGGGGCGTGTGGGATGCGGTTTACCGTGACAAGTCGTCGAAGTTTTACAATGGCAGGCACACCACTTCGGTCGCTGATTACGAGAAGAATCTTAGCAAGCTGGTTGCCCGTCTGAAACAGACCGGCGCGACATTGATCTGGGCCAGCACCACGCCGGTGTGGAAGGGCGAGCCGGGCAAACCTAATGGCGACGTGGACGCCTTTAACGCCGTGGCGGCGAAGGTCATGAAAGCCAACGGTGTGATTATCGACGACCTGAACGCGGAGGCGCTCCGACAGGGCTACCCAAAAACCAACAATGTTCACAGCGTTGGCAATCTGGCGCCGAAGGTCACCAGGACCATTCTCGCAGCCCTGGCGGATCGCAAGCACAAGACCCAGCCCCTCCCGCGAGTATTGTTGATCGGCGATTCGATTACTGGTTCCTATCAGAAGCAGGTGATGAAGGATCTCGACGGCAAGGCGTCAGCGTTCAAGAACCCAGGCAACGGCGAATACACGTGGACAGGCCTGAAGAAGATCGACGAGTGGGTTGATCTCAAGAGATATCTCCTGAACGGGCAGGAGTACCTCGAGTTGGTCGACGGCCTGCGCAGCACGTTCGCGCATCTAGATCAGGTCTACCCTGGCTACAAGGGCCAAGGCGCGGAACTGGCTGGGCTTGTCTGGTTCCAGGGAACCGCGGATTGCAAGTCCACCGCGATGACGGCCGATTACGAGAAGAACCTGGCCAATCTAATCAAGGACCTGCGGAAGGATCTTCACGCGCCCCATCTGCCGGTGGTGGTGACGGCCTTGGCGGCGGGGGGCGAGAACATGCGAGGCAACGTCAAGAAGGTGTTTGACGCTCAGATGGCCATCGGGAATCCGAAAAAGTACCCGCAGTATGCCGGGAACGTGACCAGCATCGACACCCGGAAGGCGTGGCGTCCTCCGTCGATGTCTCCCGGTGGGCGTGATGGTTACAGCGGTAATGCTCAATCGTATCTGGAAATCGGTGAGTCCATGGCTCGCGCTATGCTGAAGTTGCTGGATGTCCGGAAAGACCAACGCAAATAAAGCTCATAATGTATTGGTAATAAAAAGATAAAACAGTTCTGACCCAGTTTACGTTACTGCCAGGAGCGATTGGCAGGTGCCGGAATTTGCGGCCGTTTTGGACAGGAGTTGGTTTGTGGTATGAAGTCTAATCAGAAGAGTATCTATATCGGGACGGTCTGTTTGGATCGGACGCGGTGGGGGAGCCGTCAGCCCTCGCTTGCGGTGAGTGAGTGGTTGAAGCGTTTTGAGGCCGATGGGTTTGATGGCGTTGAGTTGTGGGAATTCCACTTCATGGCGGCCGATGAGGCGGAGCGGGCGCGGCTGGCTGCCAATGCGGCCCCGGTGGCGGTCTACAACTCCTATGTTGGATTTGCGGATGAAGATGCGGAGGCTCGCGCGAAGGCGGCCGAGGCGATCATTCGTCTGCGAGCACAGGCCGTGAAATACAATCTTGGTGGCGATGCGGCAAAGCTGGGCGAATACCGGCGCAACCTGCTGGCCTGGGCGGAGCAGTTGCCCGCCTCGTGCCGTCTGCTCTGCGAGTGCCATCCCGGAACGGTGTTGGAGAATGTTGAGGATGCGGCCAGCTTTTTCGCAGACCTCGATCCGGCGCGGTTCGGCGTGATTGTGCATGTGATGGGGGATGCGGAGGGCATCGAGCCCTGGTTCGCCGGCTTTCACGGGCGAATTGACCATTTGCATGTGCAGATGCGGGGCCCGGAGACCGACCCGACAGTTCCGGGAAATCGGCCGCCATTTGATGCCTGTTTCGGTGTGGTCAAGGCGCATGGTTTCCGGGGCAGTGTGACCATCGAGTTCTCGCGGGGGATCGGCAAGGATGAGGATACCGAGATGATCTACCGTAATGCGTGTGCCGATTTGGCCTACTGCCGGGAGGCTTTGGAATGCTGAGAATTCTCCATGTAACCAATCATCGTTCGCAGATTGCCGAGGATGGCCCGTTCGCCGGCGCTCTGCGGGAGTTGGGTGAGCTGGTGTTGCTTGAGCAGGCCCGCGAGCTTGGCGATGACGAGGTAGCCAATCGGATGCGCCAGGCGGATGTGCTGATTACGAACTGGGCGACGCGGCGGATTCCGGATTCGGTCGTGGATGATCCCGGGCGGCTGCGATATATCCTCAACATCGGGGGCACCTGCAAGGCGTGTGTTCCGATCGAGCTCATACGCAAGGGCATTCCGGTGACGAACTGGGGCGACACGCCGGCGGTGTCGGTGGCCGAAGGGGCGATGTCTCTGCTGCTGGCGGTGCTGAAGGACCTTCGAGGCCGCACGGAGGGTGTACAGGCCGGCAAGTGCTGGCCCGCGCAGCGACTTGGGCTGGTCTCGGGTACGCTGCACGGTTTGAAGGTGGGCCTGTACGGATGCGGCGTGATCGGGGGGCGTTTCGTCAAGTTGCTCGCACCGTTCGAGCCGGAACTGTTAGTGTACGACCCCTACGCTGTCAGCGTCCCCCAGGAGTGTCGCCGGGTCGATAGCCCGGAAACGTTGTTTGCCCAGAGCGAAGCCGTGGTGATCTGGGCGGGATTGTCCGATGAGACGCGGGGTTCGGTTACGGCCGGGATGCTGGCCAGGTTGCCGGATCACGGTATTATCGTGAACGCCGCACGCGGTGAGATTATCGACCAGGATGCGCTGCTGGCGGAACTGAAATCCGGTCGGCTGCGAGCCGGGCTGGATGTGCTCGTCGCCGACAACTACCTGCCGGCAGGCCACGAGGCCCACACCTGGCCGAACCTGCTGATCACCTGCCACGATATCAGTTCAGCCCACTGGCCCGCGCGCCCGCGTCAGCTCAGTTACGGCGACAAGATCGCCCTGGACAATCTCAATCGCTTCATTGCGGGCGAACCGTTGCGGTTCGTGATGGATGAGAAGCGGTATGAGTTAAGTTCGTGAGGTGTGTGCTGGTCCAGCGACTTTCGCGAGGCATCTGTCCGGGAGTGCTCGGGCAGTGAGGACCCGATGCGAGGCATGATGGACAACCGAAGGAATCACGCATCAAGGGTTCCTGCCCCCAATGCCGCAAAGGCCTCCGGCGCATTCGCATCCCATGCTCAACGGAAATCGTTCAGGAAGTGGTTGGATGAAAGGAGAATCTGGAATGAAACGAAGAACGTTTCTTGGCGGCGCCACCATGGCAGTTACGGCCCATGTGATAGCTGGCGAAAAGAACACTGCCGAGGAGGTCCCAGCAATGCCTGATTCAGATACTGTCCATGAAAAGCCGCGCATCACTCCCATTGTGCAGACTTGTGATGTCTGCGTACTTGGCGGGAGTTGTACGGGTGTCTTCGCCGCGGTCCGCGCGGCGCAGATGGGCGCGAAGGTGGCGATTGTCGAAAAGCAGAATGCCTTCGGCGGCGTCGCAACATCCGCCCTTGTGGCGATATGGCACAGGCTCAGGGACAGAAAGAACAAAGAAACGATTATTGGCGGCTTGACCAAAGACGTGACCGATCGCCTGACGAAAATAGGCGCGTGCAATAACAGAGGGTTCGATCACAGCTACAACATCAATACCGAAGAGTTGAAGATCGAGTTGGACAAGCTTGTGCTGGACCACGATATCACCCCGTATCTGCATACATTCTATGCAAGCCCTCTCATTGAAGACCGCAAGGTCCAGGTCGTGTTCATTGAAAACAAGAACGGCCGGCAAGCTATCAGGGCCAAGGTATTCGTAGACGCTACCGGTGACGGCGACCTGTCCAGGGACTTGGGCATACCGTTCGCCATCCGCGAGGGGCTCCAGCCGCCGACAACCTGCGCAGATATTCAAGGCCTGCCCGGAGACATCCACAGGCTGATCAATACGCACGGCAAGGAGTTCGGACTGGTTAAGGATAGCGGATGGGGCACGCCTGTTCCCGGCACGAAGGACGTTCGCATGAACGCTCTTACGCACGTTTTCAACACCAACGCCTCGGATGCGAGGCAGCTTACCTCCGCCGAGATTGAAGGACGCCGCCAGGTCCGCGCCTACATGGATATCGCGAGAAAATACGGAGGCGAGCACAATAAGCCCGCGCTCCT
The DNA here is from genome assembly GCA_964564285.1 of uncultured Planctomycetaceae bacterium. GTDB lineage: Bacteria > Planctomycetota > Phycisphaerae > SM23-33 > SM23-33 > JAUWQU01. The sequence continues at coordinate 4,408 of CAZMBZ010000069.1, read as the reverse complement.
GGATTTAGGTTCTTCCATAGGCATTCGCGAGACAAGATCGTTCACGGCGAACTATACGTTGACGGAAGAAGACGTTGTGTCCTGCAGGCGATTCCCCGATGCCATCGCGAACGGGTCGTACCATATTGATGTACACGATCCCAAAACGGGTGTTTTCAAATTCAAGGAACCGCGCGGCGAGTTCTATCAGATTCCACTGTCAACCATGGTGAGCGACAAGGCCGACAACGTGGTCATGGCTGGGCGAATGATATCGGCGGACCGTTCCGCCTTTGGCGCTATCCGGGTCATGGTGAACCTCAATCAGGTAGGCGAAGCCGCCGGCGTCACCGCCGCCCTGGCGGCGTCAGGAGAAAAGACGGCCTCCACAATTGATGCCGCCTCCGTGCGCAAGCAACTCTCAAAGCTTGGCGCAGTGATTATATGACTCCAACGGCCCGTTCGGAAAACTGCCCTTGCCGGCAGGTTCATTTCTAAACGGACTGCTAAGCGTTCAACAAGGACAGGCAATGATAACAAGAAGAGCATTCCTGAAAACACTTGGTGTGGGGGTGGGGACCTTCCTGGCCTCAAAACTACTGGCGGCGGAAGCCAAACATCAGCCACCCGTTCGGCAGGCTCAGGGCAGGCCCAATATCGTGTTCATCCTGGCGGATGACCTCGGCTACGGGGACGTCAGTTGTTACGGTGCGGAGAAGATCCGGACTCCGAACATCGACAAGCTGGCGAATCAGGGCGTGTCTTTTACCGATGCACACGCGGAATGCTCGACGTGCAGTCCGACACGATACGGACTAATGACCGGCCGCTATTGCTGGCGGACGTGGTTGAAGTACAGCGCCCTCAGCACATCGGCGCCGCTGCTGATCGAGGAGGGCCGGATGACAGTGCCCTCTTTACTGAAGTCCGCAGGTTATTCGACGTCGATTGTGGGCAAGTGGCACCTCGGGTTCGGTCGGGAAGACGACTTCGCCGAGAACCGAACAGGCCCGCCGAACTACTGGGAGACCAGACATGAAGGGCCGAACTGGAACGGGGAGCTGAAACCGGGTCCGCTGGAGGTCGGCTTCGATTACTCGTACGTGATTCCCGTGGCCAACAGCTTCCCGCCGTATGTGATTGTGAAAAACCACCGTGTGGAAGGGCTTCGGAAGGACAGCCCCATCGGGAAATTGGAATCGAAGAACAACGGACGTATGGAAGGCGGCGAGGGCGCCCGTTGGAAAGACGAAGAACTCGTGGACAAAATGACCAGCAAGCTGGTTTCTCAACTTGAGGGCTTTGCGAAGACAAAGGCGCCGTTCTTTCTCTACTACACGCCACATCAGCCCCACTGGCCTCACAGACCGAATGCCCGTTTCAAAGGGACCAGCCAGGTCGGCGCCTATGGCGACGTGATTCAGGAATTGGACTGGTCGGTCGGCCAACTGCTCAATACGCTCGATCGTCTGGGCCTCACCGAAAACACGCTGGTTATCTTCTCAAGTGATAACGGCCCTGACGGCTTCGGAAGGCCGCGCAATGGTCACTGGCCGCGCGGCCGGGTAATGCGCGGGGGCAAGGGCGACATCCCGGAAGGTGGCCACCGAATCCCCTTCCTGGCCCGATGGCCTGCCAGGATCAAGCCAGGCACGCGTTCGGCGGAAACGATCACCCTGACCGACATGCTGGCTACCTTCGCTGCGCTGACCGGAAAGGAATTGCCGCCCGGCGCCGGGCCGGACAGTTACAACGTGTTGCCTGCTCTGCTTGGACGTAAGCTGCCCGACCCTGACCGCCCACTGGTGATGACCAGCGGTGGGCAAGGGATGCTCGCGATCCGCCAGGGCAAGTGGAAGCTCATCGATGGCCAGGGCAGCGGCGGATATAGAAAGTCGAAACCCAGACCGGGAGACCCCCCGGCCCAACTGTACAACCTGGAAAAGGACCTTGGTGAGACCACCAACCTTTACACGCAGTACCCGGAGATAGTTCAGCAGTTGAAGCAATTGTTGGAGAAGATCAAGACTACCGAACAACCTCCTGAAGGCAATGCCGCAAAGTCCGCGCCTCAGTAGTGGCGTTCGACAAGGCGGGTATTCTGATAGGATACCGTGTTACAACTATTGCCATGCACACGGACACCGAATCCCCGCCGGTGATGGCCACGTTCGGCAAGGAGAAGAAATGATAACAAGAAGAGCATTCGTGAAGACACTTGGTGTCGGAGCGGCTACAGCCTTGGCCTCCAACCCACTGGCGGCGGAAACCAAGCAACAACCCGCGCACAAGAACGATGGCGCGGCTGGGGACGCATCGCCGAACATACTCTGGATTTCCCTCGAAGACATCACGCCGATGATGGGTTGCTATGGGGACAAGTATGCCCGCACCCCGGTGTTCGACAGCCTCGCCGCCGAAGGCATCCGCTACACCCAGGCTCATTCGATAGCCCCCGTGTGCTCTCCGTCACGGTCGAGCGTGATTACCGGGATGTATCCCAGTTCACTGGGAAGCATGCACCACCGAAGCAGCACACGACCGCCGAAGTTTTTGAGAATGCTTCCTAATCTCCTGCGGCAGGCCGGCTATTACACCAGCAACAACGCCAAGCAGGATTACAATATGAGAGGCGCTGCCTGGCATGCCAGCAGCCATAAAGCCCATTGGCGAAATCGACCCGACAAGAGACAGCCATTCTTCGCCGTCTTCAATTTCGAAGAGTGTCATTCCAGTATTACGAAAATTCCGGAAGACCGAATCGTCAAGCAGCGATTGAATCGCCTCAAACCGGGGGATTTCCACGACCCGGAAAAGGCTCCGATTCCTCCCTATCACCCCGACGTGCCGGAGTTTCGCAAGGCCTGGTCGCGCTACTACGATGCGGTCACACAGGCGGATTATCGCGCGGGCGAGATCATTGATCAGTTGAAGGAAGACGGCCTTTGGGAAGACACGATTGTCTTCGTCTGGGCCGATCACGGCGTGGGCATGCCGCGGGGCAAACATAACGCCTGGGAACAGGGCACCCACGTCCCGCTGATCGTGCGTTTCCCGAAGAAGTATCAGCACCTCAGCCCCGCCAAGGCGGGCTCGGCGATTGACGGGCTGGTGACGCTGATGGATCTCGGTCCTTCGGCGTTGGCCCTGGCGGGACTCGAAACGCCCGCCTGGATGCATGGCCGGGCGCTGCTGTGCAAGGGCAAAGGCGAAATCGAATACCGGCACTACGTTATCTCCATGCGTGACCGGCTGGACACTCGCTTTGAGATGGTCCGAAGCGTCCGCGACGAACGCCATCGCTACCAGCGAAATTTCTACCCGCACCTTCCGTTCAAGCCGTACGAGGATTTCGAGTTCAACGCGCCGGTGCTGCGAAAATGGGTCGAGCTGGCCCGCCAGGGGAAACTCACCGGTACCCAGGAGATGCTCGCCCGACGATTCAAGCCAATCGAAGAGCTTTACGATTCCCACCAGGACCCGCACATGATCCACAACGTGGTCGACGATCCCAAGTACGCGGACGTCGTCCAACGCATGCGGAGTCAACTTCACAATTGGATGGTGAAGACCCGAGACCTCGGTATTCTGGAGGAGGCGGAACTGGTTGAACGCGCAAAGACAGCGGCGTCGCCATGGGATCTCGGAAAGTCGTTGAAGAACTACGAACGGATCCTTGATACCGCCAACCTGCAACTCCAGGGCCAGGCCGCCATTGCCCAATTGTCGGCCCGGATCAAGGATCCCGATTCGGCAGTCCGTTTCTGGGCGGTGCTTGGCCTGGTGGCCACTCGATCCAGTGATGCGGAAGTGATGTCGGCCCTGCGGTCGGCCTTGCGGGATGACGCGGTCAGCGTGCGCATTACCGCGGCCGAGGGCCTGTTCAACCTGGGACACTACAAGGAAGGGCTGCCGGCGTTGATCGGAGCGTTGCAGCATCCTGTTCCCGCCGCCCAGATCCGGGCCGCCGGCGTCCTAGATTCTCAGCCGCCGGAGGCGAACCCATCACTCCAACCTGCCATTGACGCTCTGAAACAGGCCTCACGCAGAACAGACGTAAGAAGGCTGCCGGGGATTCCCTATGGGCTCAATGCCCCATTCAAGCGAGCCATCAAGGCGATTACCGGACAAGAGAATTACTACCGCTGGGGTGCGGGCGCCTCGGGATCACCGAAACAATAGAAGGAACCAGAGATGGAATACACAACCACATTATGTCTGGCACTGTTTGCATGCGCGGCACTGGCGATGTCGTCCGCGGCGGCTGTGGAACGCACCGAGACCAACGTTGTGATGGAGATTCCATTTAAAGCGGAGAAGCCCCACGCCAACCCGTTCAAGGACGTCACGCTTGACGTGGTGTTCACGGACCCTAAGGGCGCGCGGAAAACCGTGCCGACCTTTTGGGCGGGCGGTAGCCAATGGAAGG
>CAZMBZ010000068.1:13824-18115 GCA_964564285.1 uncultured Planctomycetaceae bacterium | reverse complement strand
CGAGTTGCAGTCATGCTGATTACGCGGGACAGGAATCGAATGCCGTTTAGTCTGGTGGTAACCGGAGAGGCCGAGAATTGGCTGCCGGCGCTTCACCAGATCGTGGGCATGGACTATCTTGTCCCAAGGCGAGTGAGCGACGGTCGGGAACTGCTGGACGTTGTTGGCAGCGGCGAGGCGGACGCGGCCGTGCTGGACGATTCAGCCCAGTGGGACTTGGATGCGCTACAGTTGTTGCGCATGATCCGGCGGGTCAATCGCACGCTGCCGGTAGTTGTCGTTACAGGCCAGCGTGACAGGCACTGGCTGGAGGATGCGTTGAGGCTGACGGCCTTTAGCGTGGTCACCAGACCATTGGCGCTGGAAGAGCTTCTCAGGCAGATTGCCCGAATGATGAATCGTCTGGACGAGGTACTTCGTCGCGACGAGGGTCCGCAAGGTGAGCAGTAGAAAGACAGCATCCCGAGCCGGCGGCACAGTTTGGCTCGAGGCGTATGAATCACGGTTTGGAACTATTCAGGAACAATCACGTTCAAAGGTAAGCAAGAAGGAGCATAAGAGATGGCCAAAGCTGCACCGAAAATTCGTCCCCTGGGCGAAAAGGTCCTGGTAAAGCGCCTGGAGGCTGAAGATGTCACCCGTGGCGGCATTGTGCTGCCGGACTCCGCGAAGGAAAAGCCGCAGCGCGGCACGGTCCTGGCTCTCGGCGACGGGCGAATGCTCAAGGATGGCACGCGGGCTGACTTCCAGGTCAAGAAGGGCGACAAAGTTCTCTTCTCGAGCTACGGCGGGACCGAGGTTAAGGTCGGTACCGAAGAATTCCTGCTGATGGACGAGACGGACATCCTGGCAATTCTGGACTAAAAGTCGCTTGGGTGCCGCGGGAGCTTTCAGGTTTGCCCGGCGGCGCTGCGAGTAGCGAGAAACAGGCACAAACAGCACTCAATAGGAGCACCGAGATATGGCGAAGAAGAAAATCGTATTCGACGTCGAGGCCCGCGAAGGGATTCGTCGTGGCATCAAGCAGTTGGCCAGGGCTGTTAAGAGCACGCTCGGCCCGACCGGTCGGGTAGTGGTAATCGAGAAGTCCTTTGGCTCGCCCACCGTCACCAAGGACGGCGTGACGGTCGCCAAGGAAATCGAGCTCGAAGACGCCAACGAGAACATGGGCGCCCAGATGGTCAAGGAAGTCGCCAGCAAGACCTCAAACGTCGCTGGCGACGGCACGACCACGGCGACCATCTACGCCGAGGCCATCTTCGAGGAAGGCCTCAAGAACGTCACCGCCGGCGCGAAGGCAATGTCGCTGAAGCGCGGCATCGAAAAGGCTGTCGAGGCGATCATCGACGAACTGGCCAAGCTGGCCAAGCCCGTCAAGAGCACCAAGGAAATCGCCCAGGTCGGCACGTGCGCAGCCAATCAGGACTCCGAGATCGGCAAGATGATTGCCGAAGCGATGGAGAAGGTCGGCAAGGACGGCGTCATCACCGTCGAAGAAGGCAAGGGTCTGGACACATTCGTTGACCTCGTCGAGGGCATGCAGTTCGATCGCGGCTACATCTCGCCGCACTTCGTCAACAAGCCCGAGACAATGGAAGTCGACTACGAAAAGCCGCTGATCCTTATCCACGAGAAGAAGATCACTGCCATCAAGGAACTGGTCCCGCTGCTGGAGAAGGTATCCCAGGCGGGCAGGCCGCTGGTCATCATCGCCGAGGACATCGAGGGCGAGGCCCTGGCGACGCTGGTGGTCAACAAGCTTCGCGGTACGCTTCAGTGCGTTGCCATCAAGGCCCCCGGCTTCGGCGACCGTCGCAAGGACCTGCTCCGCGACATCGCGATTCTCACCGGCGGCAAGGCCATCATGGAAGACATGGGCCTCAATCTTGAAAACATCGAGATGGGCGATCTTGGCCAGGCCAAGAGGTTCCGGGTCGACAAGGACACCTCGACGATCATCGAGGGTGCCGGGGCCACTTCGGATATCACCGGCCGCATCGAGATGATCAAGAACCAGATCGAGAATACCACGAGCGATTACGATCGCGAGAAGCTCGAAGAACGTCTAGCCAAGCTGGCCGGCGGCGTTGCCCAGATCAACGTCGGTGCTGCCACCGAGGTCGAGATGAAGGAAAAGAAGGCCCGCGTCGAGGACGCCCTGCACGCTTGCAGAGCGGCCGTTGAGGAAGGCATTCTCCCGGGCGGCGGCGTGGCTGTGCTGCGGGCGATCAAGGCCCTTGGCAAGGTCAAGGCCACCGGCGACGAGAAGACCGGTGTGGACATCGTCCGCCGGGCACTGGTCGCTCCGATCAAGCAGATCGCCGAGAATTCCGGCCTGGACGGCAGCATCGTCGCCGCGAAAGTCATGGAGTCCGACGAGGTCAACTTCGGCTACGATGCCCTTGCGGGCAAGTACTGCGATCTCGTCAAGGCCGGCGTGATCGTGCCGATGAAGGTCGAGCGGACCGCGCTGCAGAACGCAGCCTCGGTTTCCGGTTTGCTGCTGACAACCGATGCCATGGTCAGCGATATCCCCGAGAAGAAGAGTGCCCCCGCCGGCGGCCCCGGAATGGACGAGATGTATTGATCCAGCCTCTGACGCAACGATAGGGCAGCAAAGCATTACGGCGCGACGCCGATCCTTCCGGGTCGGCGTCGCGCCGTTTTAATGCGCCTCCTGGCCGGAGCATATCTTATGTTCCTGGAGGTAGGGACCGGGAAGCCGGTGTGCCAGCGCGGTTAAGGGCCGCTTTAAACGATGTCAGACGTAATTGGTTCCGAAGCCCACAGTGGCATAGTCGCATCTAACGAATCTTTCGGCCCATGGGTCGGCAACTCCGAGTCATGCGCCCAAGCTCCAGGCGGGGCTGGGCACTCGGCGACGTCGGCAGGGCCAACATCCCAAGCGTCCGTTGACGCGGAGATCGCGGCGATGAGATCCTACCGGGCCGGTACCGGTCCGCTGGGTTCGCTGTCATGCGTGCCCTGCGCAGGCGGCGGGTCCCCGCAGCCCGCGTCAGCGAAGGCCGCGGCCAAGACTGAGGTGGCGGACAGCGTTTTCATAACCCCCACCAAGGCGGTGGCGTTTGCCCTGTCCAGTCTGATGGCATTGGGGATTGTCGCCGCGTATTGCGTGCGGAAGGACATGGCCGAGCTAGGCCGGTTTGCCGAACTGGAGCGGATCGAGCACAACATCGCTGACCACAACCACACTCGAAGCCTGCTGATTCAGCACCTCGCCAGAGACCGCGACGGCAAGCTGGCACACCTGCGGGACCACGCTGAAGTGCTTGACGGCTTCCAACGGCGCACGCAGACAGTAGTTATTTTTACTCCCGATGGCGAGGGGGACAAGTCCGAGGCCCAGGCACTGCCGGAGCTCCGCCGACGAATCGAGAGAGACCTCGAGAATATCGAGGGCTGGACCCCGCCGCCGCTTCTCAAAGACCACGATGACATGCGATACACGATGGCCGACCTCAAGGTCAGCCGCCTGCCATTAGGCGTTATGCTGGCTATGGTTGTCGTGGCGATGGTCATTTGGTCATCGCTGTCGATGCGGAATCTGCCTGCCCTTCAAGCCCCGGCTGGGTGCTTCAGGCCGTCCCGCGTGCCGCTGTGCTGGCTGGCGCCGGTGGCGAACCTGTACTTGCCCTGCGCTATCGTACGGGACATTTGGTACGGCAGCGAACCGACCGGCCTGACCAATCCAGACGGCCTGCGGCTGCCGGTGATCGGACTGTGGTGGCTGACGTTCCTCGGGGCCATCGGCATGTCCGGCTACGCCATCTACCGCATGGTGACCGCAGTGGGAGTTTTCATGATCGGCCAGGCCGGGAAATGGATCCTCTACGCCGACGTCACAGTGCTTGCGATGGCCGCGACGACCTTTCTCATTGTCGCAGCCGCATCGTGGAACCAGTCGCGGCGTATAGCAATGGTCGAGACGATGGAAGCCCAACTGGGTCCGCGCAGGGCATGGCAACGTCGTAAGCAGTAGTCTGCGTGGAGCATGGAAGTGCTCTTCGTCGCTGCTGGTTCGTGGTCAAGCCTGACAGGCAGCCCACTGGGCGAGCACCCACTCGTATTCCCGGCGGATGCTCTCGACGACGTCCGAGGACCGCAGGACCTTGGGCAGGACGTCGAAGGTGTACGTCTCTATCTCCAACTGCCGGATGCCCGAATTCTCGGACAAGTGCCGCCAGAAGTCTTTGCCCAGCAGGTCGCTCGTCGATGAGAGTGGCCCGGCCTCGGTGAAAAACAATGGCACGTGGAAGTGTACCCGAAGCTC
>CAZMBZ010000068.1:0-13724 GCA_964564285.1 uncultured Planctomycetaceae bacterium | reverse complement strand
ACGGCCGAGTGGGCGGTATCCAGACAGACGCCGACATTTCTGGCGACTATCTCGGAGGCATCATCGGGGGCAAGGCCTATCTCGTCAGCGACGGTCGCGGCGGTTTTGGGGAGCGTGGCGGTCAGAAACTCGATCGCCTCGCCGGTGGTTTCCAGGAAGCAGTCCGGCTCCGGTTCGAGGGCGATGCAGATGTCCTTGCCGGTATCCTTTCTCACCTCGTCCGCGTATGCCGCGGTGGCACCGAGCATCCTGGCGACCTGAAGTGTGTCCTCGGGCGTGCGGATCCACGGCTTGTAGGCGACGGGCACGGTGGAGATACTGCCGGCGAGGCCATCTGGCAGGAGGGCGGCGAGGATGTCGATGAGCGTGTTGGTGTATTCGCGTCGCTGGGCTGAACGCCAGTCCGGGCGATAGACGTCTTCCTTGACAGCCTTGCCGTGAAACTGACCATACGGAAAACCGTTGATTGTAAAGGCGTACAGCCCGTGGTCATCGAGGAAGTTTCGCAGTTCGCTGAGCGGACCCGGCTTGTTGAGTTGCTCAGCCGCGTGCCCGCCGAGTCGCAGGCCGAGCCCGAACGGTTCCCGCAGCGCAACGGCGTCTCGCACGCGCATTGCGTGGTTGCGAATGGCGGCGAAGTTCGCCTCCCACGTTTCGCCCGGGTGAATGTTCAGGCAGTAGGTCAGGTGCTTCTCGGTGGTGTTGGGCAGTTTCATTATTGGCCCGCGCCGCTCTTGCCTGCGAGGTCGCCGAGGTGCTCGATGGCTTCCTGGACCAGCAGGGGGTTCATTTCGTGAACCTCGACCTTGCCGCCGATACCGTCAGGCAGGGTCACGTTCAGCGCCCCGCCAAGATGTTCGCGGAACTCACGCAGCCCCGCGAGTATCTCCAGTGTTCCGTCGGTCGTCCGCTTGGTGAGAAGGTCCGACCAGATCGGAAGCCCGCATGATTTGAGCGCGGCCAGGATTCGCTCGAACTCTTGCTGACTGAGCAAGCCCTGACGCATCGCGTAATAGCTGTCCAACGCTATGCCAATAGATACGCTCTGGCCGTGGCCTAGCGAGTATTCGCTGAGCGTTTCGAGCCTATGGCCCGCCCAGTGTCCGAAGTCCAGCGGCCTGGCCGAGCCGAACTCGAACGGGTCGCCGTTGAGCCGAATATGCTCGAGGTGCAATATCGCCGTTCGGCGGACGCAGTTCTCCATCGCTTCCTGGTTTCGGCTGCGAAGCGCGGGGGCCATTTCCGTCAGGTCCTTGAATAAGGCGGCGTCTTTGATTATAGCTACCTTGAATGCCTCAGCCACGCCGCCAATCCAGTCGCGGTCGGAGAGTGTTCGCAGCAACTCCAAGTCGTTGAGCACCGCGAACGGCGGGGCGAACGTACCAACGAAGTTCTTCTGCCCATGCTCGTCCATGCCGTTTTTTACGCCGACACCGGCGTCATCCTGGGCAAGTGTCGTCGAGGGCACGCGCACCAGCCGAAGGCCACGGTGAACCAGCGAAGTCGCGAAGCCTACCATGTCCAGCACGGCGCCGCCGCCAAAGGCCACGACGAAACTCTGGCGGTCGAGGTGTACGTTGCCGAGTGTCCACATTATGTCGCGCACCGTGTTCCATCCGGTCTTTGCCTGCTCGCCGCCAGGCAGAAGCACCGGCGGGGCGGTCAATTCGAGACGGCGCGGGTGGCTGTGGAAGTACTCCTTGATCTGCTCGATGAGTTGCGGCTGGGCCGAGGCCAGGCCGCCGTCAACGTACACGATCGCCCGGTGCTGGCGGTGCTCGCCGAGGCGGTCCAATGTCTCTACCAGCAACTCGTTGCCTTCAGCCAGCAGATTGTGTGTGAAATGCACCGGGTACTCGAAGGGTACGGAGATACTCTGGTGATACACGTCTTGCGACGCCATCGTCGCCACGTCCGTTGAATTGTCTTGTGCGGTCATACTAATTCACTGATCCATAATGTGCTTGGCTTGGCCTGCCAGGTCCAGCAGGCTCTCGGGTTTATTGGGTAACTCGAACGTAGATGCCCATGCGACCTCCCGCCCGGGACCAACCCGACCGTGACTGCCGCGGATGCGCGATGTGTCCTGACTGGTGCCCATCGGAGGCCAGCCGAAAAACAACTCGCACGGGTCGAAGCCGGGTTTGTTGTGTATGTCCACGTGGGTGGCGTAGTCCGGTGCGTTCTTGCGGTCGGACCACCATGGGTATGCCAGCCAGGTTCCCTCGGCCGCAACCGCGACGAGTTGCCCCGAGCGCGGGCAATAGAGTCCGGCGTCAGACTGTGCTCCGGCGTCGAGCACTTCAGAGATGCCTGGGGTGGATTCCAGCACTTTGCGGGCCTGTTCGGTTGCGGCCTTGTCGGCGGTGTGGACGTGGGCGATTTCGTGATCGACGATCGCGAACGCCCGGCTGGTGTGGAAGTCCGGATAGAGCATGCCACGAACATTTCGCGTGGCGAAAAGGCCCGTTTCTGCCAGCGCCAGGTTTGGCAGCACGGCGGGACCTGAGGTAGATGCGATAGCGTAGTCGCCAAATGCGATCGTCTCGTACCCGCCCTCGCCGGCGGCTGAGAGGATAACGCCAAGCTGGTCGGTTAGCACATCCAGGGCCTTTGCGGCCTGGGGGCTGCTGGGTCCGTGACGCTGCAGGTCGTAGTCGAGTGTCGGCAGGTACACCATGCACACATCGGGCGACAGTCTGGAATCGGTAAGCACGCGAGCTGTCGCCCTCGCGATCCAGTTGCCGACTTTCGCCGAAGCCAGAGGCCCCCAGTAATAGCGGAGTTTGAAGGGCGAGCCGATGCTCTCGCACGCGTCCTTGTACAGCCAGTCCGGCTTGCAATAGCAGTCCTGGATCATTCCACCGTGGTGTTTGTGGATGGGGGCGGGGGTCATGAGGATGTCCACCTGCTCGCCCATGGATTGCTGCCAGAAGAGCATGGCGACTTTGCCGCCGCGTTCTCGCAGGGCCGACCATATCCGCTCGCCGCCGACGAGGGCGGATGACTGCTCCCAGAACATGGGCTTGCGAAGGGCAGGGAAGTACAGCCCGTTGGCGACCATCCCGTGAGTTGCCGGCGCGGCGGCGGTGCGGAAACTAGCCTGTGCGGTGCATGTGACCGCCGGCATGACGGCCTGGGTCGGGGCGAAGGAAAGGCCCGCCAACTCGCCCTTGTCGTGGCGCTGGAGAAGGTCCCATCCCAGGGCGGCAATGTCTATGATCAGCAGCTTATGGTTCATTAAAACACCACACTATTCAACACGTCAGCAGTCTGCAAAAGGTCGGACATTCTCAGGATATACTTGCGGTCAGTCATAGGTCATGTGTTCCCGGTATACCTCCATCGCGAAGCGGAATGCGTCGTATGTGACCAGTGTCGAGATCGAGTGGTCCGACCCGAAGACGTAGCTGGCGCCGAGGCTCTTCATGCCCTCGATAATGTCCGTCACGCCGCGGCGGATTACCTCGCGATCGCCAGATTCAAGAATCCTGGCGTCGAGCCCGCCGACAAACGCCAAGCGGTCACCGTAGCCTTGGGCGATTCGCAACGCGTCGTTGCCCGCCTTGGCTTCCATGGGGTTCAGCGCGTCGAACCCGGCCTCGACGATCAAGTCCAGTGCCGGCTCGGTGAACCCGCACGTATGAAATACCACCGGCAGATCGTAGGAATGGAAGAACTCCACCAACTCGCGATAGTACGGGAAGATCAACTCTTCGAGCACCTTTGGGTTGCAGAACAGCGAGCCCTTATAGCCTAGGTCTTCGTAGATCCATATCCCGTCGGGCAGGCCCACCTCTTTCAGGAGGATCCCGAATGCGGTCTTGTATAGGTCCAGGTAAACGCGGTTAAAGTCGTGTATCCACTGTGGGTCCTCGATGAGCGACATGTACATCACGTAGTCGCCCATGGACGACCGCATGGCTTCCCACACGAACATGTGGCCGAAGGAGGTCCATAGGCCCTGGTCCTTCCGCTTTGCGAGATTCTCGCGAACCTTGCCGAGGTCGCGAAGCCGGGTCCGGTCGAACGGGCCCGCCAGGTATGGCCGATAGTCGCGGTCCCATATTTCCCGGCTGGTCATCGCGAAGTCAATGTGCTCCGGCGTGCCGGACTTGTTCTTCCAGTTTTTCAGCACTGCCCCGGCGCCGTTGCGAGTAACCTTCCACTCGGTCGTTTCCTCGATTAGGTCCGAAACGCCGATTTTGGGCATGATGTCGAACCACCCGCCGACCCCGGCCATGTCAAAACCGAAATGATCGACGGCGCTCACCGGCTTGCCTTCGTCGTCGGCAGGCATGCCCTGAGTTACCCACTGACGAAGCGTGTCGCCCCATGGGCTGTCATTCAGGCCGACGCGCGGAGCGGGGCGACGGTGAATCAGAGCGTCAATGACTTTCCGGGAATCATTCATAGTATGCTCTCCAGCGTAAGGGCGTAAAAAGAGAGATTTTACGCCCAGGCGCCGGCGCGTGCCAGCGTAAACGCAGCAGCCTCCGCTCGCAATCGCGAGTGCGAAGGCCGGTGCCTGTCGGAACTCTTTCTGGAGATATTAACTCTGACATCGCTCGCCGCCGGCGCCTAGGCGCCAACTCTCAGAATCGCCACTTGGCCCCGAACTTGAAGTTCGTGCCGGGCTCGTTTACGCCCGAGCCATGAATTCGGTAGTCGCGGTTGCCGATGTTCTCGACGGCTGACCACACGTCAAGGCCATCGCAGACCTTCCAGCCGGCTGAGACGCCGAAAACGGTGTAACCTGGCGTGCCGCCCGGCGGGATTCGCTGTGTGTCAGCTCGGTCGCGGGTGCTCAGGTTGTCGGCCCGATTGGTCAGCGTGCAAGTGGTCTCTACCCATAGCTTCTTGTTTGGATGATCCCACCGCAGGCCGACCTGCGTGGTGGTTGGCATCAGGCGGCTTATCGGCTCGCGCTCGGTGACCGTGTCGCTTGTCGGATAGGAGTCCACCTCGCCGTCTATCCAGGCGACGTTCCCGAATATGGTCCATTGCGGACGGAACCGCCACGATGCTCCGACCTCCACGCCCTGAACGTAGCCGTTGCCGGCGTTTCGCTTGGTAACCTCATCAAGGCTGTCGACGATCGTGCCGGTCGGGGCGCGAACGATCATGTCTTGGATGTCGGTGTAGAAGTAGCCAGCCTGCGCGGCGAAGTTGTCGTACTTGGCCTTGACTCCCACCTCGTAGGAGATGTACTCCTCCGGCTCCAGGCCGGGAGAAGGAGTCTCTATCTCGTTGCTCCTGGCCGAGTCGAGGCGGGTAAGGTCCGACAGGTTCGGCGCGCGAAAGCCCTGCGACACGCCGACGTATACGTTCCAGTGCTCTTGCGGATCAACGAACCATCCCAGCCGGGCGCTGCCGACGAGGCTGTTCCATTCGTCCGATAGCGAGATGCGGTCGCCGGTGTCCGGGTCTTCGACCTGCCCGGCCTGGGCGCGGGCAAACGTGTACCGCCCGCCAAGGGTAAGGTCCACTCGCTCGGACAGCGGGATTACGTTCTGCACGTAGACGCCCAGCAGGTCGTACGAGGCGTCGTCGCCGACCGGTCCCTGAATGCCGATGCTGCGCAGCGAACCGTCCGCATTGAGCGAGCGAGCCCAGGAACCGACCTCGTCGTGGTACCACTCGACGCCGTATGTCCAGGTTCCGATCTTGCTGGGCGAGACGAACTGCATCGCCAGGCCGTAGGTATCGACGTCCGTGCCCGTGCGGTCCACACGACCGTTCGTACGGTAGCGCCATTGCTCCTCACGGAGCGTCTGGAATGAAGCGGTCAACTCGATCGAGTCGAAGCATTCGCTGACGTGGTCCTTGCGGTAGCGGATGTACGAAAGCGAACGGCTCTCGTCGATGATCCTGGCCGCCTCGCTGCCGACCGTCGTGCCGTGCCAGCCCAGGCCGTAGATCGTTTTGTGCGTCCGCCATGCGTCATCTTCGTAAAGCTGGTAGTGGGCTAAGGTCAACGTGGTGTCCGCGTCCGGATGGTACTCCATTCTCACGTCGCCGCTGCATACGCCGTAGCCGGTCTTTTCTTGTACGCCTACGTCCTGCCCGCCGTCTACGTCGCCGAAGTCCTTCCACGTCCCGCCGGCCAGGATGCCAAGCCACGAACCATACGTGGCGTTGACCTCGCCACGCCCGACGTAGCTTCGCTGGGCCGAGGCGACCTGGGCGTACAGTTGGCGGTAACCCTGCAAGCCCTCGCCGTAGCCGTCCGGCCGGCGGAGAATGGCGTTGACCGTTCCGCCAATAGCGTCGCTTCCATACAGGACCGACGATGGACCCTTGACCACCTCCAGCCGGTCGATGGTGTACGGGTCGATCAGGTTCCAGTACTGATTGGGCCCGTCGCGGAAGGTCGAGTTGTTCATGCGTATGCCATCGACCATCATCAGCGTGCGGTAGCCGGTGAACCCGCGAATGTACGGCGAGCCCTGGGCGTTGGATGTCTTCTGGATCATGACGCCTGGCACATCGCGAAGTGCGTCCGTTGTCGTGCGAGACATGCGGTTCCTGGAGAAATCCTGCATGCTGACCGTGTTCAGGGCGTACGGAGCGGCGAATGCGGTGGCCTCGCTTCGCGTGGCGGTTACGAAGACGTCGTCAAGCCATGTCTTGGAGACATCATCCGACGGCTCGGCCTGCCGGTTGGCATCCCCGGCCGGCTGGGTCGCCGCTGGCTGGGCGGGGGCTGTACCTGCGGTCAGACAAACCATCACGGCGCAAAACAATCCAGGCATCACGGGCCATCGCCGATGATCTTTTCGAACGCCAACCACCCTTGCCGTGCTCGTGCCCGCTTGCGGTAAACGCATTTGCCCAGTCCCTGCCATTCGTTCAGTCTCAAGGCATTCAACTCGGCAAGGTTCGTTCCAAGCCAAGCACTGCCGTGACCACAACCTCGCATGTGCAAAGGCTGTGCCAAGGTCGCATTCTCGCCGAACGCTTTGCCGCACCGGCGAGTTTGCAGGCCAGTCGCGCGATTCCGCCACAGCAAGCCTCTGGATCATGCACTCAAGTTGTGCATGCGTGAACATATACTGTGCATGGATATCGGCGATACAGGGCGGGTTGGGGCACTGGGCTTGCTCGTGATGGTGATGTCGGAGACATCCTGTTCGCAATGCAAATCTGGTTAACATAGGGATTCTGCGGAAACTTTGACAAATAAAGTCTCAAGTTACCCCCGGTCAGCGAGCCGATAAAGTGTGTAACGTCGCATCGCCATGCGGCACGCGGAAATGACGGTAAACATCAGGCATAAGGTGAATCCAACATGCTAATCAACGAATATGACAGCGTTGCCGGTTTGGTTGCCAAGCCCAGCGAAGAGGCCATCGAGCGCGACCGGCAGATCCAGCTTGCCTACGTGCAGAACATCATCAAGCAGTTGACCGACACTCAGCACATACTGCACGTCAACGCCGCGGGATGGATCGCGGCGGCCTGACCTGTTTGTTTGAAGTTTCTGAAGTGATACGGACGACCCGGGCTTACAAGCCTGGGGCGTCCGTTTATGATTTGGGGTGGCGGGATCGGCGCATCAAAAAGGCAGGCGCGCTTGATGGGCGCGCCTGCCCGTTGGGATCGGGTAAGGCCTGCCTTCGCTTAGACTACCTGGACCTTTCGGCCAAGACGTCGCTTGCGGTTGATGAGCTTTCGCCCGTTGGCCGTGCGCATCCGAGTGCGGAAGCCGAGTTTGCGAGCTCTCTTAACCTTCGAAATCCTGTGCGGATATTTCATGTCGCTGCCTCGTGATATCTATTCCTAAGATCTCAATTCCAACCGAGTCGGGCATGATAACTGCTTGTGCGCGGATTGACAAGCGTTTTTTGCCGCCTGTTTTTTCGTCGTTTGCCTCGGTCGGCTGGCGTGGCCTTCGGACTGTCGGCGCCGGGGGCGGGTTTTTCCGCTCGGGGTCGCGGAATTCGCTTGTAGGACGGCAAGCCAGACGTAAGGCTTTGTGGTTTGAGAATTGCCCGGTCCGGCACAATACAGGCTGGGCCGCGAGGTAGCCTTCATGCGGTTGCGTCAAGCGTCTTACGAGGTCCTTCCGGCCCTGAGCGTCCGGCGGGCTGAGCTGCGCCGATCCATGCGGCTGATCACGTCGGCATGGGCGATGGGCATTATCTGGATGGCCTGCATCGGCGGAAGCTGGATGAATACTTTCCAGTTGATGCTGGGCTTCGACGACATACACTTTGGCCTGATGACCGCGCTTGTTCCGGCTGCCGCACTGGCGAACCTTGCCGCGGCGGTCATCATCGAGCGGACCGGTCTGCGTAAGTACTTGTTCATCGTGAGCATGTCCATATCCCGGCTGCTCTGGCTGGTGGTGGCCGTTATCCTGGTCACCCTCGCCGGCACGGAGGTGGGGATATGGCTGGTGCTGGTGACGATTCTCGTCTCCTGGGTGCTTGCCTCGATCGGCTCGCCGGCATGGCTGACGTGGATGGGCGATCTGCTGCCCAGACGAATCCGTGGGCGGTTCTGGGCGCGGCGAAGTCAGGTAGCCAGACTGATACTGATCCCGGTGGCTGTAGGTCTGTCGGTATTCATGGACTACATGATCGACCCGAACAAGCCCATCAGTCCCGAGGCCCAGCCGCAGGTGGTCTGGGCCCTGGCGGGGATGTTTGTCATGGCTTCGTTCCTGGGCCTGGGGGACATCCTGGTGTTTCTGCGTATTCGCGACGTCAAGCCGACCACGCCGGACAAACTGTCGCCGTCGGCGGTGACTATCGGAATCGCCTGGCCTGGCTGGTGCGGACTCATCGGGGCTGTCGCCTACGTGGGGCGTTACGTGGGGAGCGTTGTGCGGCAGTTGCTGATCGGCCCGCTGAGGGAGCACGCCTTTCGCCGTTATGTGCTTTACGGTGCGACCGTCAACTTCGCCCTGACCGTGGGGGGATCGTTCTACATTCGCAACATGAAGGAGAACCTTGGCCTGAGCCACCTGTCGATCAATATTATTTACATGATTCTCGGCCCGTTAATGGCCATCCTGGCGGCCAGGCCGTGGGGCAGGCTGATTGACCGCTGGGGACGCAGGCCAGCGATGATGATCGCCACGGCCGTGGCGGCGTTCGGGGCCGTGCCGTACTTCTTCGCGTCGCGATTTACGCCCAATCCGCCATTCGTGACCGACGCGGTCAACGCCTCGGTCGGGTTTCTAGGCCAGGCGGGCGCCCTGATCGCTGGATGGTTTGGCTGGAGTGTGGACTGGGCGGGCTGGCAGGTATTGGGACCGACTTCGCCGGTGGGGGCATGGCTTATCTGCGCGACGACGATATTCTTCGGCTTCGTGGGATGGTGCGGCGTCATGCTGGGCCAGAGCGGGATCATTCTGGGCTTTTCCGAGAGCACCGGGCGAAGCAAGTACGTCGCCGCCCACGCGGTGATCTGCGGAATAGGCGGCGTTCTCGGCGCGGTGTCCGGCGGGTTTCTGGCCGGCGGGCTTGCCAGTGCCTCCTGGTACCACCCGATACACTTGGGCGTGTTCGAGTGGAACAACTGGCACGCGAATTTCGCTGTCTCCACCATCGCCAGGGTCGCGGCGTTCTTGCTGCTGTTCGGCATGCCGGACCCCGGTGCCCGCCGGGCCAGGGACATGGTCCGGACAGTGGGATCCGAGATGCTGCAACTTTTCACCGGCAGGCTGCTGACGAGCTGGCGGAGCTTCGGGCGGGGCAGATCCAATCGCAACGGCAGGTGATAGCTCGCATCCCCGAAAACGAAATGAATACCCCAGACTCGCCACCGAGCGTATAATCCAGCCATGAGCAAAGCTGAGAATCCCGCCAATTACGAGACCGAAGTCAAGTTCGCCGTTGCGGGCCATCAGGCGATAGCTGCCGCCGTCATCCGGGAGGGTGGTCGGTATATCGGATCGTTCGAACAGACGGACCAATTCTACGATACGCCCGATGGCCGTCTTTGCGACGGAGGGTCCGGCCTGCGGATACGGCGCCTCCGCCGCCTGGCAGGGGAATCCGACGAGATCGACATTCGCCCGGAGGTGACCTTCAAAGGCCCTCGCCGCACCGACACCCGGGCCAAGGTTCGCCCGGAATACCAGACCCATCTCGACGACGCGGAGGCACTGGAGAAAATATTCGACGCCTGCGGGCTCGAACCGACGATCATCGTTCGCAAAAAACGCACCAGCTACCGTCTGGATAACTGCCAGATCGAGCTGGATGAACTACCCGGCGTCGGTTGTTTCGTGGAAGTCGAAGGCCCCGACGAGAAGACCATCTTCGCCCTGTGCGAGCGACTGGGGCTGACCGGCGAGCCGGTCAGCGAGTCATACCTTGCGATGGTGCTGCGGAGTTGAATGGCAGTGGCGAAGGCAAGGGATTAGAATCACCAGCAGGAAGTTGAAGGCGACAAATGAAGGCTGCACGTTTGTCCGCATGCCGGTACGACATGCCGTGGCGGAGAAAAGAGGACCCGATGACACAAGTTTTATCGTTGTGCGTGATAGTTGGATTGATAACGGCCGGCGTTTGGGCGGCTGACGCCAATAACGCCCCAGCCGGCGCCGGGGACGGTTTCGTCTGGAAGTCCGCTATTCCCGACGACTGCCCGTTCGAGCGATCTAAAACGGTGACGGGAATTTTCTTCACGGGCCGGCACAGCGATTATCATGTCGGCGATACGATTTACCCGTCATGGGCGAGCGATGGCAATATGTATACGCCGTGGACTGATGGGGTCACCGATGGCGTGCGATGCTCCTCCGGGGGCCATCCGGTCAGGGGCAGGCGCACCGGCCATGCGGTGATGGTCGGGGATGATCCCGTCAAAATGGTCATCAAGAACACCTCGCCGCCCAAGCACGCCGCCTCGGACCCGTACAGGGGCAGATACCCCTGCGGATCGCTGGTACATAACGGGATATGGTACTATGGCACGTACTGTCTGGGGCCGTCGGCCGCGCTGAATCATAATGGGTTCAGGTGGAATTGGCCGAACCTTGGCCCGATGCCAGGCTTCCAGATTTCGCGGGATTTGGGCAAGACCTGGACGCCTTCTCCGCTTTCGCCCACGGAGCCTTTGTTTCCCGAGCCGGCGAGGTATCTTGGTCCGGTGAAGATGGGGGCGCCTCACTTCGTGGACTTTGGCCAGAATATGAAGCACTCGCCCGATGGCAAGGCGTATCTTCTCGGGATGGGGGCTGTCGAGGACGACCCCAAGCCGCGTCCCTGCATCAAGCCGGGTCCGAAGGGAACGCTCATCGAGGCCAAGGGCAAGTGCGAGTTCCCCATCAACGTGAAGATGCGCCCCGGCGAGGCGGCAGACAAGGACCTCAGGGGTTTGTTCGAGCGGTCTCTCAAGCAGGCCAACGGGAAGCCCTTTGACCACGCCAATCTTAGCTGGATAACCGCCGACCAGGTCTATCTCGCCAGGGTCACGCCCTCACCGGAAACGATCAACAAACTGGAGGCTTATGAATTCTTCGCTGGACATGACCAGCAGGGCGAGCCTGTCTGGACGGCGGATTTCGCGAAGATCAAACCGCTCATCGAGTGGAACAATCACATGGGATGCGTTACGGCCACGTACGTTCCCGGCCTGAAGAAGTACCTGATGTGCATTACCGACGGCTGGCCCACGGTGTCGAAGATGACCTCCTACATCCTCGAAGCCGACAAGATCACGGGTCCGTGGCGGATGGCTGTGTACATGAAGGATTTCGGCGAGCAGGCGTATTTTCTGAATTTCCCCAGCAAGTTCATAAGCAAAGATGGCAGGGGGCTCTGGTTGTGTTACTCGGCCAACTTCAGTTCCGGTTGGAATGGCCTGGACTTGAAGTTCAATCCTCCCGGCGGGCGTTATGGTTTGTCCCTGCACGAAATCAAACTGCTCGGCCCGGCGGGCAAGTAATCGACGGCGAACGAACCGGCCATGCCGGTCAGGCTAACGCCACTGGCGCCTGGAAGTCTGTCTTGAAGACTCGGGAAGCAAAATCCCGGCGTTGCGGACTTCGGCAAGACCCGGGAACAGCGGTGCAACCCATCACCTGCATCTCTACCGCCCGGTCGCCGCAGCCATGCGGTTTCGGCCCGGATCGCATGGTTGCGAATCCCCAGCCCAATTCAAGCGACTTGCGGTCCCTGTTTTCTCATAGGCGCGTAAGCGATCTCGCTATGGTGACAGAGGCTGGCGACGCTTGCCAGCACGGCACAGTCAAGCCGGTCAAGAAATGACTCGGCGCGGGCTTTTCCAATTCGCTTGCGGGCTGGAATTTCTTGACAAGGTGAACTGTTTCGAAGACTGTGCGGGCAGACCCGATTCTATGCGGTGTGTGAGGTAGTTTCGTGGATTTTCGCAAGGAGAGCTCGTGGCCCTGAATTTGGAATGGCGAAAACGGATCGATCGATATCGTGATGAATTTCCGGCACACTTGTACCGCCCACTGGGCGATGTCGAGCTGGATGGTTTCGTTACGACTGAGAAACTCACCGTCCAGCAAGCGGCACGGTGTGAATTCCTGCCGATGCCTGCCGGAACCGCATGGGGAGGCAAGTGGCAGTACGGGTGGTTCCGGGCGCGAGTCGAGTTGCCCAAGGCGGCCGCAGGTCAGCGGGTGGTATTCCAAGGTCAGCCTGGCGGCGAGAGTCTCATCTACGTGAACGGACGCGCCAGCGGGTCCGGGGGGCGGGCGAGGAAGACTATCCTGCTAAGCCGGGATGCCAAACCGGGCGAGGTGTTCGAGCTGATGATCGAATCCTACGCCGGTCACGGGCCGCGAGTGTGCGGTGGCGGGCCGGTGCGTCCGGAGGTTTCCAGCGTGCCCGAGCCGCCGGCCGCTCAGCAGGTCGTCGAGGCCAGCTCATTCGGGATCTGGGACGAAATGGCGTATCAGCTCTGGTTGGACTTCGAGACGCTGGTGCGGCTGCGAGACTCGCTCGACGAGCACTCGCTGCGGGTGAGCCAAATCGACGATGCCCTTCGCGAGGCGAGCTGCGTTATCGACTTCGAGCTTCCGCCGGCCCGGCGGCGCAAGACGTTCGCCGCGGCGCGGAAGTTGCTGGGCCCGCTTCTGGAATGCACCAACGGATCGACGGCTCCGACGATGTTTGGCTGCGGGCACGGGCACCTGGATGTGGCATGGCTTTGGCCTTTGGCGGAGACCGACCGCAAGGTCCGCCGGACTCTGGCCAACCAGCTTGCCCTGATAGATGAGTACCCGGACTACAAGTTCATGCACAGCCAGGCCCATCTTTACTGGATGGTCAAGCGTGACGATCCAGAGTTTTACCAGCGGGTTCGCCAGGCCGTTCTCGACGGACGCATCATCGCCGATGGCGGCATGTGGGTGGAGGCCGACACCAACATCACCGGGGGCGAGAGCCTCATTCGCCAGTTCCTCCACGGCAAACGGTTTTTCCGGGAGGAGTTCGGCGTCGAGTGTGAAATGCTCTGGCTGCCGGATGTTTTCGGTTATAGCGGCGCGCTGCCGCAGATTCTCAAAGGTTGTGGGATCAAGTACTTCACGACCGCCAAGATCTATTGGAATTACTATGGCGGCGAGGATTTTCCGCAGATGACTTTCACCTGGGAGGGCATTGATGGCTCAGCGGTGTTGACCCATCTAATGAAGGATTATAACGCCCATACCCGCCCCGATGTGCTGATCGAGCGGTGGCGCGACCGCCCGCAGTTCGACGGCGTCTACTCGCGACTGTACCCGTTCGGCTTCG
>CAZMBZ010000067.1:0-18143 GCA_964564285.1 uncultured Planctomycetaceae bacterium | reverse complement strand
GAATGGATGATTGAGCACAAGACGCGCATCCTCTACCTCTACCCACCGGCGAATATGGCCGACGGGCGTTTTTATTTGTCTACCTTGCCAGCGCCGATGATCCGGATGGTCGGCACGAAACACATTACCATTGCCGGGCTGACGCTGGAGGTAACCCGCGGAACATGCGTCGAGGTTGTCGGCGGCACAGACAACCTGATTGCCGGGTGTACCATTCGCAATATCGGCGCCAGCGGTGTCGTCATCCGCCCTAGCGGCTTCGCGGTGAAGGACGCCGGGGCACTTCACGTGTTTCCCGAGGAATCGGGTGATCCTCTCAAGGACGGACGTCGCAACGGGGTGGTGAGCTGCGATCTGTACAACATCGGTGCCACAGGCATCTCGCTGACCGGCGGCGACAGGAAGAAGCTCGCAGCCGGCGGACACTATGCCGTCAACAATGACATTCATCACTATGCCCGACTTCAGCGCACCAATCAGCCGGCGATCAACCTGAACGGAGTGGGGCATCGAGCGGCGCACAACTTCATTCACGACGCCCCCCACGTTGGGCTGGACTACTCCGGCAACGATCACATTATCGAATACAACGAAGCGGCACGGCTCTGCCAGGAGACCGGAGACGTAGGCGCCTTTTACAGTGGCAGAAACTGGACCTATCGGGGCAACACGGTACGATACAATTTCATCCACCACATCAAGGCGCCGGGGAATCTCGGTTCAATGGCTGTCTACCTCGACGACAGTCATTCAAGCACCCATATCTACGGCAATGTCTTCTACAAGGTGCAGCGCGGGGCGTTCATTGGCGGCGGACATGACAATATCGTGGAGAACAACATATTCATCGACTCGCAGCAGGCCGTCCACATCGATAACCGCAGTGAGGGATGGGCGCACAAATACCAGAAACGCGGCGGAGATCATCGCATGTACGCCAAGCTCGAAGAGGTAAACCATGACAAGCCTCCCTACAGTACCCGATATCCCGAGCTGGCGGGAATCCTCAAGGGAAACCCTCACAAGCCAAGCGGAAACAAGGTGATCAACAATATCTGCTGCCGCAGTGGATGGATTCACGGCCCGGCGAACCTGCTGCAGATCAAGAACAACCTGGTCACCAAAGCAGACCCCAGCTTCCGCGACGTGAAGGCGATGGATTTTACGCTGACAGACCTCGCCGCGGTTCAGAAGGAGTTGCCCGGCTTCAAGGCAATCCCGTTCGAGAAGATCGGGTTGCGCAGAGACGAATATCGCAAAGCCATTAGAGACCCAGAGAAACATCCACAGGCAGCGGATCGAACGCAACTCCCGTAAGGCCTGGAAGTCTGTCTATAAATGGACCGCGCCGCCAGAGCGGGCTGTTAAAGCAATCGGATTGCCAGGATGTTGCCCTCGGAAGAAACCGGATACGCCTTCAACGGGCCTTTCGCAAACCCGCTGATCTTCTCGCCATCAGTTTTGAATCTGCTTCCGCCGAGGCTGGCACACTTGAAGCACTTTTCCTCGGCCAGATATTCGACCTCACAGCCGCGATGCGTACACTTGATCGACGTCGCCACGTAGGCGTTCTCCGCTACCCGAGCGACAATCAGGGAATCGTCGATTTTCGGATCGATAATCTTGACGGCCCCTCCCACGCGGGCGAGTTCGGGAACCTTGTCAAGGCGTATCGTTATGCCCTTCTTCTGGACAACATCGTAGGCATCATGGGCAATACTCGGCGTATTGCCAACTCCAGATATCGTTGACCGCCCCGTCTTGGTACACAGGCAAGCACCCGCCGCAACTGCCGCGGCTGCGCCACCGGCGATAAACACTTTTCTCGATATTTTCTTCATGGTCTTTCCTTTGAATCTCTACAGAAAACAGGGACGTTCGTCAATGGTCCACAGATAAGGCCCTAACAGCCCGTTTAGAAGGCAGCCCTTGCTGCGAGCGGCCCGAATGTCTGCGCGTCTGCGTCAGAAATACTCGGCAATGCTAAGGCATTGCCTGCGTTTTCTTCCTTGATGCTCGACATTCTTGCTCGCTCTCGCTGGCGGACCCATTTCTAAACGAACTGCTAAGTCTTGATTCCATGACCCGGGGGCTTCGCCGCTGCCGCTTACTTATCGGGGCTCTGCACTTTCCATCGAATATTGCTTCGTGCGGGCGGCAGGATAATTTGGGCCTTTTCGGCTTTGACGGTAACTTCGACCGCGCCGTCCTTCCTGGCCCAGGCGACTTCGATAAGGCCGTTGGGCGAATCGAATGATCCCCGGGCCCATTGGAGATCGTCGGGAATGAAGGGATCGATGAGAACCTTTTGGTAACCCGTGCTGCCGGGCGCCTGACGGATACCCAGCAGGTACTTCTGGAACCATTCCTGGATGTGTCCGAACATGCAGTGATTCAGCGACGAACCGGGCCGATCCCAGCGTTCAGACAAAGTCCGCAGCCCATGCTTCTTGAGCAGGCACCCGTAGCCGGGCGCATCAGTGCGGTTGATGATGCGGTAGACCACATCGCTTCGGCCTGCCTCGGCAAGGGCCAGCACCAAGTGGCGAAAACTCACCTCGCCGGTGCTCGGACGGTATTGGTTCTTTTCAAGATTCGCAACCAGGTTGGCCAGAACGGCGTCTCGATCCTCCACGGGAACGAGGTCAAAGTATAACCCCATGGCCAGAGCGCATTGACTGCCGGTCGCGACGGTTTTGGCCTTCTTGTTGTACCAGGCCGCCATGAAATCGCGGCGCACCTCTTTCCCAAGAGACTTCCATTTCTCCGCGTCGGCGGTCTTGCCTTGCATTTCGGCCACCCGCCGAAGGATGCGTGCATTGTCGAGCAGCATGCACATCGCGGGCAGTTCCTTCGGCGTGAGCTGCGAATGCCCCACGTGCCCCCTCCTTGCTGTCCAGTCATACCAATCCCCCAAGCCACCCTTGACCAGGCCCGCCGCGTTGCGCGTGCTGGCCAGGTAATCGGTGTAGCGTGCCATCGTCCGATATTGCTCGCGCAGGATCTGCTCATCGCCGTACCAGTTATAGATCAGCCAGGGAAGCTGAACCGACGCGCTGCCCCACTCGGGAGATTCAAAGAACCCGCCCTTGAACCGCACGTATTCCGGTGCAATGTCGGGAACCAAGCCATTTTCCAACTGCGAGTCGGTGGTGTCCCGGCAGATCTTGCGGAACAACCCACCCATGTCGTAATTAAACAGGATCGACGGACCCATCAGATGCGACACTTCAAGCCAGCCCAGCTTTTCCCGATGCGGACAGTCCGTCACCACATGCTGGAGGTTGCTGACCACGGAACGATCGATCATCTGGTCGATTTCGTTGAATAGCGGGTTGCTGCACGAAAACGTCCCGATCCGCGGCCCGCAACTGCTGACAAAATCGCCCCCCACATCGACCATTTCCGGCAGGTCGCGGCCGCCGGCAGCGTCAGTTCCCCATTCAACGCCGCTGACGTAGAGGTACTGGAATCCGAAGTAGCTGAAACGTGGCGCAAAGAACTCCGGTTCCGCATCCCCTTTGAGAGTATAAGTGTAGGAGTGCCCTTTCCACGGTTTGCCCTTGCGCTCGGCGGCCTCGATGGTCACCCGGCTGCCCGCCTTGCCCTTTACCTTTATCACCGGCCTGGCGGAGAGATTTTCGCCCAGGTCGACCTCGTATCGACCATCTTTCAGTTTCGTAACCGACACCGGTTTAAGACGGCGGATCGCCTTGACGGGCGGCGAGATCGCAGGACGCAGCTTCCCGCCGGGGCCTTTGACAACCTTCACAGCCTGCCAATTGTCATCATCAAACCCGGGCTTGTCCCAGCCGGGCTGTTCCCTGCGGGCGTCGTAGTCTTCGCCACCGTAGATGCAACTGAATGTAATGGGGCCGGCATCGGCTTTCCAGGTCTCGTCGGTAACAATAGTCCGCTGAGCGTCGCCCTGAGAAACCGCCAGGCAGAGGATGAGTTTGGGTGGCCCGAAGGAGCCCAGAAATTTGGCATAGCGGCCGCCCCTGACGTTATACATGCCGTTGCCAAGCATCACGCCGAGCACGTTCTCGCCGGGCTTCAAAAACTTGGCGACATCGAAGGTGACGTAGTAGCACGTGTCGGCAAAGTCCGACCACGGCGGGTCGAGAAAATGGTCCCCGACCTTCTGGCCATTGACCGTCAATTCGAAATGCCCCAGCCCGCATACCGCCACCTGAGCGCGGGATACGGCGGCCTTGCCAAGGTGGAAGGACTTGCGAAAGATCGGCATCGGCTCCTTCTGTCCGGGAGCCGCCGACTTGGCCAGGCGATCGGCATGGACGCCGGGCATCTTGAGCGATATGCCCCGCCCGCCTGCCTGGCTGGATGTTCCAGCCGCGATCCAGCGAGCTTTCGTAATGGGAATGCGATCCTCCTGCCCAGCCACGGCATCTCCCGAAAAGAAAAATGCGGACGCGACCCACAACAGCGCCACGCCAATCGCGAACAGGAACTTCGATTCAACACTTGTCATGCCTGGTGCCCTCGAACAAGGGGTAACTCTTCCGTCGGTAAAGGCGAAATATCCCGAACGCAAGACCATCATACCTGCCGGCATCGACGTCCAAAACAGTCGCCACCGATTGAATATATGCCAGCCGACGGCATCGTCAATGGCGAAATCGCCAGCACACCGCGTGAACCAGTCATCCCCGAGGCGGATCTGTCCTGCAAGGAACTGAACTCCGCGAGACTAAGATCAACAATGACTCTTCGACGCAGTGTTTTCCGGTTGATTACGGCAACTCTGTCAGAGCAGCGGACGGCCAGCCATCAGCGACGCCGACGTATCGGGCAACGGGCAAAGAAACCCTGGTCGATCACCAGTATGCTTTTCCCACACGTTCCAGAAGGTCCTTTGGGTTGGTTCTGGAACCGGTCCAAAGACGTTCGGCCATGATCTGAACTCGCGGCCCAGGCCGGCCGTAATCGAAAAACCCTGCCCCCGTGCCGAAGAGAAGCCCTTCTTCGGCTTTTTCCTCATTGGCCCACGAGCACATTTGAGCCCCTATAATCTGGCCGGGATCGAGGGAACCGGGGCTAAACTTCTTCCAGTAGGCAAGCGGCTGGGGGCTTCGTCCTGCACCGAACATGTAGGGCGACCACCTTGCAAGTATCTCTGGAGTGGTCATGTAAAGTCGGTCAGCCACGTACAATGGACTCCATGCGGTGTTGAGTGTCTTGTATCCCGCCTTGAAGTAATCGCTCGGCATGTGCCCCTTGTGCTTGACGTCGAAAGGGCAAACGATAATGTCCTTGTCGACGACAGGCCCGCGATCAGGATGAAAGCCTTCCCACACGAGCATCGTCCGGCCCTTGCTCTTGAAAAAGCGATGCATGCGATTGATGAAGTAATGAAAGAGCTGATCCCCATCGGCCAGCTTTTCGTCCTTCATCCTTTTGAGGCAAGCGTCACAACTCGTGGCTCCGTAGCGGACCTCGTCCGCCCCCAGATGCCAGTACTCGCCGGGCAGCATCTCCATGATCTCCGAGAATAATTTCTCAAGCGCTTCGTAGGTTTCCTCTTTGCCGACACAGAGCTTCTTGGCCCCCTTGCCGGCGGGAACGTTCGTGCATTTGATTGATGGAATGCCGGCGATCAGAGCTCTTGCATGCCCGGGCACGTCGATTTCCGGCACGATCATAACGTGATATTCTCGCCCAGCCGCCACGAGTTGGCGAATCTGCTCCCGCGAGTAATGTCGATCCTTTGTCGGCAGTTTAGCAAAGACATCACTGGGAAGCGTATAGCTCTGATCGTCGCTGAAATGTATCTGGTACCGGTTCAACTTGAAGGATGACATTCGCTTTATCGTCTGGATGTGGAAATCCAGCGAATGGAATCTCCTGGCGTTATCGATCATCAGTCCGCGGTACTCGAACTCGGGCTTGTCGCTGATCGCCAGTCGAGGCACGGCCTTGCCCGGACCGGCTTGAAGCAACTGGAGGAGAGTTCGCGTGCCCCAGAACAGGCCCTCGCTGGTGGCGGCGACTATGGATACCTTCGAATCAATCGTAAGACGATAGCCTTCCTCGCCCAGTTTATCATCGTGCCGTATGGACAATTCAACGATACCCGGCGTCTCTGCGGGCAATGCCTTGCCGTGCGAAGCGGAGAATCCGATTGCCGAGAGGTCTCGGGCAAAGGTCTCGGCGATTCGCGTGATTGACGCATGGCCTTCCAGGAACTTGAGGACAAGGACCTTCTGGGGTGTAAAGTCCCCCTTGCCCAAGGCGATCTCCTGAGGGTAGGGGACAAGAGGCAACCTGGAACTATCCGCCTCTCCGCAAAATGCTGTGGAATTAACAACCATAAGGGCAAATCCGATCAATTGGATATTTCGTAATCGCATTTTCTATACTCGTATTTCATTGGCAGTGCTCAACAGCCAAGATAGCTTTCTGAACGAACGGTCAGAACCTTTGCTATCTGGCCGCTGCGTTTCCGGGCCTCAGAATCAATCTCGACGGGTCAGCCGTCACTATCACCCCGGGTATCGTCAGCAGACCGTGTGCGCCGGCCTGGACCTGCCCGGATTGCGCCGTCTTTCCATCGCGAGTCATAGCCCACTTGAACTTGTCCCCCGCGACAATGGGGAATTTCTGCACGCGCCGCGGGGTCACATCCGCGGTCGCCCGCTCAGGCGTTTCGATCCGGTTGCCGAGTTCTTCCTTCTTGACCAGCCGCAACTCCATCAGGAAAACATCTTTGGTGTCTTCAATATTCTTCCACCGGAAATAGCCGTTGATCTGGCCCTTCTGGTCGGGCCCCTTCTTGTTGCCGAATCCCGGATATTTATCATCGATCGAAGCGCGAGTGAATACGGGGTAGGCCTCATTCCTGCGAATGGAAAGCCAGGGGAAGTCTTGAACGGCAGGATTTGCCGCGCTGACGTTGCTGTTATGGCCAAACAGTCCCCAGGCGAAGACTATCGGGTACTTGTTCTTCTCGCAGCAGGCCAGAAGCCTCTCCTGTCCCTTGGACCACCTGTCGATATGTGATGAGTAGTCGACCAGAACAGGCGGGGCCGGATGATTCCCGTCAGCCATGCGGTATTCCATGTGCTCAACGCCGGCAGGCACTGCCACCGAGATAGCGGCAAATACGTCGCCCCTGCACAATCCAATCCCGATGCCTCCGCTGCCCCCCATCGAAATACCGCTGAGATATACCCGGTTGCGATCGACCTCGTACTTCCGGATAACCCACTCGATCGTAGACAACACCCGTGCTTCAGTCGGAGTCAGTTTGCCCTTGTACAATTCCGGATGTCGCCGTATCTCGTGGTATCCCCACCACCAGTCACGAGCCCGGTTGCGCTGGCAGTCGAGATATAGAACGTGACAGTCGTCATCGCTGTAGTAGTGAAACCAGTCGCGATGCTTGAAGGCGTCCGACAGAACAGCGTCACCACTATGCCCAGCCGAATGGAGCACGACGCGCAGAGGCGCGTGCTTCAAAGTGGACTTGGCGGGAATTACGTAGAAGTAGTCAGTCTGGGCGTCTTTGTACCCCCACAGCTCGGTGCTGTCATGCTCGTAACGCACCACGCGGCGCCCTTCGATCCGGCGCTGCTGGACTATTCGCGGTTTGGGTAGAATCCGCTCCTGGGCCGACGTGTGGGCAACCGCCGTCAGGAGCCCAAGCAGTGTCAAAGCCGGCAGGACCCCAAGGTTCCGCCGTGGGACTTCCGTAATCATGTCGGCCTTCCTTTTCATGCGCCTTCTGCAGACGCTCGCATTGCAGAACAGCCCCCCTACCGTCGCGCCATGACTTCGACGCCGCAAGCTTCCGTTGCTTGCCTCGGATTACTCGCCAAAAGTCGATTGTCGATTATCCCGGGCTGAACGATGCGGGTCAATCCCCAGCCCAACAGCCTCCCGCGAAACTTTTCCCTGCACAAACCGCCGAAAGCTGGAACTTTCCGCGTGGCTGTTCGTCAAAAGTTTCGGCGACGGGGCACCGCCCTCTCGCGGATGTGCCTGGAAACAAACCTTCTGGATAGGAGTTGGCCATGCATCGGCAGATAGCACTATTGATCGTCGCGTCTTTGACAGCCGGGGTAATCTTGGCGGCACCGTCGCCGGCGTGGGCACAGAACACCCTCGAGGCCGGGCAGAAAGCTTACCATGCCGGGCAGTACGAACGGGCTCGCGACCATTTGGAGATGGCCTCGCGACGGACGCCGAAGGACCCGGAGGTATTCCTGTGGCTGGGCAAGGCCCATTACCAACTCGGCGAGCTCAGTGGCGCGATGGCTGCGTGGCGTAAGACGCTCAAGCTTGCTCCCAACGAGCTGTACGTCAAAAAGATGCTCACCGCCCTGCGGGCCGAGGTGGACAACGTGGACGTCCGCATCATGCTGATGGAGCAGATGCTCTCTGCCAACCTTCACCAAGGCATGCAGTCCGAAGGCACTAGACTGCTGGCCCTCAAGGCCCTCACCGACGCCCAGCGTGCGAAGATCATGATGATGCTGTGCGAGGCCAACACCCTCGCCGGCAGCGGCGAGACGGTGCTTTGGTACGCCGCGCAGATCCGCAGCAAGTTCCCCAAGCTCGCTCCCGAGCCGCGACTGACGCTGCTGGTGGCGATGGCGAACCTCAAACGCACCGGGCCGAGCGTCGACGCGGGGCTTGCGACGCTCAAGGGCATCGTCGCCAAGCATCCCAAGAGCCCCGAGGCGACGCTGGCCGCGTACGAGCTGGCCGTCTTCGCCCTCGATCGCACTAAGGCCACCGAACCGCTGGCGGCGTGGCTGGCGGGGCATGACGATCACGCCAAGGCTGGCCCGGCCGCCGAACGACTGGCCGGGGCGCTGCTGGCAGTCGCCGCAACCGAGGCTACAACGGGACCGGAGACCAAGCTGCATCCGTCCACCATCGCGACCATCGAGTTGCTGACCAAACAGTATGCCCGCAGCTCGACTATCGTGTCGGCCCGGTCCATGACCGAGGCAGTGCTCGCTCAACTGGATAACTCCTACGCCAGCGGGTATGCCTACCAGGCCGCAGCAGAGGGAGTAGAGCGGCTGCTGGCGCTTCCTCTGTCGGCGGAGCTTCGGGGCAAAACCACCCGCGCTGGCATCAAGTACCAATCCGAGGCAATCCTGAAGAAACTGGCGGACCTCGGACCCAAGAAGCTGGCAGCACTGCCCAACGATGCAGCCAACCCGTTCGCCGAGATCATCACGAAGACCAAGGCCCTGGCGGCGAAGTATCCCGCGCTCGGCGCCTACAAAGACTTGGCAGCCATGGGCGAACGCATGGGTCAAATCGCCAATCTCCTGCGGGAACTACCGGAACTGCCCGAGGGCAAGGCCCTGCCGACAGCCTACCGCTGGGCCGTAGAGATTGCCGTGGCCGTCGCGACCGACTCGCCGGACACCAAGGCCAAAGCCAAGGCCCTGTCCACCGTAACGTCGGTAATCGAGGCCATGCTCACCGTCGCCGAGGCCAGACAGATTGTCACGCCGGAATCCGCGCTGGATCCCGCGGACGTGACGGCTTTGGGTTTGGTTGCCCGGATTCTCCCCCAAGCCAACCGGGTCGAGGCTAAGCGTCTGATTGATCGCATCGTGCATCACCTTCACCAACACTACGCCGCCCGGGGCGCCAACGACGCAATCGTCGCGGTGACGAAGCAACTCCTGGCCATGCCGCTTTCCCCAACCAGCAAACGAACGATCGTCTTGACGGCCCTGCGGTTCCAGACCGCATCTGTCATGGCCGCCCTTGCCGAACGGGCCTCCACTAAAGGCCTGCCGACGGCGATGCCGACAGAATTGGCCGAACTGGTCAAGCTGTACGCTCGCGCAAACCGCGCGCCGGTGAAGGCAACCGAACGCAACTGGATGCTTACGGTGTCGCTGGCAGAACAGGTGCGACAACTAGCTGCCAGGCTCCCGCATCCCACAGCCCAGGCTGGTGCGTTGGGACCCTATGGGTGGGCCATCGCCATCGCCCTGCCAGTAGTCAAGGCCGATGAAAACCCCAAGGCCGTTGCCCAAGCCGTCAAAACGATCACCAGCGTAGCCGACGCCTACGCCGCCCAGAAGGCACCCGAGGGACTCCGCCTGGCCGATGCGATACTGACTCCGCTGGCTGAGACCCTCAAAGCTGGAAAGAGCACGCACCGCCTGCCGGTACTGTGGAAACTCGCCGACATCCTCACCCGCCGGGCGGAGTGGACGTTCAGCGAAAACATTCGCCAGGGACGTGTCGAAGCCAACGCCAAGCTCAGCGATACGCAAGGCAGGCTGCTGGAGACGCTGAGCGCCATCGTCGCCCGAGACCCCGCCCAGGCAGGGCCTGTCCGCAAGAAACTCGATGCCCACTTGCAGTTATGGCTAACCCAGGCCCAGCAGTACGTAGTGGCTGAGGCAGCGTATGGCAAGCTTATCCCACGTCTCCAGGCTGTCGAGCAGCGACAGTGGCAGTTGTCCCTGGTCAAGCTTTGGATTCAGCAGGTCTCCCGGCGTCACAGTCGGCTGATGGCGGCTGGCATGGCCCTGCCAAGAAAACTGGACCCGATCCACCGCAAGGCACTCCAGCGTTGCTACACCCTCCAGGCCGGACTGGCCCACAACGACCCGTTCGCCGCCCAGGCGCGGTCACTGGCCAACAATATTGTCATGCAGTACGAGGCATTGGAATACTACGACGTCGCCGCCGAGGCCATCGCCGTCAAGGGCGAGGGCACGCCCGCCGTCACCTCTGCCGACGCGTACGCTCGGATTCGCCTGGCGGAGTTGCACCTCGGGCAGGCCCAGCGAGAACTGAATGCCCTGCTGAGACGATACGGCGGCGCCAAAAAGATCGCACTGACCGACGCGTTCAAGAGCGTCATAGCGGAGTACACCCAGTTCATCACCGACCGCCCGGCCAACCCGCTGAGTCGATCGGCGGCTGATCGGATCTCCATGGTCGCCGATTTGTTCGCGCGGCACGAGGCATACGATGTGGCGGCTGGCATTCACGGCGACTTCGCCGACTTCGCAGCCGGCATTAAGGTACTCTCTCACGCAACCCCGGGTGTCGCCAGCGTGGCCGAACTCGCCCGCTTCAGAGCAGCCGGCGTGCTGTACACCAAGGCCCAGCGGGCGCTGACCAAACAGATTGCCCAGGCCAAGCCCGGGCAGGCGCCCCCCGCTGCCATCAGCGACGAGTTCGCCGCCGCAATTGCCGCTTACGTCGAGTTCATCCGCTCCCATCCCGATGGCCCGCTGGTCGGCGCATCGTTGCGCCAGATCATGGCCGCGGCCATGGAGTATGCCAAGGTCAACTCATGGGACGTCTCCGAAGGCGTCTATGCCGACCTGCTGGCACAGAAGCTGCCACTTCGCCGGCCCGAACGGCTGCGATTGGCCCAGGGGCTCTGCCGGCTGGGACAGGTGATGAGCGACCACGCCCGCAAAGTGCTTTCCGCCCTGGGGACCCCGGCGGCCAAACCCGCGGACAAGGGTGGTGCGGGGTACGGCCTGGCCCTGGGAGAGCGATATACGGAGGAGATCGTAAAGGAGAAGCTTGAACTCAATGCTGACAACGAATCCGACGAGGCACGCGGGGGTCGAACCCCCAATAAACCCCGTCGCATCGCCAAAGCCATTTCCGAGATCGAGTCGGCGAAACCAGTGATATCTGCCCCAACCGGGGCAGCCGAACCGGGTCCTGCCGCCGACGCCGACATCATCGCCGGCGATGCCTTGGCGATGGCGACCATTCGTCGCGAGAGCGATCGCCAGGCGCTGCGAATCGCCGCCCTGCGTGATACAAAGAAGTACGTCAACATGATCCAACCCGGGAAACGGCCCGTCAGTCAATCCGCGCAAAACCAGCAGCTCTCCGTGCCGGTTCTGTCGGAAGCGGAGATCGCCCGCCAGGCCAAGGCGCTGGAAGGAGCGTACGCCATTTTTGCCGCCATTCGCACCGACAGCCCCGACACCCCAACCGCCGCTCAGGCTCGCGGGGAGATCATGCTGATGATCAGCCACTGGCACACGTTGACCCAGTGGGAAAGGGCAGCCAAGCTGGCCGGGAAGTACCTGGCCGACAACCCAACCGACTCCCAGGTACCGACAATTCGTCTCGCCGTCGCGCGGGATTACCTCTCCTGGGCCACCAAACCGATCACCAAGGCGACCTCCACCCAGGAGCGACTGGGCGAAGTCGCCAAACGTTTCGACAAGGCACGCCAGGAATTGACGACCCTGGCCAGGGACCTCCCCGACGAAAAATCGATCATCCACCAGGCCCAATGGCTCATCGCCAACAGCTTCCTCACACAAGCCCGCGCGGTGGATTCGTTCAGCTCGACACTGGCCAGAGGACAGTACGTCCGCGGAGCCCGCGAGCTGCGAAAGATCGCCGAGAACTATCACGATCACCCCAATGTCGCCTCGGTGCCCAACACGCTTCGCAATGTGGCTGAGCAACTGGCGGGACGGGGGTATTACGATGAAGCCATCATCGTCTGGACCGACCTCTACATCCACTACCCCAGTTGCACCGACGCGCCCCGCCGGATCGCCCAGACCTACCAGAACAACCTCAAGCGTCCTCTCATGGCGGCTGAGGCGTACCTGGAACTGAACTTCACCCTCGGCGGCAGCGACATCGGCGTGCAGAACGCCATTCTCCAGATCGGCACGGCCCTAAAGGGCGAGAAGCGATGGGTGGAAGCCCTGCACGTGCTGGAAGTGTTCGTGGACAGCTTCCCCCGCCACGCCAGTGCCGGCCAGGCGCTTACGATGGTCGGGCAGATCCACCAGGCCAACGAGGCCTGGGAAGACGCCATAGCCGCCTACCGTCGCGTGATCGAGGAGTTCCCCAGCGGCACGTGGGTCCGCGAAGCCAAGTGGGCCATTACCGACTGCACCATCAATCTGAGCCGTTGGCGTGAGGCGATGACCGCGTGCGAAACATATCTGCGGGCCTACCCCAAGGACTCCCGCACGGCCGAGGCGACCCGGCGGATCGGAATCCTCAAGGATCT
This sequence comes from uncultured Planctomycetaceae bacterium, assembly GCA_964564285.1. Lineage (GTDB taxonomy): Bacteria > Planctomycetota > Phycisphaerae > SM23-33 > SM23-33 > JAUWQU01. Next base: position 5,131 of record CAZMBZ010000067.1, on the reverse strand, counting down.
GAACCTCTTCCAGACTCTCGTCGACGAGAAGGGCCAGCGGAAGGCCTTCGACGCCCAGTACCAGATTGCCGAGATCGTGCTGACCAAACTGCGTAACCAGGTCAAGGCGATCATCGAATACCGCAAGGTCGCAGCCAACTGGCCCAAGAGCCACTGGGCAGACGACGCGATGTTCAAGGTCGGCATGACCTACCTGCAACTCGGCGAAACCGACAAGGCCCGCGAGGCGCTGCTGGCAATCGCGGAACAATACCCAACCAGCCCGCTGGCAGACGATGCGCTGTACCAGGTGGGCCTCAGCTATCAGCAAGAGGCCGACAGATTCGCCACGGTCACCCGCAGCGCCACAATGGCCGACAACAAGGAAAAGGCCCAGAAGGCCGCCTACGGGCGAATGTCAGCCACCAGACGAAAACAGGATAGCGTCAACGACATGCTGATCTCAAAACTGCGCGCCGAAGGCAAGGATAAGTCGGCAGAGCTTCAGCGAGCCCGCGGGGCGTTCCAGTCCGGGCAGTACAACTTCGCCCAGGCCAAAAACCTCGCCGTCCAGGCCCAGCAGGAGGTGGTGCAACTGACGGCCAACCAACTCGCCGACCGGCAGGACAAGATCAACGCCGCCTTGCGTAAGGCCGTAAGCGTCTACCAGCGTGCCGCCATGGTTCCCGCGGCCGACAAGGCGGCCGATTCGCTGCTGAAGATGGCGGGCATCTACGCCGACCGCCTGATGGACCCCGACGAGGCGATGAAGACCTACAAGGAAATCGTCCGCCAGTTCGCCGGAACCGCAGTGGCTGAAGACGCCAGTTGGCGACTGGCGAGCTACTACGAGAAGCAGCAGGACTACGTCGATGCGATCAAGGCCTACGACGCCTTCCTCCGAAACTACCGCCAGAGCCCCAAGGCCCAGGCCGCCCAGTTCGCCATCGCCGAGAACTACGAACACCTCGGCGAGTGGGTAAAGGCGATGGACTCCTACACCAACTACATCAACAACTACCCCACAGGCCCAATGGCCAAAAAGGCCACCCAGCGAAGGGAATGGATAAAGACATATCGGCTGTAACGAAGCACTCGCCCGCACAACGGCCAACCTGAACGGACACCGAAGATAACCTTGGAGATGCGATCATGCGAACGCGGATAAACCTTTTGATAACGACGGCGATGATTCTCCTGCCCTTGGCGGCAGCCGCTTCCGCCGCGCCCGAAACCCAGCCAGCCAAACCCACGCAGGCCGAGCAGGCCGAGAAGGCAGAAAAACTCTACCAGCAAGGACGCGACGCGCTGCTAACCGGCGAACACGAAAAGGCGGTAACACTGCTGACCAAGGCAGTGGCGGCCGACAAAATCGGCAAGACCAGCTACCGACTCGCCCTGGCACGCGCCTACCGCTACGCCGACCAGATCGCCCCAGCAGCCAAGGAACTGGCCACCATCCTCAAGACCGCCCCCGACCACGTCGAGGCAGGACAACTGCTCGGGGAAATCTACATCGCCGGGGAAGACTGGGCCAAGGCAGCCGCGGTGCTCACCCCCCTGTTGAAGTACCGGCACGACTACACGACGTATCACATGCTCGCCGAGGCCACCTACAACCTCGACAAGTATCCCGAGGCCCGGAAGTACTTCGAAAAGGCCGTCCAACTCAACCCAAACAGCGCCGCGGACCACTATCAACTGGGCAATATCTACCTGGCCGGACACTTCTACTCCCTGGCGGCTGAATCCTACCAGAAGGCCCTGTCGCGCGGAATCGAAAGCCCCGTGCTGCGATACAAACTCGGCTCGGCGTACTTCAACCTGAGAAACTACTTCGGGCGAGTCCAGGTCGTCACCGTAAAGGCGGGCAAAACCGGCACCATCAGCGAAAACTGGTACCTCATCGAACCGGTACCCGGAAAGAAAGACACCTTCCGCGCCGCGCCAGGAAACTCGGCCATCTTTCAGATAGCCAAAGCCACCGCCGACGGCATTGCGGACCGCCCGGACATCCAGTTCCTCAAGGCAAACATCTACCTCAACGCCAGGCGGTACAAGCAAGCCTACGCCATGTTCGGAAAGATCAAAGAAACCGTACCAAAAGAAGACAAGGCCCTATTCTACTTCTACTACTCCCAGGCCGCCTTCGGGATCGACAAGTACGACGAGTACCTTTCGTTGCTGGACCAGGCCATCGCCCTGGACAAGACGGCATACCAGCCGACGCTCGTAGAGGCATATCTCAAGGTCGCCGAACAGTACAACCAGCTCGGCCAGGCCGACAAGTACATCCACTACCTCGCCCGCGCAGTCGCCGCCAGCCCCCAGACCGTCTCGCTGCACCTCAAACTGGGCTACGCCTACGAGCAAGCCCGCAAATACGCCCTGGCTGCGAAGCAGTGGCAACTGGTCCTGGACCTCCAGAACGACCACCCCCAACGCCTCAAGCTCATCAACCTCATCACCAAGTACAAAAACATCCCGGCAAAGAAGGACCCCAAAGCCAAGCCATAACAACCTCCCGCCGGCGCCAAAATCGTGGACAAATACTCGGGATATGGGCATACTGTATCTTGGTGTCTTGGCACAAGCCTGGGCGAATCTTGCAGGATGAGAAGCGATTTCTTGCTGGGAGGCACAACTATGAACAGGACCTTCGGCCCAGTCATTCTCGCAGTCGTGACGGCTGTCCTTACCGCAACCGCTGTAGCTGAGCAGGCCGCGACGCGCCCCGCCCAGCCAACGGCTGCGAAAACCGGGCAGGTCGCGATTCCAACTTTCGAGCAGTTCGCCAGGCGGCATGACCGCGACAAGGACGGTGATGTAACCCGGGACGAGTACCAGGGTCCGGCCCGGCTGTTCAGACTGGCTAACCGCTATGGCGACGGTGCGGTGACAAAGGCTGAATACACTGCGGCGACGGATCGGATCAAGAAGGCGCGGCAAGGGTCCGCCAAGCGGCCTGGCTGGGGCAGAAAACCCCCCGCGGGCGTCAAGGCGATCCGAAACGTCGAGTATGCGAAAGTCGACGGCCTGTCGCTGAAGCTGGACCTATATATCCCCGAGAAGTCCGACGCCAAGTGCCCCCTGCTGGTGTGGATCCACGGCGGCGGGTGGACCAAAGGCAGCAAGAACGGCGTCAACGCCTCGATGCTCAGCCTGACGCAACAAGGCTACGCGGTGGCAAGCATCGACTACCGCCTGACCGGTCTGCATTCGCACCCCAAGCAGATCCACGACTGCAAAGGGGCGATCCGCTTTCTGCGAACCAAGGCCGACAAGTACGGCTACGACGCGACGCGGATCGGCGCCGGAGGCGGCTCGGCTGGGGGACATCTCGTGCTGCTGCTCGGCACATCCGGCGGAGTCAAGAAACTCGAGGGCACCGTCGGCGGCAACCTCGATCAATCATCGAAGATCCAGGCCGTACTGGACCTGTACGGCCCGAGCGACCTGACGCTCTTCGGCAAGCGCAACCGTCACTTCGCCCAAGGCATGTTGGCCGAGATGGCCAAGGTTGTCAGCCCGGTCACTTACATATCCAATGGCGACCCGCCTTTGCTGATCTTCCAGGGCGACAGGGATCCGCTCGTGCCCATGGTCCAGAGCGAGCACATGCACAAGCTCTACCAAAAGGCGGGGCTCAAATCATCCCTGCACATCATCAAAGGCACCAGCCATGGCGGGCGTCAGTTCACCGACACGACGCGAACGGCACTGGTCAAGGCCTTCTTCGACAAGCACATCCGACCCAATGCCGCAAAACCTTGACGCGCCCCCGCACAAGCCCATCACAGCGCAGGAAGGTTTGCATTGAGCGCCACAATCGGCTATTAAGTTTTCGTGAGTGGTTCGCATTCGCGCAGCCTGGCGAGCGGTCAACGCCGCCGGCTGGCACGCAGGACCGCAAAAGCCTCCGCAACCGACAAGATTGAAAGGATTCCGCTGTGAGTATCAAGCTTAGAGACAACTCCGCCTGGTCGCTGGTCGTGCCAACCAGCATGGGCGTTCGCCTTACCCCCGTAAACGCCCAGCCGATGCATTGCAGCAGCACGTTCACCATGCAGGCTACCAGCGCCGAAACCAACGTCGCCAGCGTCTCATCCTACCTTGGGCTGAAGGTCAAGGTCCTGACAAGGTTCGTCAAGGACAGCCCGATCGCGCGGTTCATCAAGGACGACCTCGCCGGACGGCACATGGCCTACGAGGGCAAAGACGTAGACCAGGGCGGGCCATGGGGCTATCGCCACCAGTTCAACCTAGCCGACAGCGGCTTCGGCTCGCGCGGACCTCGCGTTCATAACGACCGGGCCGGCGAGGTCGGGCGGACGCTGAACGTCAAGGACTTCGACCTCGACCGCATCTTCGGCGACGAGGGCGTCGGCGTGCTGCACCTGTCCGGCCTGATCGGCGCAATGTCGCCGGAGACGGGCACGTTCTGTCTGGAACTCGCACGCGCCGCCAAAAAGCACGGCACGCGGATATCGTTCGACCTCAACCACCGCGCATCATTCTGGCAAGGCCGGGAAAAGGAACTTAGCGATATCTTCACCGAGATCGCCGGCGTGTCCGACATCCTGGTCGGCAACGAGGAGGACTTCCAACTCTGCCTGGGCATCGAGGGTCCCGAGGCCGGCGGCCAGGGCATCGCGGCGAAGATCGAGAGCTTCAAGGGCATGATCGAGCGAGTGAAGGAGCGTTTCCCCAACGCCACCGCCTTCGCCACGACGCTCCGCGAAGTCGTCAGCGCGAACAAGCACCTATGGGGCGCGATCATGTCCGAAGGCGGCAACTGGCACGTCGTCGAGCCGCGCCCGATAACCGTCATGGACCGCATCGGCGGCGGCGACGGGTTCGTCGGCGGCATGCTATATGCGATTCTCAAAGGCTGGGACCCGGAAAAATGGGTCCAGTTCGGCTGGGCCACCGGAGCGATAACCACCACGATGACGACCGACTACGCCCAGCCGGCCGACGAAGAACAGGTCTGGAGCGTATGGGAAGGCAACGCCCGAGTGCGGCGGTAACGCCGGCCGGGACGGGCTGGGCCAAAAACCTGAGAAGAAGAGGTCTCTCGCAGAGCGTGCAGAGGGCGCTGAGAACATCGCGGCTGCCAGATTGAATCACGTCGGCTTAAGCGTCACCACGT
>CAZMBZ010000066.1:7644-18189 GCA_964564285.1 uncultured Planctomycetaceae bacterium | reverse complement strand
GGCATGGCTGGATGCTGGTGGCGCAAGACCATCTTCGAAGCAATATAGAGTTGCAAATCGTTTGAGACGGCTTTAGAGTATTGCCCCGTACACTGGGTATGGAAAGCCTCTTTCGAATGGTTCCGATCAGGCGCGAGGTGCGACGGTGGCTGGCATTGGCGAACAATTGCAGCAGAAAGTGCGGCAGTTCGTCGAGAGTCTGAACCGCGAAGAACGGATGCTGGTCGTCTTGAAACGCGAGTTGTACGAAGGCGATTGGGACGAGATGGTAGCCGACCTTCAGGCGAGGCTCGAAGGCAGGCCTTACATTTTCAAGTTGGCTCACCGGATAACGGATGACCTCGAACGAATCCGTCGGCTGAGGCAGTTTGAGCAGTCCAACGGCGTGGATCTTTGTGATCACGTCAAGATGGAAAAGTAGCGCCCGCAGTGGGTGCTTGGACGAGCCTCAGAGCAATCTTGTTGGCGAGGAGTATCGCATGGCAAGCAGGTGGAATCTTGTATTGGCGGCAGTCTTGTGCCTGATCTTGGTCGGGTGCGGTTCGCAGGAATCGATGTCGTCCAGGCTGACTCACGACAGCGTTCTGGCCAAGGCCGGACTGCACAACTACTGGCAGCTGGACCTCCAGTTGCCGCCCGGCGAGAATGTGGTGAAGTTAAACCTCATTGAGGAAAACCTTTACTGCCTTACCACGTCGAACTATCTGCTGGCCGTGGATGCCGCCAGCGGCGTGCGGAAGTGGTCCTGCAAGGTCGCCGAAAACGGGGTGAAAGTATTCCCGCCCTGTCACGGCAAGGCCGTGCCGGTCGACGCGAATTATGTCGATGTGGACAAGGTTCGTTTCCCGCCGTCGCCGTTGATGCTGCCCGCACTGGATCTTGTGTTCATCAACACGCCGGATTACGTGTTGGCGCTGGACCGGATGAACGGTCAAGAAGTTCGCCGGATCCCCTTCGCCGAGCACTCGCCGTCATCCTTCGTCGCCAATACCGGCGGCAGTTGTGACGGGAAATTCTTCTACGTGGGCACGACCAACGGCGAGGTCCAGGCGATCCGCGTAAACGAGGGCGTCGTCGCTTGGACTTACTCTGCCGGGAGCATCGTGTCGGCCTCGCCGCAGTGCCAGGCGCCGGGCGGGTTGTCCAGGATCTACGTAGCCGGCGGGGACGGCGACTACTTTGTACTCAAGGCTGGACCTGGCGCATCGGCGCTCTGGCCGGCGTTGGGTTCGCGTCGTTGGTCGGCGATGGCGGGTTCGTCTGTCGCCCAGTTCCACGTCGATGACAGGGCGGCCTTCATCCCGTGCGTCAACCAGCGGGTCTACGCGTTCGGGCTGTCCGGCGGCGACCCCATATGGTGGTTCACCACCAAGGGTCAACTTTTCGATGACATTCAGGTCTCCGAGAACTCGGTCTTCCAGTATTCTCGCGGCGACAAGTTTTATGCTATCGACCCGACCAGCGGCAAGAAGCGATGGGCCATGCGCCAGGGCCGACGAGTTCTGGCAGCCATGCCCAGCAAGGGCGTGCCGACGGCCTACCTCGTCGATAGCGCCCGCAACCTGCTGGTCGTCGATGAGATTCTCGGCAAGATTCAGGTCTCCATCCCGCTTACCGGCGTGAACCTCTTCGCGGACAACACTTCCGCGACGGCGATCTATATCGGCAATACCAATGGCCGGCTCGTTTGCCTCAGAAATATCGGCGACGAACCTCTCTCGCCCGGCGTGCTGAAAAAGGGCAAAGCCGGGAAATAGGCGCCGATCAGGACAATCGCGCCAGTATCATCTTTTTCAAGTCAGTTCATCCGAACTGAAAGGAAGGACGCGCCATGGAAGCCGCCGTCATTCGCCGTGCACTTATAAGCATGTTCGATAAGACCGGAGTCGCCGAGTTCGCCAAGGCCTTGGCCGACATGGGAGTCGAGATAATCTCCTCCGGCGGAACCGCCAAGGTCATCGAGGCCGCGGGCATCAAGGTCCGCCAGGTCAAGGAATGGACAGGCTTCCCGGAAATGCTGGGCCATCGCGTGGTGACGCTGCATCCCAAGGTCCACGGCAGTATCCTCGCCCTTCGCGACGATCCGGACCACCAGGCCGACATCGAAAAGTATGGTCTCGAACCCATCGACCTGGTCTGCGTCGGCCTCTACCCGTTCGAGCAGGCGATCGCCAAACCCGGCGCGACGCTCGCCGATGCCGTTGAGATGATCGATATCGGCGGGCCCACGATGGTCCGCGCCGCGGCGAAAAACCACAAGTTCGTCACCGTAGTTACCGACACCGCGCAGTACGAGCCGCTGCTGGCTGAGATGCAGGCCAACGACGGGGCTGTCAGCTTCGAGACCCGCCAGAAGTTTGCCCACGAGGCGTTCAGCCTCACCATGAGCTACGATGTGGCGATCTCGACGTACCTCGCGGGCCAGCTCGGCCAGAAGCTGCCCGACCGCATCGGCTTCGCATATCGCAAGGCCCAGAGCCTCCGTTACGGCGAGAACAGCCACCAGGAAGGCGCCTTCTACACAAGCTCCGATCAGTCAGAGACCAGCGTGTCCACCGGTAAACTCCTTGGCGGCAAGGCGATATCGTACAACAACTACTTCGACGCCAACGGCGCCGTCGAACTCGTCAAGGAATTCGACGTGCCTTGCGTGGCGATCATCAAGCACGCGAACCCTGCCGGCTGCGCTTTGGATGACAACCTCGTCGAGGCATATCGCAAGGCGTACTTCGGCGACGTAAACGCCGCAATGGGCGGCATCGTCGCGGTCAACCGCGAGTGCACCTGCGAGCTTGCGACCGCTATCGTCGAGACCTACCAGCGATGGGGCAAGGCTGCCGGGGCTGGCGGATTTTTCGCCGAAATCGTCGTGGCACCGAGCTTCGAGGCCGGAGCCATCGATATCATCGCCGCCCGCAAGGGCTGGGGTCCCAACGTGCGGACTCTCGAGCTCGGCCCGCTCACCCCTAAACGCAACAAGGACAAGTACATCAAGTACGTCGTCGGCGGGCTGCTCGTGCAGGAGCGGGACCTCGTCGGCCTGAACGAGGACCAGTGGAAAGTCGTCACCAAACGTCAGCCGACCGAGACCGAAATGGCCGACCTGCGATTCTCGTGGCTGGTCTGCAAAAACGTCAAATCAAACGCCATCGTCCTGGCCAAGGATAAGGCCCTGCTGGGCGCGGGTGCCGGGCAGATGAGCCGCGTAAACTCCGCTCGGCTTGCCAGCCAGATCGCCCGAACCTACGGCGGCGGCGATGCCGTTGACCCGGCCGGGTGCTCTCTGGCCAGCGACGCGTTCTTCCCCTTCCCCGACAGCCTGGACTGGGCCAAGGAAATCGGCGCCACAGCCGTTATCGAGCCCGGCGGTGCCAAGAAGGACCAGGACGTAATCGACCGCGCCGACGAACTGGGCCTGGCCATGATCTTCACCGGCACTAGGCACTTCAATCACTAGTCCTCGCCTGATCTGCTATTGCACGAAAGACGCTTGGCAGTAAAGGGTGTTTTATTGCTGAAGGGAACATTCCCGTACTTGGCCGTAAGTCTTTTGAGGACTTGAAGCAAGTTATACGGCACGGGGCGGAGTATTGGACTGCCCGCGAACTTCAGCCGCTGCTTGGGTACAAGCAGTGGCGGAGTTTTTAGAAGGCCATCCAGAAGGCCATAACTTCTTGCGATCAATCCGTTAACGATCCTGGGCATCACTTTGCGCGCAAAATGATCGAACTTGGCAAGAGCGGCATGCTGATGCGGCGTCACGAGAACACCGGCCGGTCGAGGAAGGCGGGAAGACAGCATGGTGTTTCCATATCCACCAGTTTCAGGCGATTCCGCCGGAGCTGAATTCCCGGCTTGTCGTTGCCGCGAAGCGCCTCGTCCATGCGGTCAAACTTGGCGTGCAACTCTCCGAACTCGCCCTTGCATGTCTGCTCGTACTGGGTAGACTTTTCGTTCATGGCCGTCTAAAACTCATCTTCGATAAGGGGTACAAACATGGAAGACCATGGATCGAGAAAGCCTGTCTTTTCCTGGGTCTGTTTCGTCGTGGCAGCCGTCATTGCTGCGACTTTCTTCTTCATAGGCTGCCTTGGGCTTATTGGCCTGAACTGCGGCGAGCCACCACAACCTTTGTTTGTGCATGGCTCGATTGCCTTGATTGCTGCAACCGTTGCTGCCAGATCAATCGATGGCCGATAGCATCAGAGCTATTCGATCCGCTTGGTGTGAATCCGCATGACGTTGCCGAACCCGTCGCTCAACCGCCAGCAGCCCTGGCCCGGGACGGCTAGCACTTCGTAAGCCGAGCCTTCGAAAACAATTCTGTCGCCAGCCGTGGGGCGGCGACAGTAGGTGAACTGGGCGTTTGGTTGGTCCGGGCTTCGTTATCTGTTTTGGTTTTGTTCGCATATTCTTCTTGACTTTGGGAAAACCCAGGCTATAATACCTTCGATTTCTCGGGCAATCCATGGGCGGTTAGACGAGCGGCACTCCCAGACTTTCGGCGCCACTATCGCAAGTACTTCGCATAGGCTCGTGACCATTGTGGTCAGCTAGGAATCGAGGAACGATATGAACGCGAAGAACCTACCTCTCATGTTCGCAGTTGTGTCACTGCTGGTGGCGGGCTGCCTGTGGGCGCTGTATCTGGAAGTGCCCGAGAACAGTATCGCCCGTCAAGGCGGCCACTGCCTTGTCTTTGAGATTGCCTCGAACGAGGCCGAGATCAATGCCCTCAAGGCCGAAAGGGCCGAGCAGGAGAAGCTCCTGCTAGAGGCCCGGACGCCGGAGGATAAGAAGATCATTCAGGAGAAGATCTGTCGCCTGGATGACGACATGGATCGGTGTCAGAAAGGCGACCCAAGCGGGCCGAACCTGGCCGAACGAATGATCGATATCCTCAAGGAGCGAATCGATCCGCATGGCTTGGCAAACCTCGAATGGCGCCCGCTGGATTCTGGTCGAATCGAGGTCCGAATGCCGGCCGGCAAACCGGAAACCCGACAAAAGCGGGCCGTCTACGATCGCGCCATGGGCAAGCTGGCCGAGAGCAACGTCTCGCTGGCCGAGAGGCAACAGTATCTCGACGCCAATCCCGGTCAGCGCCGGCGGAGTCTCGGCGGATTCACCGAGCAGCAGGCCCAGGCCCTGAAAGAACTAGGCGAGGCCTTCGACGCCCAGCAGACCGCAGATAAGGCTTTCCAGACTGCCCGGACATTTGGCGACGAGCGCGAGATCGCCAAGGCCCAGGCCGCGTTCGATGCCGCCAGGGCTGTCTTCCGCGAGAAGGAACTCGCCCAGGCCGATACGAATATCCGCATTTCCAGCGTCGAGAGCATTCTCCGCAACTACCGCACCCCCGCCGAGGAAGAGGCCATCAAGGAAGCGGATAGGAAGAAACTCAGAGCCCGGTTGGCTAAGAACATCAAGGCCTTGCGTGAGGCCTACCCCGAGCGAGATGGGCTTATTGACGATGTGGTCGAGGCCTACCAGGCTTGGTCGTGCGTGCGCCACCGCCTGAGCGATCCTATCGACCTCAAACGGCGGATAGCCCGCTCCGGCGTGCTGGAGTTCCGTATCGTCGCAGGCGACATTGGCGAGCAAATGTCCAAGGACGATCGCCAACGATATACGACCGAACTCCAGAAGGAAGGCCCCGAGCAGTCCCGCCGCAGCCGACAGGCCTTCGCGTGGTTCCCCATCCGCGATACCGACCGCAAGAGCTATGGCGGGATGGTCATGGCCGAGTATGCCGGTCGGTGGTACATGCTGTTGAGCAACCGGGATGGCTACAAGATGGTCCGCGATTCGTTCGTTGGAGGCTGGCGACTCAAGAACGCCTTCTCCGACAGGGACCCGATGGGTCGCCTCGCCATCGGCTTCGAGTTCGACCAAGTCGGTGCCAAGCAGTTCTACAACCTCACCAATACACACAAGGGCAAGTGCATGGCGATCTTGCTGGACGACGAGATCTTCTCGGCCCCGCGGATCCGGGCGGCGATTTCCAGCCGCGGCCAGATCACCGGCACGTTCACCAACGAGCAGATCGACGAGAACATCAGCCTGCTCAAGGCCGGCTCGCTGCCGGCGCGGCTGAATTCCACGCCGGTGTCGGTTCGCAGCTTCGGCCCGACTCTCGACAAGGAAGACAGCAACTTGGGCATTCGCGTTGTGTACATAGGCCTCATCTGCGTAGCGGTGTTAATGTTGATCTACTACGTGGTCCGCACGTTTTTGCGTGCAAAGTGATCGAAATCAGGGCTCAAATCATCATTCTCCGCGAGACAATGACGGACAAGCCTCTGACTTTGGAATGAGCCAGTGCGGACCGAGTTGTATTTTTGGGGTTTGGCTTTTCCTGCTGTTTGGGTCTTGGGCTGCGATCGATCGAGGGTGCGTCGGTCCCGGCCGGAAAGGCCAATCTCCTGATGGGCTCTCTTCAAAGCGCCAATCGGGAGATTCGGCTTTCCCTGTGCGGCGTTCACACCGCCGCATTTGCTGATATATGAGAATGCCTTTCGGGCCTCGGGGCTAGGGCGAAGTACGCCGCATTTCCAAAGGCTCTTTTCCGCCCGTCTTTTGCCCTTGACCGAAACGACTCTTGCGGGGAGAATGCTTAATTCTTTCAGGGCCGTTGGTCTCTGCGCACATCGGGCAGGACGGTCTGCTGGTATTTAGAGGCGCCTCCGCGGTGGCGGTCGCCTTGTGGTCAGCTAGAAACCTAGGAACGACATGAACGCGAAGAACCTACCTCTCAAGTTCGCCTTTGTGGCACTGCTGGTGGCGGTATGCCTGTATGCCCTTTACGCCGAAGGGCTTCAGTATGGCATCGACCTCCAGGGCGGTCACAGCCTGATTTTCGAGATTCGCTCGCCCAAGACCGACGCCAAGGCTCTCAAGATTGAGTTGGCTGAGCAGGAGAAGCTCCTGAAAGAAGCGACGACAAAGGACGCCAAGGAGGCCATCAAGGGCAAGATCAATAGCCTCGAGGCGGACATTGCGCGTTTCGAGAGAGGCGATTCCGGCGGGAAGAACCTGGCCGAGCAAATGATCGAGATCCTCAAGGAGCGAATCGATCCGCAAGGCCTGGCAAACCTCGAATGGCGCCCCGTGGGCTCCAACCGCATCGAGGTCCGCATGCCGGCCGCTCGTAAGGATACCCGCGAGAAGCAGGATGTCTACGACCGCGCCATGCGGAAGCTGACCGAGAGCAACGTCTCTCGCGCCGATAGGCGAAAGTACCTTTACGCTTCTGCCGAACAGCGAGGGCAGATGCTGGGCAAGATCGCCGAGCGGCAGGTCGAGGCCCTTGAGGGACTCGGCGAGGCCTTCGACGCTCAGCAGGCCGCCAGCAAGGCCATCCAGGCCGCCCAGGCATCGGGCGACGAGCAGGCTATCACCAAGGCCCAGGCCGCGTTCGACGCCGCCAGGGCTGTCTTCCGCGAGAAGGACCTCGCCCAGGCCGACACGAACATCCGTGCCTCCCGCATCGAGGGCGTTCTTCGCAATTTCCGCACCCTCGCCGAGGAAGAAGGCATCAAGGGTAAGGATAAGAAGCAGGCCCTTCGCGATCAGTTTGCCGGTGACATCAAGTTACTGAAAGAGGCATATCCCGGGCGGGTCGCGCTTGTCGACGATGTGGTCAAGGCCTACCAGGCCTGGGCGAGTGTGCGTCACCGCCTGAGCGACCCTGCCGACTTGCAGCGGCGGATAGCCCGCTCCGGCGTGCTGGAGTTCCGCATTGTCGCCGGCGACGTCGGCGAGCAAGTTTCCAAATTCGACCGCGAGCGATACACGACCCAGCTCCAGAAGGAAGGCCCCGAGGAGTCCCGCCGCAGCCGGCAGGCCTTCGCGTGGTTCCCCATCCGAGATACCGACCGCAAAAGCTACGGCGGGATGGTCATGGCCGAGTACGCGGGCCGGTGGTACATGCTGTTGAGCAACCGGGATGGCTACAAGATGGTCCGCGCTTCGTCGCGCGGCGGCTGGCAACTTGACGACGCCTTCCGCGACAGCGACCAGATGGGTCGTCCGGTGATCGGTTTCAAGTTCAACGAGAAAGGCGCCCAGCAGTTCTACAACCTCACCAACACGCACAAGGAAAAGTGCATGGCGATCCTGCTGGATGACGAGGTCTTCTCGGCCCCGCGGATCCAGACGGCGATTTCCAGCCGAGGCCAGATCACTGGCACGTTCACCCGAGAGCAGATCGACGAGAACATCAGCTTGCTCAAGGCCGGCTCGCTACCGGCGCGGCTGAACCCCACTCCGGTGGCGGTTCGCAGTTTCGGCCCGACTCTCGGCAAGGAGAACCGCGACTCCGGCATCCGGGCGGCGTACATGGGTTTGATCTGCGTGGCGGTGTTCATGCTGATTTACTACCTGCTGGGCGGCATGATTGCGAACGTCGCGCTGATTCTCAACATCATCCTGGTCCTCGGTGCGATGAGCCTTCTCAGCGCCGTGTTCACCCTGCCCGGTATCGCCGGCGTGATCCTGACCATAGGTATCGCGGTGGATGCGAACGTTCTGATCTTCGAGCGATTGCGCGAGGAACAGGCAAAGGGCCAGACCATCAAGATGGCCCTCAAGAACGCCTATGAAAGGGCGTTCACCGCGATTTTCGACGCCAACATCACCACTATGCTGACCTGCCTTATCCTTGGCTGGGTCGGTACGATCGAGGTTCGCGGCTTTGCCATCACGCTGGGTTTGGGTGTGTTGTTCAGCATGTTCACAGCCTTGATCGTGACGCGGTGGATTTTCCAGGTCCTGCTGGACTCCAACTGGCTTAAGACCCCCGTGAAGATGCTTTCGATAATCGGCGTGCCCAAGGTCAACTGGATGGCCAAGCGAAAGATCTTCTGGACCATTTCCGGCGTGATGATCATCCTCGGCGTAGTTGCGATGATCGTCCAGGGCGGCGATATTCTGGGCATCGAGTTTTCCAGTGGCACGCAGGCCACCATTCAGTTCAAAGCCGACGCACTCATCGGCGCCGACCAGCAGTTACCCAATGACGGGCTTGTCCGCGAACTGTTTGCCGGGCAGGCGACCGCCGACAAGAAATACAAGGGCCTCAACGACGCCCGCGTGGAAATGCTCATCGACAACTATAAGGTCGATCGGTTCGTGGGCCTGTACGACACGAACACTGACGGCAAGATATCAGCCGACGAGATCACCAAGGGCGGGCTGAATCCGAAGTGGGTGGAGTTAATGGACACGGGCAAGGACGGTTCGCTCGATGAGGCCGAACTTGCGAATCTGCCGGCATCGAGCTACCAGGTATCCACGACCGAGACGGTTGTGGGGATGATCCAGGAAGTGGCCCGCGGTGCGTTCGGCAAGAACCTCCAGCAGCGGACAAAGTGTACTTTCGTCCCAGCCGCCGACAAGAAAATTGCCGAACTGGGCCTGGCGCCAAACGCCCAGGGCCTGTCGCGGATAGAACCCGACTCGACCTCGCCGCACCGCGACCTCCTGGAGAATTACGCAGGCGGCGTGGCGGTTGTCGTGCAGGATGTCAACCCGGCGATAAGCGAGGCCGACCTCAAGCAGCGCATCAGCGAGACCAGAGCCCAGGAGAAGGACGGTTCCGACATTACCCGCATGAGCGAGGTAATCGGCCTGGGCGAGCCCGTCGCGGACAACTACTCGAAGTTCGCCGTGTTGATTATGCTAGACGAAGTGGCCCCCGGCAGATGGCCCGAGGCGGCCGCGCGGGAGGGGCAAGTCATCAAGGAGGCCCTCGAGCGTGAGGAGGCGATCGTCGCCATCACCTTCGACGCCGCCATTGCCGGCATGGCCAGCCAGCGGGCGATCATGGCCATCATCCTTAGCTGGATTGCCATCGTGCTGTACCTGTGGCTGCGGTTCGGCTCGATCCAGTGGGGCCTGGCCGCGGTTATCTGCCTCATTCACGATGCGGTCATCGTCGTCGGCCTGATCGCGACGTCGGGTTGGATATACAACTCGGTTGTAGGCCAGGCGCTGGGTATCGAATGGTTCAAAATCGACCTGACGATGATCGCGGCGATTCTCACGGTCATCGGCTACTCGGTCAACGACACCATCGTCGTCTTCGACCGCATCCGCGAGAACCGCGGCAAGTTGACGACCGTCAGCGTGCCGGTGATCAACAAGTCGATCAACCAGACGCTCGCCCGAACCTTGCTGACCTCGGGCACGACCTTGATGGTCGTGCTGATCATGTACATCTGGGGTGGCCAGGGCATAAAGGGCTTCAACTTCGCCCTCCTGGCGGGCATCTTGTTCGGCACCTACTCGTCAGTCGCCATTGCGTCGCCGCTGCTGATGGGCTTCAAGAAGGCCCTGTTCGCCAAGGCCGCCGACCTGACCGCCTAGCACTGACGGCGTCAACCGATAACCCACCAACCACCGCGGGTCCGGGCCAAAAACCCGGGCTCGTGGTTTTTTGTCGCGATGAGGCGTACAAGCCGCTCCGACAGAGTTGTATAATGCCCGCTTCCATGAACATAAGGCTTTGGACAATATCTTTGCTGGCTGGCGTTGTGCTCGCTG
>CAZMBZ010000066.1:0-7634 GCA_964564285.1 uncultured Planctomycetaceae bacterium | reverse complement strand
CGACCTGGTGGGCCGGGCCGACGCTCCTGTGCCAGCCAAGCCGACGACCAGGCCGGGTGCGTCTTTGCTGGCCGAGCGGATGCGAGCCTATCCGGAATCCGCCGGCGGGCGGGTCGCGGTGCTGGCGGACTTCGAGCATGCGGTTGCGGGCGAGTCCCCGCGGCGGCAGGTCGATCGGTTTTCCATTGTGCCGGATATGTCAGGCGCCAGTCGTCGTCTGGATGGGGACTGCGTACGGACCGGCGGCGGGGCGATGGAGGTAACTCTCCCGGTCGGGGGGCAGCTCGTCTTGGACATTTCCTCCGGCCTGGACTTGGGACGATACAAGTTGCTGTCGATGGCCATTTACAGCCGGTGCGTCAGGGACGATCTCCAAGTGGCAATCAAAAGCAAATCCGGCACCTGGCAGTCGCACCGCAGCTTGGTCCAGCCTGGCTGGAACACCGTCCTGCTGGACATTCAACGGCTCGGCGGGGCGGGTCCGTTCGACTCGGGCTCGGCGCGTCGGCTGGTGCTTTCGTTCCCGGACTCTGCCGGGGCGGTGTGGTTTCACCTTGACGATATAATGTTCATTGATAATTCCCGGCAGATTAAACCGGTGCCCCCGAATTTTGAACTGTCCAAGAGCGGCTTGGATTACACGCTGACGCTTTCGGGCGACCGCGAGCCGGTGAGAATTGCGCGGGGCCCGGATGGGCTTTGGCGGATGGGTCGGCTTCAGGCGACTCTCCGCCTGTGCGGCGCGGGCGAGAAGCTTCCGGAAACCGGCGAGAGCCTGGACTTGATGGGCAGCCGTCGCCTCGGGCAACTCGAGTTGCTGGAGCACAACGCCATCCGTATTCGCCTGGCCAGCACGTGGTACTTTCCGACGCGTTCGGGGCAATGGGCATCGATGGCGGTCAGGCAAATCCGTTGGGAGTACACCATCTACGCCGATGGGCGGTGCGTGGTCCAAGGCGTTCTCAACAACGCCGGCGGTCGGGAGATCGGGACGGTAGGTGTTTTTACCTCGACCGATGTGGCCTTTCACGGGGGCTTGACTGGGCGGAAGCTTCTCGTTGGCGAGTTTGCCGGGCAGGTTGGTCGGTGGCGGTATATGCTGACGCCGCCTGGCGAGGCCGGTCCGATTGCTGCGGCTAACTACTTGTATCCAGGCAAGTTGCAACCAAAGATTGCGGGCGTTGGCGCCAGGGCCCCCGGAGATGGCGATCGTGACGGCTTCGATGAGTCGCAGGGTTGCTACTACCTTGCGGCCCGAGGGGGGCAGTGTCGTTTTGTGCTGGATCCCCCGGCCGGGGGTGTGCTCAATCCGGTGTTCGTGGTGGCTGGGGCGTTCTCATCCGGGGCGAGCGTCAGCAGTGAGGGGCTCGCGATTCGCCCGGTGGTTCGGCGTGCGGACGGTTCCGTGCTGTTTCGGCTGGATGGAGTTTGTCGCGGACCGACGGCGATCGAGGTTGCCGGGCTGCATGGTCCTTCGCCGGCCCGGTGATCGGTTGTCGGGATATTTCCCGACAATGCGCGATCCGCCGTCCTTGCCGGGCGTAGGAAGTAGGCAGGTCGCCTCGTGCGAACGGTAGCACCGGTTTCGGAGCATTATTTCTCAAGAGCAGGCAGGTAGTTAAGCTAGAATCTGTCCAGGTCGATATGTCTCGCAGCCTTCGGATAAGTTGATCTGGCTTCCGCGAGCGGTTTTCAGTCATTTGTTGTGCTTGACAAGTCTCTCTGGAAGCTTAAACTTGGCGGTGTTAGACAGTATCGATTCGACAGCTTTCGGGAAACTGGATTTGGTCGGTGCGGGCGGTGTTGCTTGTCGGATAGCTATTTGCGCGTGCGTTGGTCGAATCTTTTGGCGATCGCTATGAAAGGTCTGCCGTGAATACAGGGCTAAGCAAGAGATGTCTTATTGGCGTCATGTTTTCAGCATCACTCATTCTAGCCGGCGGCTGCTCCGACCCGGCCGAGTGGTTCAAGACAGGCAAGCACCGATTCCTTTCGCCCGATAAACTTATCGCTCCGGTTTCCGGCTCGCCGATCAATCCGATTCTCGGCAGTATTGGTCCAACAGACCGGTCACAGGAGGTCCTGCCCAACGCCACGTTCCCCCGCGATGGCGACTGGTCCTACACTGACCAAGACTACATCATAGGACCGACCGATATCGTCGACGTCTCGATTCTCGACCTTTTCAATGAGGGGCTCGAGACTGTTCTGCGGCGTCAGGTTTCCGATAGCGGTTATATCGACCTGCCGCTGATTTCGGATCGCATCAAGGCCGAGGGGTACACAAAGGACGAGTTGAAGCAAGTTGTCGTCAATAAGTACAGCCCCGACATTCTTCGCAACCCTACGATATCCGTGACTGTCGCCGCACAGAGGCAGAACACGTTCTCGGTCATTGGTGCCATTGCCAGACCCGGCACTTACAGCATTATCAGCAAAGACATGCGCCTGCTTGAGGCGCTAGCGCTTGCCGGCGGGGTGACTCAGGTCAACATCAACTACCTCTATGTCATTCGCCCGGAGGCCCCCCCGCGGATCCCCGGGCCGTCAACGGCTGGGCATGTGACCGGCGGGCAAATAACTTTGCCACCCGAGCCGAAGGAAACTCCCGGCGGCACAGGTACTCCTACGACCGCCCCGGGCAACGGCACCACGGAAGACGCCGACAAGGCGCTTCAGGAACTCGGCAAGGCCCTGGAAGGTTTACTGCCGGGCGCTTCCTCCAAGCCGACCTCGCAGCCAGAGAAGCCGACGACGCCGTCGAGGATAGCTTTTTCCGAGACCAACGGGTCCGGCGGCGCTCCGTCCGGCCCTGACCCGACCACCGCGCCGGTTGGCGGGGCGAAGTGGATATACTCTGCCGGCAAGTGGGTTAAGGCCCAAGGCGAGGCCGGCACTGCCACCTCGGCCACAAAACCGCAGGCGGGCGATGCCAAGGATGCCGCCGATCCGTTTGGCTGGCGGAAGGTCGACAAGTCCGATATGGCCAGGGTGGTCGCCATCAACCTCAAGCAGCTTCGCGATGGCGACCCGCGGATGAACATCGTCATGCGGGACAGCGACGTCGTGCATGTGCCAACGCTGGAGGTCGGCGAGTTCTACATCTCGGGCGAAGTCCTTCGTCCGGGCGTTTACTCGCTGACAGGTCGGCGGATTACGCTGAAAATGGCGGTCGCTGCGGCGGGCAATGTCGGCGGACTCGCCTGGCCGCAAAACAGCCTGCTGATTCGGCGGATCGGAAACAGTCAGGAACAATTCATTCCGGTGGACATCCAGGCCATCTTCAGAGGCGAGGATCCAGACATATTCCTCAAGCCCAATGACACGCTCTCCATCGGTACCGACGTGCGGGCATCGTTCTTCGCCGTCATTCGAAACGCCTTCCGGATGAGCTATGGATTTGGGTTCATCTACGACCGCAATTTTGCCGATCCGCAGTTTTATACTCCAACCAGCCGTCGATTTACCCGATGGTAGTCTTACCGGACGACATGGCTGCCTTGGATACGTATGAACGACACAACTCGTCATGATACTGGTGAGGCATCCAAGGGGTCTCTGGCAGAATTGGTCGCGGAGACGCCCGCGCTGACATTCAGCCAGAGCTTCCCGCTGGAGACCTGCGCACGAATCCTTCTGCTGGCTGGACTGCTGGTTTGGCTGAACTTCTGGCAGTTGAGGATCATGGCGCGGACCTGGATAAATGATCCCAACTGGTCCCACGGGTTTCTTATTCCGCTGTTCAGTATCTACTTCCTCTATAGCCGGCGCGATGAGTTGTTCCTGGCCATGCGAAGGGTCTGTTTATGGGGCCTTCCGATGATGCTGGTGGGCATCCTGATCATCATGGCCGGCGTCTACTGGACGCAAGCGTACCGCTCGTCTTTATTCCGCTGGGTGAGCCATATCGGAATCATCCCGTTGATCATGGGCTTGGTGCTGTACCTTGCCGGACCCCGGACCCTAAAGGTGGTCTGGTTGCCAATTGCGTTTCTGGTCTTTATGATGCCTATCACGGGCGATAGCTATGCGCAGATCGCGCTGCCTCTTCAAAACCTTGCCGCCATGGCCAGCGGGGCTGTCCTCAAGCTCTGCGGGGTCGATATTGTAGTCAAAGCGAGCGAACTGACGCTTGTGAGCGTTTCCGGCGTGACGCGTCATCTGACCGTCGCCGAGGCGTGCAGCGGAGTTCGACTGCTCGTCGCCTTCATGGCCCTGGGTGTGGCGATGGCATATCTTGACGATAAACCGATCTGGCAGCGGGTTACGCTCGTATTGATGGGTGTGCCCATCGCCGTGGTCTGCAAC
The DNA here is from genome assembly GCA_964564285.1 of uncultured Planctomycetaceae bacterium. Taxonomy (GTDB): domain Bacteria; phylum Planctomycetota; class Phycisphaerae; order SM23-33; family SM23-33; genus JAUWQU01. Next base: position 3,326 of record CAZMBZ010000066.1, on the reverse strand, counting down.
GTGCTGCGAGTGGTAATCACCAGCACGGCCTTTGTGCAGGACAAGCCGGAGTTCGGTACGGACTTCATGCATTCGTTCACCGGCATGCTGATGCTGATACCGGCACTGCTGATGTTGTGGGGCCTTAACTGGCTTCTAAAAAGTTTGTTCGTGGCTGATGACGACGACGAGCAGGACGACCAGGACGCCCACGACAAAGGATTGCCCAATGACGCCAGGGAAGGCTCGGCCCATACTGGTGGAGCCAGGATATGAGCGATACATCGCAAGATGCCGCTGCCCCCAAAGACGCGTGGCGATTCGTCGTGGCTTGGGCGCTGCGCAATGTCCACTTCCTGGTGGCTGCGGCCATTCTGTTGGTGGCTGCGGCGGGATGGAACGTCGTTGCCGAGGTCCTGCAACTGGCGACCGAGAAGTCTCCGGTTCCCTGGCCTGCGCGGGTGGAAGTCAACGACAAGTTTGTCATGATCTCCATGCCGAATAAGATGGGGCCTTTCGAGTTCGTCAGCGCCGATGGCGAGATCGACTTCAGCCCGAAAAAGCAGGACTTCATAAAGGACGGCAGACCCGACGGCGAAGGTGACTATGACCTTCCAGGCGACCTTATGGAATCGTTGGGGATCGGCACGCCTACCGATGAGGGGAATCTGGCCCTTCACCGCAGTAACTGGTTGACGATTCGTACATACCGCGACAACCGCAGGCCTCCGGGAGATCCACTCCGCTATTGGCGGCTTGAGGTGTATTACTACACTGGCGGCGTGGACGCTGTGGCGCACGTGCCGGAGAACTGCATACAGGCCGCGGGCGCCAATTGGGTGGGCACGACCTCGCTGCCGGTGGCGATAGACGGGGTGGAACCGCCCTGGGGCAAGAATACGGTGTTCCAGCGTGCTCTTTTCCGGCAGACCGACAAAACTGGCGCGGCGGTCAATTCGTTCGTCCAGTACTATATTTTCAGTGTTAACGGCTCGCCTGCAACCAGTCGCAATGAAGTGAGGTTAACGCTTGGCAGCCTGTTCATAAGGCACGCGTATTTCGCTAAGATCCAGTTCGCTCCGGCGCCGGCAGTGCAGAGGACGAGTCGGGGTCTTACATATAGTTTGTCCGACCCGGCCGAGACTGACCCGGCCGCGGAAGATTTCGTGAAGCACTTCATGCCTTACGTGCTCGAGATGCTGCCGATGCCAGAGGATGTCGCCAAGCTCGCCTCCGGCAAGACGCAGTCAGGTTCCTGATCAGGTTTAAATTCAATGGCAAGACGGAAGAAACTCAACAAGCGTGTGGCGATCCTGCTGGCCTGCATGGGGGCATTGGTAATCGCCTTGGTCGTTACTGTGTTGTTCAGCAAGGGCGGGGGTTTGCTCAACCGCCTGTTCCCCCAGGATCCCACAGTCCTGATGGAGCAGGGCAGGGAGCATCTCAAGGCAGGCAGGTATCGCGAGGCCGACAAGGCGTTCGGATCGGCGCTTCAGGCGGGTGCCTCCAGCAAGTCGCCCAAACTGTCGGCCCTGTACATGGAAGTTGCGAAGTTCAATTACGAATGGGCCCAGAAGGGTACCGGCCTGAACCAGACTCAGCGGGGCGAACGATTCAACAATTCGATTGGTCTGGCGAGAAAGGCGCTGCTGGTTGATTCCAAGTATGCTCCGGCTCAGGAATTTCTCGTCGATCTGTTCTGGGACTACAATCGCGGCCGCAGTGGTCGAGGCGGAAGCAACTGGAGCGGTTTCATCAAAGAAGCCGATGCGCTTATCAAGCTCAAGCCCGACGACGCCGAGGCGTACTTCCGTCGTGGTTTGGCTAAAGGCGAGATGATGAGCACGGTGTCCCCCGGCGAACTGGCCAGGGAGGCCCTGGCAGACCTTAACAAGGCCATCGAACTTGATGACAAGGAGCCCAGGTATTGGGCGGGGCTGGTCAGGTTTCTCGGGCGCTCGCCAGGTAACGAAAAACAGATCGATCTGGCATTCAGGAAGGCCATAGAGACCAATCCCGAAGACGCGAACCTGCTGGTTGCCTACGCCGGATATCTTCGCAAGCAAAAGCGCACCGAGGATGCCGAAGCGCAGCTTGCTCTTGCCGTCGAAAGAGACCCCGTGCTGGGCAACCTTGCGATGGCTGACTATTACTCGGGCATCAGGGAAAAACAGAAGGTCTTTGAGGCTTTGGACAAGGCGATGGCGGCCGATCCGACCGACATTCGGCCTTACATTGGCAAGTCCCAGAGGCTAAACAACGAGCGGCGTTACGACGAGGCCCTTGCGGTTTTGGCAAAGGGCCTGTTGGCTCAGGATAAGATTACGGAAACCCAACCGTCTGGCCAGGGCGCGAAGCAGACATTAGGCCGGGCCGAACTTGTTTATCTCAAGGCCAACATTCTGTTGGATATGATCGAGACCGGCACCGGCGATCGTAAAGACCTTTTGGCGCAGGTCAACGAGTGCTACCCGAAGATAGCTTCGGCCAGGTTTGGCGGTGCCAAGCGGTCCAGGCTCACCGGGCGAATAGCCCTGGCCGAGGGTCGGAATGCCGACGCTCTCAAGGACTTGGAGCACGCGTACCGTAACGCCCCCGGTTTCGATCTCAAGGTTGCCAATCTGTTGATCAAAATCTACCTGAGTCAGGGTCTGCCTGGCAAGGCCGACGAGATTCTCAATCGCCTGCTGAGCGTTCCAGGCCAGCAGAAGAACCCTTCTGCCCTGAATCTGAAGATCAAGCTGTTGATGAGTTACAAGGATTTCGAGAAAGCTGATCGTTTTGCAAACATGGTTCTCCAGGCGGACCCCAACAACATCGACGCGATGAACATGAAAAGGGTCATCGACGCCATGCAGGGCGAGGAACTGACCTTGCCGTCCAACATCACGCCCGACGCCCGTATGGTCGCCCTGCTTCTTGAACGCGCCGCCAGCATGTGGATGGACGGTCGGCCCGACGACGCGATCAAGTACGTCGAGGCGCTTTATGCCAAGGTTCCCGCGGACAAGAGGGTGGTATCACGCCTCTTCAGCATGTACAGGTCGGCAGGGCGAATCGACGAAGCTGGAAAGATCGTCGATGAAGCGATGAAGCTTCGCCCGGACGATAAGACGCTCAAGGCCCGCAAGCTGTTGCTTCGCGAGAATGATCGCGCCCAGCAGTACTCCATCCTCCTGAAAATCGCCGAAGACTACCCCTCACCTCAGCGTGAGTTGGAAAAGGCGGCAGTGGCGTCGTCGTTTGGTCAGTCAAAGGACGCGGATCAGCTCCGCTTTCTGGAGGCGGCGGCGAAGATCGCGCCGGATAACGTTTCTGTAGTCAACCGCACGCTCTCCTACGCCATA
>CAZMBZ010000065.1:0-18235 GCA_964564285.1 uncultured Planctomycetaceae bacterium | reverse complement strand
CGATGCGTTCGGGCCTGAACGCCCTGAGAGGCTTGGGGCGAACCTGGCGATCGTAAACCAACTCCCGCGCCATGGACAGGTAGCCCTTGGCGACCTGCTCCCAGACCATCGACCGACCGTGGGTGTAAGCCCGCGTGCGCATGGCTGTCCGCTCGACGGGGTTTTCGATGAGTTCGGTAATCGCATCGGCCATCGCGGCTGGATTCCTGAATGGCACGAACTTTCCTCTGTCGTCGGCCAGCAACTCCTGGGCGTGCCAGTACGGCGTTGACACCACCGCCTTGCCGGCGCCCACCGCGTATGCCAGCGTGCCGGAGGTTATCTGGTCGATATTGTGATACGGCGTCACGTAAATGTCCGCCGCGCCGATGTAACCGCACAACTCTTCCTGACTGACGTAGCGATTGCAGAAGACCACGTGCTCATCGAGATCGAGTTCGTCCACCAGCCGCTTCAGCGAGTCGCGGTACGCGTCGCCCTCATGACGCAACAGGTTCGGATGCGTGGCACCCAGGATGACGTAGGTCGCCTCGGGATGGGACTCGATGATCCGCGGCAGCGAACGGATAACCACCTCGATGCCCTTGCCAGGCGAGAGAAGCCCGAACGTCAGCAGCACGAATCTGTCCGCCAGGTTGTAGCGATCCTTGTAAAGGGCCGAGTCGGTAAACGGCACGTCTGGAATGCCGTGCGGAATGCAAACGACCTTCTCGGCTGGGACGCGGTAGATATCCGATAAAAGCTCATTGGCCTTGGCGGTCATGACGACCAGTTTGTCGCTGGTGCGGGCCAATTCCCGAATAACGGCCCGCTGGCCTGGGGACGGCTCCTGGGGAACCGTGTGCAGCGTGGTCGCCACAGGCATGCGCAAACGGTGAATCAGATCGAGCAGGTAGCTGCCGTCCGGCCCGCCGAAGATACCGAACTCGTGCTGAATGAAAGTTACATCCACCTGGTTTATGTTGAGCATCTCTGCGGCGTTTCGATACTCCTCCTGCCGATGGTCGGGAATCTGGAACCGCACCTCCTGCGAATACTCGTAGCCCTCGGGCACGTCGTCCATGGCTACCGCAAAGGCCTGTCGGTCGCCCAGTTCGGCACCCAGCGAGTCGCGAAGGTCCTTGGCAAACGTCGCCAGGCCGCACCGCCGAGGTACATAGCTGCTTATGATCGCTGCTGTTTGAACACGGCCAGATTCTTCCTGCATATCTTCGCTCCTCGCATGAGCAACGGCCTGGCCGCGAGACGCCGAGCCAGAATCCAATCCGTTACCAGGTCATCATACGTGTGCGAGCAGCAGGCCCGCGTAAACAGTCCTCTATAGACCTACCTATACCGCTATTATTGTAATGAAAACGGGGGCAAAATGCACGTGTACATATCCATGTCCACCGCCTTGGCCAAACTCCGCCGGAGACCAGGCATCGCGACAAGGTAGCAATGCGTGATTGCGAATTCTCGGAAAGATTCAAAAAATGGTTCCGCCTGACGCCCCGCCACAACTCAAGCCGCTTCCATCGCCGCCCGGAAGCCTTTGCTCCCAGCCAGGGCCAGCCCGCGGGGCCTTTGGGCGAGTTTTGTCTCTGGTTTCTCGTTTTGTCCGTCTGTTTTCGGTTGACTTAGGCCCTGTCTATACGCAAAATCACCCGTCTGGACTCTATCAGTTCTTTTCGTCCGGAGCAGTATCGAATCTGTCGCAGAGTGTTTAGTCGCTTCGAGTCTTTGGCAGTGTGCTTGAGCACAACAGCAACCACGATATGCAATTGCCGTAACCGCTTATACTGAAAGCGATTGCCGTAACAGGGCGAACTGTATCCCCCCTGTCGGCAATGTAACCGAGGTCAGAGCACTGTAACGCCTGAAAGGAGCACCGCAGAACATGGCTGATCCCACCAAGATGAATTCTCTGATGACCGAGAACCGCACGTTCCCCGCACCGGCCGAGATGCAGGCTAACGCCCACATCAAAAGCCAGCAACAGTACGATGACATGTACAAACGCTCAGTGGAAGATTCCGACGCGTTCTGGCTCGAGCAGGCCAACGAGTTGGTCACGTGGTTCAAGAAGCCGACCGAGGCCCGCAAGTTCGTGTGGGACACCGCCGGGCGAAAGATCGAGAACACGTGGTTCGCCGATGGTGAACTCAATATCAGCTATAACTGCCTCGACCGCCACCTCGGCACGCCGACCGAGAACAAGGTCGCCCTCATCTGGCAGGGCGATGAACCCGACGAGGACTCGTCGATCACCTACAAAGACCTGCACACCGAGGTCTGCAAGTTCGCCAACGTCCTCAAGGGTCTCGGCGTCAAACGCGGCGACCGCGTGTGCATCTACCTGGGCATGGTTCTCGAACTGCCCATCGTCATGCTGGCCTGCACGCGAATCGGCGCGATCCACTCGATCGTCTTCGGCGGCTTCAGCGCTGATGCGCTTCGCAACAGGATCAACGACTCGGCCTGCAAGATACTCATCACCGCCAACGTCTCTCGCCGAGCTGGCAAGAACGTCATGCTCAAGGCCATCAGCGACGAGGCGCTCAAGGAAACCCCGTCGATCGAAAAGGTCATCGTCGTACCCCGCACGAACCTTGAAGTCAATATGGTCGAAGGTCGCGACCTGGACTACAAGAAGGTGATGGCCGACGCGTCGGCGGACTGCCCCGCCGAGCACATGAAGGCCGAGGACGAGATGTTCATCCTGTACACCTCCGGCTCGACGGGCAAGCCCAAGGGCGTCGTCCACACGACCGGTGGCTACCTCGTTCACATCGCCGCGACGCACAAGTACGTCTTCGACATTCAGGACGACGACGTCTACTTCTGCGCAGCCGACATCGGCTGGGTCACCGGGCACAGCTACATTGTCTACGCCCCGCTGACCAACGGCACGACGAGCGTGATGTTCGAGTCCACGCCGCTGTACCCCGACGCCGGGCGGTACTGGCAGGTGATCGAAAAGTTCAAGGTCACGCAGTTCTACACCGCCCCCACCGCCATCCGGGCGCTTATCCGCCAGGGCGACCAGTGGCCCGGCAAGTACGAAATGCCCAGCCTGCGAATCCTCGGTTCGGTCGGCGAGCCGATCAACCCCGAGGCGTGGATGTGGTACTACGAGAAGGTCGGTCGCAAGCGTTGCCCGATTATGGACACCTGGTGGCAGACCGAAACGGGCGGCTTCCTCATCACGCCAATGCCCGCAGCCCACGTCACCAAGCCCGGCAGCGCGAGCAGGCCCTTCTTCGGCGTCGAGCCTGTCATCCTCCGAGAAGACGGCAGCGAATGCGGCATCAACGAAGGCGGCAAGCTCTGCATCAAGAAGCCCTGGCCTGGCATGATGAGAACCATGTGGGGCGACCACGACCGCTTTGTGGATACGTACTTCACGATGTACCCGGACCTGTACTTCACCGGCGATGGCTGCAGGATCGACCCCGACGGCGACTACTGGCTGATGGGGCGCATCGATGACGTCGTCAACGTGTCCGGTCACCGTATCGGCACGGCCGAGGTCGAGAGCGCACTGGTCAGCCACGACGCGGTAGCCGAGGCGGCCGTGGCGCCGATGCCGCACGAGATCAAGGGCCAGGGACTCTACGCGTACGTTACGCTCGTCGACGGCATCGAGCCGACTGATGCGCTCAAGAAGGAGTTGGTCACCCACGTCCGCAAGGAGATCGGCCCGATCGCCGCTCCGGACAAGATTCAGTTCTCCCCGGCACTGCCCAAGACTCGCTCGGGCAAGATCATGCGGCGCATCCTTCGCAAAATCGCCGAAGGCATCACCGACAGGAGCACGCTCGGTGACACCTCGACGCTGGCGGATCCGCAAGTTGTGGACTCGCTGATCGAAGGTCGGCAGTAAGGCCCCGCCCCCCGAAGAACTGACGTCACGGCCAGACACCGTCGCATGTGTTTGGCCGTGACGTGTCTTTGCAGGAAGGAACGATTCAATGAGCAATGAAAAGGTCATCAGCCGCGGCGGGGTCGTCATCGGGGCAATCCTGATTCAACTCTGCCTCGGGGCAATCTACGCATGGAGCGTCTTCACCCCTGCCCTCAAGGCCAAGAGCCCCGGCTCGATCGCCAGCGTCTACGCCCCGTCGCAACTGGGCCTGGACGACCAGTCCGCCGCGACAATGAAGGCCGAACTGGAAGCGCCGACCAAGGCACTGAAGGAGATTTCCGCCAGACTCAAGGGCACCACCGATGATGCGGAAAAGAAGCTACTGAAGACGCAGAAGGAGACGGTCTCGGCGAGCATTGACGCAATCGTCGTAAAACACGTCCCAGCCAAACGTCTTGACAAACTCCAGAGCGGGTTGACCAACGCCCAGACGCAGGCGATCTTCTCGGCGGGTCTGGCGGCCTTTGCGGTGGTGATGGTCCTGGCCGGTCGGATCATGCCAAAGGTTGGCCCGAAGAAACTCGCCATCGCCGGCGGCGTGGTCCTTGGAGCCGGATACATCCTGGCCGGGCTGGCGGGGCAGGGCTTCTGGAGTACTCTGCTGCTGGTGGGCATCGTCGGAGGATCGGGCATAGGGTTGGCTTACGTGGTGCCCATCGCGGTGGGCATGAAGTGGTTCCCGGACAAGAAGGGCATGATCTCCGGCCTGGCCGTGGCGGGCTTCGGCTTCGGGGCGCTGCTGTGGGTGAAGCTGGCCGGCACGTGGGGCTCGCTGATCGCGACCATGGGCCTGGGCACAACGTTCATCATCTACGGCGCGATCTTCTTCCTGCTGTGTACGATCGGGGCGATGTGGATGAAGAACCCCCCCGCCGGTTGGAAGCCCGCCGGATGGGAGCCTCCCGTGGCCGACGCATCCGGCAAGCACGTCGCCGGCATGGTGGACTACACCACCGGGCAGATGCTTCGCACGCCGCAGTTCTACATGATCTTCCTGTGCTTCGTTTTCGGCGCGGGGGCAGGGCTGATGAGCATCGGTTTGATGAAGGCCTTCCCCATGAAAGCCATGATGTCCGGCGGCATGGAGTGGAAGGCCGCCAGTGAGGCCTCCGGCCTGGCGATGGCGGTATTCTTCTCCCTCGCCAACGGCATCGGGCGGATCGCCTGGGGTACGCTCAGCGACAAGCTGGGTCGCAAGCTGTCGATATTCGTGATGCTCGCCACGCAGGGCGTGCTGGTGATCTGCTTCCAGTGGATGGCGGGAACGCCCGGGCTGCTGTACCTCGGCGCGGCGCTGATCGGCTTCAACTTCGGCGGCAACTTCGCCCTCTTCCCGTCCATCACCGCCGATACGTTCGGCACGAAGTATATCGGCCAGAACTACGGATGGGTCTTCCTCAGCTACGGCGTCGGCGGAATCCTCGGACCCCTGCTGGGTGGCAAGCTCGGAGACATGGGCAAATTCCCGCTGGCGTTCACCATCTGCGGCGTGGCCGTACTGGCGGCCGCCTTGCTGGTGCTCTTCATCCGCCATCCAAAGCCCATCGCCCTGCCGGCAAGCTAGTCTGCGAAGGCCTGGCGTCCGACAGGCGCAAGCCGCATGTTATGTGAGATGCCTCACAAGCCCCCGGGCTGCGGATCCGGGGGCTTGTGCTTTTTTTCGCTGCCACGATGGAGACATATCCATGGAACGAAAATGCGATGCGTGCCTGGTGACCTGCGAGGATTACCGCCTCCACCGCCGGCCTGACGGAAGCGACCTTATCGGGCGATTCGTCGCGGGCCTCGGGGGCGACTGCGACGTGATCACCCGCGCCGGCAGCGTGCAGGACCTCATCCGTCCCGAAGGCGACTCCGATCAATCGCTGCTGCGCGACCTGCGAATCGCCATCGAAACCCACGGCGTCCGAACGATCTACCTGATCAACCACGAGAACTGCGGCGCCTACGCCAACCTGACCTTCGACTCGCGCGAAGATGAACTCGCCCATCACAGGAAAGACCTCACCCACGCCGCCAGCACCGTTCAGCAGACCTTTCCCGAAGTGCGGATCGTCCCGCTACTGGCAGAACTGACCGACAGCAACCAGGACACCTTCCACCTGCCAACCAACATTAAATAGGGACGCTAACCATTTTTTACGGACACAACCATATTATTAAACGTAACTTAGATATGCTTGGCGCATCGCACACCGTTGGCAGAAAATGGTCAGCGTCCCTATTTAATGTTGGCAGGCACCCGAGGGCGTAGACCGTGAGCAAGCCTCAGGCCATCTTGCTGCTGGGACCGACGGGATCGGGCAAGACCCCGCTGGGTGAGTTGCTCCAGGCTCGCGGCCTGGGGACCGTGCGATGCCTGCACTTCGACTTCGGCGAGCGCCTGCGGCAGATCGCAGACGGGCGGCTGGAAGTCGCCGAACTCGCCGCCGATGACCTCGCATTCGTCGCCGACATTCTCGATCGAGGAGCCCTGCTGGAGGATAAACATTTCCACATAGCCGAAACGATCCTCCGGTCGTTTATTAGCGAGCGTAAATCCGGGCCGGGCGACTGGATCATCCTTAACGGCCTGCCTCGGCACGTCGGACAGGCCGACGACGTCGATCACCTTGTCGAGGTCCGTACGGTGATCGAGTTAGCCTGCACGCCGGCGACCGTTCTCGCCCGCCTGTCCGCCAACGCCGGCGGCGACCGCGAGGGTCGAGTCGATGACCACCCCGCCCGCGTCGAGCGCAAGCTCGAACTCTACGCAGCCCGCACCGAACCGCTGCTGGCCCACTACCGGCTACATGGCGCGGAAGTCATTACCGTCAACGTCAGGCCGGACACCACCGCCGAAGAAATCCATCGCGACCTGCCAGCCCGGGATCTGGGCCACAACCCCAATACCCCGCAATAGCGACACACACGCTCCCCACCTTTGTGCAACCCGGTTTCCCGCCCCCTTGCGAACTCAGGAGCGACTGCCCGGGAACTCCGGTCGCTCACCCCCAGTTGCGAGACCTTGGACCTCTTGCGTGTCCAATACTGCCACTCTTTGGCCGGGGCGGGGGCGTCGCGAGCATGCCTCCATCAACATAGTGCGGCAACCCATACGCCTTCATTTTTGGAGTGCGCGCGGCGCTGACATCGCTTTGGACCTGCCTGCCGGTAGGCAGGTTGGATTCCAAGTGTGCGCACGCGATGGCCTTGGGCTTGTTCGATCCAAAGCGGTGTCTCCATCCCTTCGGGATTCCGCCACGCGCACTCCATAAAGCCGTCCCGAACCGCGTCCGTCCCGGCCGGGATCAACGGGTGGGGGCGGTGGAGAAAAACAAAGAGGGCGAGAGCCGCACAGAACGCTTGTCGTGTTGGCCATAATGAGAGGAGGCATCTCTCGGAGCAGATTGACTCTAAACACGTGCTGTCTGTACGGGCATCTCGCCCTTGTTCGATCTTACCTGGCCAGCTTAAGTGCCCGCTGGCCCGGCCGAGAATCTCAATCACAATCGCGGGGCTTCATCCCCGGCGTCGGTCTTCCGTCTTCGCTGCTCTACGCCGTCACAAGTCGCTTAAGCTACGACCTGACGTGTCGCCTGCGCTTCAACAAAGCAGGAAGGCCTGCGGCCAAGATTATCAGTGTCGCGGGTTCGGGAACTGGCGCGCCGCCAGCCGTGGCGTCGTTCAGGCCGCTCATCAGCGTCTGGAGGTCGCCCCAATCCACCGTGCCATCGCCATCGAAGTCGCCGCCGGACCCCTCGGTGCCGGCTGCGGGCGCGCCACCGAAGTGCGTCTTGACCATGATGTAGTCAGCCGCGTCGACATCGCCATCGCCGTCGGCGTCGCCGGGCAGCACGTTGTCCGCATGGCTGGTTAACGTTACGGACTGTATCATGTTAAGGCCGCTGCCCTGAGAATAGGTTACAAAACGATAGTTCTTGCTCAGGTCGAAACCGTCGCCGTCAATCTGCCCGGTCGTCGGGGTGTTACCGTCGATGCTGTAGGACCAGTTGCTTTCGGTGTCCATTTCCAGGACAAGCGCATGCACTCCGGTCTCCCTGCTCTGTTCATCGCTGAGTTGTACCACTGCGTTTGCATCGCCTACCGCTGCCCATTGGAGTCCCGAGGCATTGGGGTATCTGCCTCTACTGTCGTATGCAAAAGCATTGAAGTATATGCCGTTGTTGGTGGTAGCTCCTGAAGTACATATCGCGGCATATGCAGTTCTATCTTCGGCTGCAACCTCTTTCATCAGGCCCATCGAAAATCTGTCCTGGCTATTAACGGCGTTGTAGGTTACCTCCAAGGTGAAACCGCCGGAAAAGTCGAAGGCGCTTAACGAATAGGAACCGCCGGAGATCCCGCCACTGCCGCCGTTCCGTTGATACTTCAGGTTCCCATCGTCGATCCACCCACCAATTGCCCATGCCCATGAGATCGGGCTGGTATTGATCGATACCGCACCTCCGCCGATGCCGACATTGGTGTCTATTCCGTCCTCATCGTAAGTGTCCTGGTAAACGATGGTCTCGGCGTTGGCCGAGGCGGAGATGAACAAGGCGGCGATCGCCGTCACAAACCATCCAGTCCGTTTGAAAGACATTGCATATCTCCTTTTAAGCAACAAGCACCAACACTACATTTTCCTGCCCAAACGACGGGCAAGCGATTTGTTGTTCGTACGATGAGGTCTGACTGCACCCCTACGATAATGCTCAAAATCTGCGGCGATGCGGCATCGCGCAGCAATGCATCCAAGCCACGGTTCGTAAACATAGACGCACGAGAACGCCAAAAGTTTCCGGAAAAATCCCCAGAGATGCCCCGCCGTCAACCCAAGATTTTCGCAAGTGCAATAGGGACACGACGTTGACAGCCGGCTTGGCAGCCAGAAAAAACTCTGCCCCTACCCCCGTAACATCGGAACTTAGCTGCCCGTTTGGAAAACGAAGATTCTTCGGCGAAACAGGTTTTAGAAACCCTTCTTGCGTCTTTTCCGTTCGGCCCGCAGGGCGAAGGGCAAGTTGCAGGCCGAGCCAGCCGGCCGGGCGGATCGGTCAGCAGGGATCGCCACGATGGAGTCCGCGTAGCGCAGACAGTGCTTTGGACCTGCCTGCCGGTAGGCAGGTTGGATTGCGACCTGGGCCGCATGCCGGCCTTGGCCTTGTTGGATTCAGAGCGCCGTCTCCATCCATTCGCGATTCCGCAACGCGCACTCCCGAAGTCGTCTCGAACCGCGTGCATTCCGGCCGGCATCGACGGGCGCCGAGAAGAAAAATGCTTGCCGATCTCGATGATGGTCATAGAATCGTCGGGAACGCTGGCCGCTGGCGCTCGACACAGGCACGATTCGAAGGAACACACATGAAGTTACACAATACATTCATAGGGATCATCGTCATGTCGCTCAACTTGCCCTGCTTTTGCGGTTGTGCCGCACAAGACAGCATTCCTTTTCACGATTCCCTGCAAAATGCCAATGTAACAATTGCCACAATGCGGGATGGCCAGCGCGAGGGCTTGATACTCGGCAACGGCGATCTGTATGGTATTGTCTGGGTAAAAGACAATGGCCTGTTTATGCGCATCACAAAGAACGATATATGGGATGCGCGCGTTGACACATCGAAAGACGGCGAACTGCCGCGTGTGGATCTCGTCAGCCACAAGATTACAGGTCATGTAAAAGCGTCTCCAAGTTATGATCGCATATACCCCCAGCCTCGTTGCGCGGCTGGGCTGCGCCTCGGGCCTGTTCCTGAAGATATGACTGCGAACCTTGATATCGGCAGAGGCGCTGTTAATGTCACTTCGGCGGGAAAGGCCAATACTTCGCTGCGCGTTCTGCATGATAGAAATGTACTCTTGATCAACAGCAAGCACGCGGTTACTCTGGAAGAAATCAAGGCAAAAACTCTGCCGGATGCGACGTTTGGAGCATCGGACGGTGTGCAATGGTTGCTGATGAAGATGCCCGGTGATATGGATTACAAGGGTATGGACTACGCCCTGGCTGTCGCGACCAAAGGCAACGTGAAGGCCATTTCGCTGGTTACTTCTTTCGATATCGACGGAGGCGACGTCCTGAAACATGCCATTACGCTGGCCAGGAACACGATTGCCGAACGAGAGGACACGCTCATCACGAAACATGAGCAACTCTGGCGGGAGTATTGGTCTCGCAGCGGCGTGCAATTGGAAGACAAGGTCATCGAGCGCTGGTGGTATCGAACACTTTACTTTGCCCATACGGTGTGCAGACCCGGCGCGGCGCCGGTGGGGATATTGCCTCCTCTTGCCACCGACAAGACGCCGTGGCACGCGGATTATCATCACAACTACAATACCTGGCAGGCATTTTGGCCCTTGCCCGCATCCAACCACTGCGAATTGGCCGATCCGTGGATTTCCTATAACAATGACATGATCCCCCGGTTCAAGAACCTGGCCAGGGAGACCTACGGCGTTGATGGCCTGCACGTGCCCATATCTTCGTTTCTTCACGAGCCGGACCCCGCTGACTGCAAGAGCAAGAACAAGCGGCAGATGTCCATGAATCCCTGGGGGCTGACCATCGGGCTGGCGGGAATGACGCTGCAAAGCATGTGGCACAAGTACCAATGCGACCGCGATGTGGAATATATGAAGGAGAAGATATATCCCTTCCTGCGGGAGGCGGCGACGTTCTATGTTTCCTTCATGGACAAGTGTAAGACCGATGCCAAGGGCAAGGTCCTCCTGGGGCCATCCTTCAGTCCAGAACACCCTCCGATGGGGATATTCAACTGCCCCTTCGATATTGCTTATTTCCACTACACATTTGATGCCCTCATCGAGGCGGCCAGTGCGCTGAAGGTTGACAAGGACCTGGTCCAGCGGTGTCGCGCATCCAAGAAACTACTCGGCGAGTATCCTACAATAGTACACAACGGCGAGGAAATCGTCGTCGATTCGCTGGGCGGCGAATATATCCCCGAACACAACATTACCGTGCCCGCGGCCCCGGTGTTTCCGTGCGATCAGGTTACCTGGTTCTCTCCTGATTCGACAAAGGCACTATTCAAACGCACCATCAAGGCGACTCGTTTCCGTAACGCCAATGCGCATGTTATGTTCAATATCGCAAGGGCACGCCTTTCCATGCCCGAAGGCGTGACAGAGGCAAGAAAGTGGTTTGCTTCCCGTGAATTGCCCAATGGGTTGTTCGTATGGGCAGGCCACGGGCATGGCACCTTCATGCCGGAGATGATCGGCATTGCGGGGCTTATCAACGAGTACCTGATGCAGAGCGTCGGCAATACGATTCGCGTCTTCCCGTGCTGGCCTGCCGACAAGGATGCGAGCTTCGCCGGTCTTCGGGGCCAGGGCGGCTTTTTGGTCTCCGCGGAGCAGAAAGGCGGCGAGGTGGTTAAGGTCGAGATCACTTCCGAAGTCGGCGGATCGTTGCGGCTTTTGAGTCCATGGCCAAAGATCGCCGTGCGGCGCGGAGCCGGTCCCGCCGAGTCACTCAAACCGGACGCTGCCGGCGTCGTGACATTGAAGACCCGCCCTGGCGAAGTTCTTGTATTCACGAGGCAGTAGAGCGAAATATCGTGTGGCTGATCGCAGCCTGAACCGTCCGGGCCCGCAGGTAGCGAGGTGTTCAGGCAGATCCTAAAGATCGTCAAATAACAAGGTCGTCGTTTGCTCGCCACTTGCCTGACGGCGTCGATGCATGTAGAGTTATGTATGGTCGGCGTTTGCCCGGTGCGGATTCTCCGTACGGGCCGGTTGCCGATGGCAAGTCTGCGTGAGCTTATGGAACCGAATCGAGCGATCTTCATACACGGTCCCGAACTCGAGGAATACTCGTATCCTCGGGAGTGCCCCTTCAACACGTCGCGCGCGCCTCAGGCTCGCAAGATGCTCGCCTCGATGGGCCTGCTAAGCGGCACCGGTCGTAGCGAACTCGCGCCCGCGCCGGCAAATCGACAGGAGCTGCTCACGTTCCACGACGAGGCCTATCTGGACGCGCTGGAAAAGGCGCCGCAGGGCTACCTTGACACCGACGGGCTCTTCATGGGACTCGGCACGGCGGATACGCCGATCTTCCTGGGCATGTACGAGCACGCCGCCCTCGTCGCCGGGGCAACGCTCACCGGGGCGAAGCTCCTGCTGGCAGGCGAAACGGACATCGCGTTCAATCCATCGGGCGGGCTTCATCACGCACACGCCGCACACGCGTCGGGCTTCTGCTACATAAACGACGTCGTCATCGCCTGCGAGCACCTCGCAGCCGCGGGGAAACGGGTCTTCTTCCTGGACATCGACGCCCATCACAGCGACGGCGTTCAGGACGCATTCTACGACCGCCGGGACGTGTTTACGCTTTCGTTCCACGAGAGCGGCAAGACGCTGTTTCCGGGCACGGGCTTCGAGAATGAGATCGGCGAGCGCGACGGCACGGGCTTCAGCGCCAACGTGCCCATGCCCGCCGGGGTCTATGACGATGCGTACCTGCGGGCCTTCCGGGCCATCGCCCCACCGCTGATAGGCGCGTTCGACCCGGACATCATCGTGATGGAGGTGGGCATGGACTGCCTGGCCGGCGACCCGCTGACGCACATGTCGCTGACCAACAACGCCTACGCGGAGGCGGTCCGCCTGGTGCGGGATATCGGCAAGCCGCTACTGGTCACCGGCGGGGGCGGATATCATATTGAGAACTCCGCTCGTGGTTACGCGTTGGTCTGGCTGGTCCTGTGCGGCGAGGATGATCACTCCGCCGACATGGGTCTCGGCCTGGGCGGGGTGATGATGGAGACGTCGGACTGGGCGGGCGGCCTTCGCGACCGCCAGCTCGTAACCACCGAAGCCCAGCAGGCCGAGGTGGGCCCTGCCGTCGATGCGACCGTGGAGAAGGTCAGGAAGAATGTATTCGAGTACCACGGCCTGTAGGCTCCGCGCCGAACAAGTGCCGGAAAGGATTATCGCCATAAATGAGCCTTCAGGGATTCTTTGATGCCAAATCCGTGGCCGTTGTCGGCGCCAGTCGCAAACACGGCAAGACCGGCCATGAGATACTCGTCAGCCTTGTTCGCGGCGGGTTCCCCGGTCCGATCTGGCCTGTGAATCCCAGCGCCGACGAGGTCGAGGGCCTCAAGTGCTATCCGGACCTGGCTTCCATCGGCGAGGCGCCCGACCTCGTCGTGATCGTCGTGCCGTCAAAGGCAGTCGCCGAGACCATCCGCCAGTGCGGCAAGGTGGGCACAAAGCACATAATCGTCATCACGTCGGGCTTCAAGGAAGTAAACGAGGCCGGCGCCAAGCTCGAGCAGGACATACTCCAACTCGTCCGCAGCCAGCGAATCCGCATGATCGGGCCCAACTGCCTCGGGATGATGTGCCCCAGCCGCAAGCTCAACGCCTCATTCGGCGGCCCCCTGCCGGCGGCGGGATCGATCGGCTTCTTCTCGCAGTCCGGATCGCTGCTGGCTGCCATCGTGGACATGGCCCGCAACTCGGGGATCGGCTTCAGCAAGCTTATCAGCATCGGAAACAAGGCCGACATCGGCGAACTCGACGTACTCAAGGCGTTCGGCCAGGATCCGGAGACCTCCGTAATCGCCGGATACCTGGAAACCATCGCCGACGGCGACGCCTTCATCCGCGAGGCCGAACGCATCAGCCGGGACAAGCCGATCCTGCTGGTGAAATCCGGCGAGACCGGCGCCGGCGCCATGGCCGCGTCCAGCCACACCGGGCGACTGGCAGACACGCAGCGAGCCTACGAGTGCGTCTTCGAGCGCGCGGGCGTGGTGCGGTGCGAGTCGGTGACGGCGCAGTTCGACTACGCGAGGGCGTTCGCAAGCCAGCCCCTGCCCGCCGGACGAGGCGTCGCAGTGGTCGCCAATGCGGGCGGACCGGGCATCATGGCCGCCGACGCGACCGAACGCGCCGGGCTCGAACTGGCAACCCTCAGCGACGAAACCCACGCCCGCCTCGCAGAAAACCTCCCCGCGACCGCGAGCATTTCCAACCCGGTGGACATCCTCGGCGACGCCCTGGCCGACAGGTTCGAGCACGCGCTGAACGTGGTCCTCGACGACCCGAACGTCCACAGCGCCATCGTCCTGCTGAGCCCACACGCGATGACCGAATGCAACAAGACCGCCGAGGCGGTCGTCCGCGTCGCCAACGCCAAGACCGACAAGCCCATCCTCGCCTGCTTCCTCGGGGCGGGCAGAGTCGCCGAGGCGATCGAAATCCTCCGCAATGGCCACGTGCCAAACTACAAGTCGCCCGAGTTCGCCGTCGCCACGATCAAGGCCATGGCGGAATACTCCCGCTGGCGAAGCCGCCCCCAGCGAGTGGTCAAGCTCTTCCCTGTAAACCGCCGCAAGGTCGAGAAGATCATCGCCCGCCACATTCGCCTGGGCGATACCGAAGTCGGCGAGATGGAAGCCAAGGACATCCTCGACGCCTATGGGTTCGTCACGCCCAAGGGCATGGTCGCCACGACGGCCGAACAGGCGGTGGACTTCGCCCAGCAGATAGGCTTCCCGGTCGTGCTGAAGATCTGGTCGCCGGACATCATCCACAAGGCCGAGGTCGGTGGCGTTCGCACGGGCCTTACCACGCCCCAGTCCGTCATGGACGCCTTCGACCTGATGATGTACCGCATACCCAAAAAGAGACCCACCGCCCAGATCCTCGGCGTGCTGGTGCAGGAAATGTGCGAGTCCGGCAAGGAAGTGATCCTCGGGATGAACCGCGACCCGCACTACGGCCCGCTGATGATGTTCGGCACGGGCGGCGTGATGGTCGAGGTCCTCCGGGACGTCGCGTTCTACCTGGCCCCGCTGACCGGCGAGGAGGCCAAGGAAATGCTCCTGGGCACCAGGACCTACCAGATGCTCAAGGGCGGCCCAGGCGAGGAAAGCGTCGATATCGACTCCATCGCCGAGGGCCTCCAGCGACTTAGCCAACTTGTAACCGAGTTCCCGCAAATCCAGGAAATGGACATCAACCCCTACGTCGTCGGCCCCGAGGGCACGACCCCCATAGCCGTCGATACGCGAATAAAGGTGGAGACGAACCATGGCACAGGTGTTTGACTGGAAAGATCGGTTCAAGGACCGCATCACCACCGCGGCCGAGGCGGTCAAAAAGATCACGTCGGGAAATAGCATCTTCATCGGCACGGGCTGCGCCCAGCCTCAGCACCTCGTCCGGGCCCTGGCTGAGCATTCCAAACACATCTATGATGCGCACATAATCCACCTGCTCACCGTCGGCGACGCCCCCTACGCCGACGAGAAGTACCGCGAGCGGTTCAAGATGAACAGCTTCTTCGTGGCAGACAACGTCCGCCACGCCCTGGACCAGGGATTCGGGGACTACACGCCGATCTTCCTGTCGGAAATCCCCGCCGAGTTCGAGTCCGGACGAATGCCAATCGACGTCGCGCTGATAAGCGTCAGTCCTCCCAACGCCAGCGGACTGTGCAGCTTCGGCGTGTCGGTGGACATCACCAAGTCGGCAGCCGACAACGCCAAGATCGTCATCGCCCAGGTAAACGCCAACATGCCCCGCACCCTCGGCGACAGCTTCATCCACGTGAACATGATCGACATGCTCGTGCCCCAGGACGAGCCGCTGGTGACAACCCCGGTTCCCAAGCCGACGGAGGCCCTGCGCCGCATCGGCCAGAACATAGCCCGCCTCGTCGACGACGGCAGCACGATCGAGTGCGGCATCGGGCGGATTCCCCAAGCCCTGGCCGAGTTCCTCAAGGACAAGAAGGAACTCGGCGTTCACACCGAGATGTTCAGCGACTGGATCATCGACCTCATCGAGTGCGGCGCGATCTCATGCACCAAGAAGACCATCAACCGCGGCAAGGTGGTGGCGAGCTTCTGCATGGGCAGCCAGCGGCTTTATGACTACATCGACGACAACTCGTTCTTCGAGTTCCGCCCGACCGAGTACGTCAACGACCCGTTCGTCATCGCCCAGCACGACAAGATGGTGGGCATAAACGTCGGACTCGAAGTGGACCTCACCGGGCAGGTCTGCGCCGATTCGCTTGGCTATCGGTTCTACAGCGGCATTGGTGGGCAGGTGGACTTCATCCGCGGCTCAGCGCGCAGCCGGGGCGGCAAGGCCATCATCGCCATGCCCTCGACCGCCAAGGACGATACCGTCTCGCGAATCGTCCCGCACCTCACTGAAGGCGCAGGAGTAGTTACCACCCGCGGCGACGTGCATTACGTCGTCACCGAATACGGCATCGCGTACCTCCACGGTCGAAGCATCCGCGACCGCGTGCTGTCGCTGATAAACATCGCCCATCCCAAGTTCCGCAACGGGCTCATCGAGGCCGCCAAGACCCAGCAGTACGTCCCCGCCGACCAGATCGAACTGCCCTGGGAACAGGTCCAATATCCCGAGGAACTCGAGCACTACGAAGTGCTCAAGGATGGCACGCAGATATTCTTCCGCCCGGTCAGGCCGACCGACGAGCCAGCGATGTCCGAGATGCTCTACTCGCTCAGCAAGGAGTCCGTCCAGACGAGGTACTTCACGTACTCGATGGCGTTCCCTCACAAGGCCGTGCAAAAGCTCACGAACATCGACTACCGCAACGACCTCGCCATCATCGGCGTCGTCCCCAGCCCGGCCGGGGAAGAAATCGTCGCCATCGCCCAGTACTACTTAGACCCCAACACGCAGGCTGCGGAGGTAGCGTTCCTGGTCCAGGACGAATGGCAGGCCAAGGGCATGGGCACCTTCCTGCTGCAATACCTCGCCACAGTCGCCAAGCAGCGCGGCGTGCAAAAGTTCTACGCCAAGGTCCTGCCAATCAACCGCCCGATGCTGAACATCTTCCACAACTCAGGCTACAAGGTAAACACCGAGTTCGACGGCGAAACCTACAGCGTAACCTTCGACCTGACGGGGGGAGAGTAGACGGTGGATGCTAGCCTATAACCCGTGGATTGGGTCCATGCCGCCGGTCTCTGGAGACAAACCCTTGGTAGGAAATGACTGATGTTTCAGGGCATGAAGACAAAGAGGGCATCATTGCTGGTTACAGGCGTAGGCCTTCTGTCGCTGTGTATTGTGTTGGCGATATGCTATAGCCGGGATCCTATCGAGCATGCAAAGACGCTTACGCCTGCAGTAAGAATACGCGCGCCGAAAGGGTTGCCGGTGTCAGGCTTTGGGGCATATCTTGCCGTTACGGACAACCATCTAATCGTATCGTCGGCGGCCACATCGCTCTCGTTATACAATCCAGAAACAGGCGAATATAGGGGTGCATTGCATCTCCCAGGCGACCTGCAGCCACGAGCGGAGCCAGTGATAGCAGCGGATGGAAGCGAGGTTGTGTGTGTTGTCAACTATACACAACCAGTCGCATACGTGTTCGACCTTGAGAGGCAAAAACTCAAAGGTAGATTTGTGTTGGCCGACGCTAACTCTCCGTGGACAATGATCGGTGGACTTGCATTCAAAGCGGGTCTTGTGGCTGTGGGGGGAATAGATGCCGAAAGGAAAGGAGTTGTTCATGTATTCGACAGCAGCTCCGGCCGGAGGGTTCATGTGTTGCGGGCGAAGCAGCCTGTGGGAGGAGATGTGTTTGGGCAATCAGTCGCGATATCCAATAACAATATCGCAGTAGGCACTCCCCACGTCACGGCGCCGCATGCGAAGTACCCGGGAGTTGTAGTTGTCTTTAACCGGGCAACAGGAACGAGGGCTACGGTGTTCGCTACGCCAGTCGGCCGTAACAACTGCCAGTTTGGCTTCTCCGTGGCGATATTCAAGGATACGTTGGTTGTAGGTGCTCCTACGCCTCCACGGAGCAAAGAACAGGGAATGGTCTTCGTGTACGACATTCCAAGTGCAACACTGTTGGGGAAGCTTCGAGGGTCAGGGGCAAGGATAGCGGAAAAGTTCGGCGTAGGGGTCGCCGTGTCGGAAGAACGGATCATTGTGGGTGCTGCGTCCGAAGACCCGGATAGATGCAGCGGCGCAGCTTACGCCTATGATACTGGCTCATTGGAGCTGCTCGGCAGGCTGACTACCGGCAATGCGCCGTCTCTTGATGCATTTGGGCAGTGCGTCGCAGTTGCCGATACCAGAGCGTTTCTGGGTGCTGCACTGAAAGGCTTTCTTAGAGATGACTCGAATTGTGGCGAGGTCTATGTGTTTGACACTGCCGCCAGAACTGACCAAAAAGCGAAATGATTCTAATAAGGGGACGGGCGATTGGTAAGGCGGCAGACTCAACGGTCTTGCGTCTGCCGTTCCTTCGCGAAGATGACACAGATTGAGAGAATCACACCCCAAGCAATCGCG
>CAZMBZ010000064.1:4641-18372 GCA_964564285.1 uncultured Planctomycetaceae bacterium | reverse complement strand
GTTCCGGCAAGACCGCCGATGCGGTCAAAATCTACGAGCAACTGCGAGGCGAGCAGTGGCCCAGGCGAGCCAGAGTTGGCGCGCTTGTGGGCTTGCTTTCGGCGAAGTCTGACGCGACCGCTTTGGTTGTCCAGACCCTCTCCAGCAAGGATACCGTCCTGCGAGGCACGGTGATTGCCCGGGTTCCATTGCTCAAGGGCGAGGGCGTCAGCGCACGTTTGGCTGAGCTGCTTCCAAAGCTCCCCGCCGACTGCCAGGCGCCGCTGATATCCGCCCTGGCCGACCGTGGCGACCAGGCTGCCATGCCTGCAATCATCAAGGCTGCATCCAGTGACTCCGCCAATGTTCGCCTGGCGGCCATCAGGGCACTCGGCAAGGTCGGCGACGTTACGTGTGTGGATTTGCTCTGCAAGGGCCTTGCCGATGGCAAGGGCAGCGAGGCCCAGGCTGCCGCCGGTAGCTTGCGATTGCTTCGCGGTGACGGCGTGAATCCGGCAATTCTGCGGGCGATGAAGACGGCCGCACCCGCCCCGAGAGCGGTCCTGATTGCGGTCCTGGCCGATCGCAAGGCAGAAGGGATCACGCCCGTACTCATGGCAGGCGCACGCGACAGGGACGCCAGCGTTCAGGTCGCCGCAATTAAGGCGCTAGGCCGGCTCGGGACGCCGGCTGATCTGCCCGCGATTGTCGAGCTTCTCGTTGCGGCAGGCAATGACGCCATTCGTGCCGAGGCGCAGCGTACGGTGGTGCTCGTCAGCCGCAGAGTTTCAGATAAGTCCGCCCAGGCTGACGTGGTAGTGGCAAAGCTGAAGGCGGCGAAATCCGACCAGACGAAGATGGTCCTGCTGGCTGCCGCGGGCGAAATCGGCGGACCAAAGGCCTTCCAGGCCGTAAAGGCCGCCTTGGGCGAAAAGAATGCGGGCGTCAAGGATGCCGCCATCCGCGCCCTGGCCGCATGGCCAGACGCCCAGGCGATCGATGTACTGTTGACGCTGATCGACGACGCCAAGACCGAGGTTCACCGCGTTCTGGCGCTTCGCGGCGCCGTTGGCCTGCTGGCATCGGCGGAGAGGCCCGCAAAGCAGAAGCTCGGAATCTACAAGAGCGTTCTCGCCAAGGCCAATCGCGCTGATGACAAGAAGCTCATCCTGGCCGGGCTGGGAGGCTTGGATACGCCGGCCGCTCTGAAGGTCGTCGAGGGCCTGCTTGGTGATTCCGGCGTCAAGGGCGAGGCAGAGCTTGCAATGCTCAATATCGCTGATCGCATTGCGGGTTCGGCCCCCAAGGCCGCTGCGGCCGCGGCCCGAAAGCTGATTGCCGGAACGCGAAGCAACCGTATCCGCCGGCGAGCCCAAGGCATACTCAAGCGTCTCGGCAAGCCTCAGAAGTAATCCGGGATATCGGAGTTAAGGCGACTCAATGAGCAATTATGTATTTCGATAAACAACCCCTGCTTGCTGAAGCGAGCAGGGGTTGTTTATCGCGCTGGTAATTTTGCCTTGTTCGCCTGGAGGCAGGCAGACTACCCGGTCAGTCGGATCCGCCTACTTCCTTTGGTTTCGACTGACTGTCGGTGGTGACGAGGCGGACTTCGTGGATGGACCACGGCTGGTCGCCGTCGATACTGGCGACCTCGAAGCGAACGAACCGTGCCCGCTGTCCGGAGCGGAATGTCAGTCTCCTGGCCGGGCCGCCAGGCAGGGGCTTGGGGCTGCTGGCCCACCTGGTTCCGTCGAGTGAGAGCTTCAGTTGGTATGTCTTTGGGAAGTCCTTTGGCGATTCTCGGGTGTCCAACTCTATCGACTTTATCTTGACTATCTTGCCAAGATCGACCTGGAACCAGTCGCCCTTTTTCATCGGTCTGCCGGTTTCCCACTTGGTCTTCGGGTCGCCGTCGAGGGCAAGGGATGCCTTGTCGTCCTGGGTGCGCGCGCTTGCGACGAAAGCCTCGTCGCTGCCCGAGCCCGTCTCGCCCGTGCCGCTGGCCAACGTTTCGCCGGACTCGCCAGCGGTGAGAACCACAAGGTTCCGCAGAAGCGCGACGGACGTCGTGGGAGTGTAGCCGTTGATCGTATGGCACATCACGCCGATCAGGCCGCAAGTGATGTCGTCGCGGCTGAAGTAAACCGCCACGCGATCTTTCATCTTCAATACGCGAAGCCGCGGCGATCCAGATGACTCGTGGCGGTAGTGGACTTTCTCTATTTCCAGGCCCTTGAGCCGGTAAAAGTCAGACATTGAGGACAGCAGCTTCAACGAGGCTTGGTTGCAGATCTTCAGGAAAATGGCCTCGGCGGACTTGGAGAACTCGGCGTTTCCCCCGGCCGCGTCGATCAGCAGCGTCCCGCCGGCCTCGAGCCATTCCTTTATCGCGGTTTTCTGCGCGTCGGTCAACTCGAGCGGTCCGGTTCCCGTCAAGGTGGCGATTTGCGCCTTGCTGTCGGCTAGTTCCGATATCTCGATGGGTCCGACGACATCTAATCTGACTCGGTATTCCTGCCCGATCAGTCGCGAGAAACGCTCGTAGGCGAGCGGCTCGGGGTCGTAGTTTCCGCTATGCTTGAGCCGTGCAAGTTTGACTGTCTTCCTCGGGGACTTCTTGACCTTTGCCGGCCAGAGAAACGTGCCTCGGCCTCGGAGTTGACCTGCCAGGGCGGCCTTGTCGTTGGTGTAGGCCACCACGTTGGCGGCCGTCGTGTAGTAGGACTTGTTGAGGCGGTACTGGTTTGCCTGCCAGGCGCGGACGAGGTCGAAGTCGGTATGGATTGCCAGCGGGCGGGCCCCGTTGGATATTTCCATCAGTTGGGGTCGGCCGAAGAGCTTGTACTGGGTTTCATAAATTGGATGGCCCTTAGGCAGGACCTTGAGTTCCCTGCCCGGAAAGAGCTTCTTGTAGACCTCTCGAATTCCCTTTTTGAACTTCGTCCCGCGGCACTCGGCGAGGCTGAAGATCGTTCCGCCCTGGTAGACGAAGGTGCGAAGTTTATCGAGTTGCTCGTCGGTGAACTTTGGCTCGTTGGCACCGGTGATAACCAGCAGGGGCGCGTCGTGCCATTCCTCGACGGGCACGTCGAAGTTGATGATCTGCCAGTGCATATCGTGCTCGAACTCGTTGGAGAACCACTGGGTGAGATTTGCGAGGCTTCGCGGGCGGTTGTTCCAGTCGCCGTCGTATTCGAGCCTGTTGAACAGCACGGGCCTGGATCCGCGAAGCAGGAACAGCATGGCGTAGGAAGTCGACGCGTTTGGTCCGCCTCCGAGGCTGCCGGCGCCGCGAGTCCAGGAACCGTCCGCCTCTTGCCTGGTGAGCAGTTCGGTGCGGCCTTCCTTGTACCAATTGTGTGTGCCGAAGTATTTGAACCCCGTCGCCAGTGCCACTCGCTCCATGCCGTAAAGCGTGTAGTAGAACCATGGCCTGCTTCGGATTTCGTTGAAGTGCTCCGAGACGTACGCCATTCCCTTGGCTACGGCGGGAAGCTCCTGGTTGCCCTTGCAAGTGAGGCTGGCGGTGTTGCGGATGTTGTCCACGCACACGTAAATGCTGGCCAGGCCCGCCAGGGTCATGGATACGTAGGACTCCTTGCGAAGAACCTTACTGTAGCCCCAACCGCCGTCGGCGAGTTGTCGGCTGAGCCAGAACTTCAGGATGATGTCCCAGTACTTCCTGGGTATTTCCTCGCCACGACGCGCCGCGGCCCATACGCCAAGCAGGCCGTACTGGCAGTTGGAGTAGTCCGGACCGCCCGTGGCTGTATTGAAGGTTGCCTGCCCCGTCTTCTGCTGTCCGCGCGCCCAGTAGGAGTACCCGCCGTCGTCGTCTATGCTCATCAACAGCATGCGGGCGTCTTTTTTCAGAATCTTTCGGTACTTGGACTGTTTGGGGTCTTTCCTCATCGCGGTTGAAAACGCAAGCGCCCGGAATGCCAAGCAGTAGGTCATATCCGATTCCGTCTTGGCCAGGTAAGTCAGGGCCTTGACGATCTTCGGGTTCGACGGATGAACGCCGGCTTCCATCAGCGCGTAAGCGCAGATGGCTGTCGGGCCGACTTGGTAGGTGGTCTGATGGCCTGCCACTGCCAGCGGTGCCCAACTGCCATCATCTCGCTGGGTAGACAGCAAGTACTTGGCGCCGGCTTCGATGGCCTCGGCGACCTTCTGGTCGGTGAACGCCTCGTTGTTTTGGGCCATCGCCGCTGGTGCCAGCGAAACCACTACCGCCGCGGCGACAATGCTGAATAGATGGTGTCTGATACCCCGTTTGCCGAGTCTCATATTCTAACTCCTGAGAGTTTGCCGAATTTGCGGAAGCCCTTTTGGCATAGTTGACAAGGATACCGTGATGGCATCCAAAAGCACGGCACGCGGAGTATACCACTGCCCGGTGCGGCTTGACTACCCTTCTTTCGGCTCAGGAATGCGTGTATGTTGGTAACTGAAGTGATGGTATCGTCGACTTGGTGGTTTCCAGTGGCACCCCTGCCGGACGGAGCGGTCCAGGCGGCGCGGCGGGTACCATTGGCATTGATAAACAGGAGAAGACTGATATGGCCAACAATGACCTTTCCCGGCGGCGATTTCTCTCGGTCTTGGGGCCGGGAGTCGCCTTGAGTTCATGGGGATTGGCCAGAATCATGCAGGCCGCACAATCGAGTTCCGAGCAGTCCGGGGCGAATCGTCCGCCGAATATCATCTATCTCATGCTTGACGAGTGGGGCTACTATGAATGGTCGGGGGCGGGACACCCGATCTTACGGACGCCCAACATTGACGCACTGGCCGGCGAGGGCATGCGATTCACCCAGGCCCTGGCCGGGGCCAACGTGTGCGCGCCGACGCGCAGTTGTCTGCTGACAGGGATGCACACCGGGCACACCACCGTCCGGGCCAACAGGGGAGGACTCGCGCTGCGCGCTGATGATATCACCATCGCCGAAGTGCTGAAAAAGGCCGGCTACGCTACGGGCGGGTTCGGCAAGTGGGGCGTGGGCGACCGAGGCACCACGGGCGTTCCAGAAAAGCACGGTTTCGACATGTTCTTCGGTTATTACCATCAGGTTCACGCCCATACGCACTACCCGCGATACCTGCTCCGCAACAGCGAGATCGTCCCGCTGGCGGGCAATACGGATGATTTTCAGACCGGCAAGACGTTTGCGCAACATGTTATCTATGACGAGGCGGTCAAGTTTATCAAGGCCAACAAGGACCGCCCATTCTTATGCTATCTGCCGTGGACGCCGCCGCACGGACTGTGGGGCATCCCCGCCGACGAGCCTGCCTGGCAGCGATACAAGGACTTCGATTGGGATGCGACCAACCAGAGAGGCCTCAAGGACGCCCAGATATATGGGGCCATGGTCGAGATGGTCGATCGCATGGTCGGCGAGATTCTGCGGCTGCTGAAGGACCTGAAGATCGATGAGGACACCATCGTCTTTGTTTGCGGTGATAACGGGGGTCAGCCGTACTTCTGCAATAAAAAGCACCCGCACGGGTTCTTCGCCCCAAATCTGAATCCGGTCACCGGTGTGCGATTCCGAGGCGGCAAGGGCAACTTCTATGAAGGCGGGCTTCGAATCCCGTTCCTGGTCCGCTGGCCCAAGCATATCAAGCCCGGCCAGGTGAGCGATCACCTGTGCTACTTCCCGGATATCATGCCCACGCTGGCGGAACTGGCCGGCGTCGAATCGCCCAAGGATATCGACGGGATTTCGATCGTGCCCACGCTACTTGGTGAAAAAGCCGCCGGACGAAAGCAGCAGACCCACGAATACCTTTACTGGGAAGACCCCAAGTCCGTGGCAGTGCGATGGGGTAACTACAAGGCGATCAAGCCAGCCAAGTCCAAGACCTTCGAATTGTACGACCTTGGCGCCGACGTCGAGGAAGCCCACAACATTGCCGCGGATCATCCAGACATCGTTCAAAAACTGGCCGGTTTCGCCGCAACTGCTCACAGCCCGGTTCGCCCGGGCAAGGTCCTCGATGCCGACGCGGGCTTCAAGGGCTTGAAACGAAAGTCGCCCAGAGGCTAACGGTATACGGTTTCCTTGCTGTACGAGGTAACCAGTTATTCCAGTGGCTTTGGCCTTGGGGGGACACGAAAGTTATACCCGTCGGCAGCGGGTCAGGTTGTCTGTAAACGGCTGAGCAGAAGTGGGGCGATCGGGAGCTTTGGGGTCGAAAACAATCGCCATAACCGCCTTATGGTAAAGGCGATTATGGCGATTGTGTAAAGCTGCAACGGAGAGGGTGGGATTCGAACCCACGGTACCCTAAGGCACACGGCATTTCCAGTGCCGCCCGATCGGCCGCTCCGGCACCTCTCCTGGGTGTTGCGAAGGCATACTATAGCATTTAGGCCGGCCTGTACAAGGGCGCTTGGCGGGTCGAGGCGGGTTTTTGCGCTGCTGTCGATGAGGTTACAGTCACGGGCCACTGCTGGGCGGTTCACGAGACGCCTGATTTTATTGGCCCAAGTGCGATTTTTGGGCTTGACGGGGTTGCACGTAAGATGGACTATTAGTCCGTATATCTCGGATCGTGTGATCCGGGGCATGTCGCGGCGGTTGCTCAGGGACGTTTCAGGGCCGTCGGAGATATGGCGAAACCAAGATGTTTAGTTTTCGGTCATCCTACTAGAAGAAGGAGCGAGAGAAATGGCAAAGGTTGTCAAAGCGATGACGAAGGCGCAGATCATGACGAAGCTGGCAGAGGATACTGGCCTGACGAAGAAGGATGTCGTCGCGGTCGTGGAAAGCCTTGTGCAACTGGCGTGCAAGGAAGCCAAGAAGGTCGGCTTCACGATTCCGGGCTTGGGCAAGCTCGTCGTAGTGAATCGGAAGGCTCGTTGGGGCCGCAACCCGGCCACCGCCGAGAAGATCAAGATCAAGGCGAAGAAGGCGTTGAAGTTCCGCATCGCCAAGGCCGCCAAGGACGCCGTTGCGTAAGGGACGCCCCTAAGGCTGCATGACAAATTGAACTGGCCGCGCCCTTGAACAAGGGTGCGGCCAGTTTTTGTTTGTGGTTCTCCCCGAAGGTGGCTGGGGGACTTTTGTTGTCGACCATTGGCGCTTCATGCACATCGAAGGCAAAACTCGTGTGCTTGTTGCCCTCTGGGCCTTAGCGCCTCTGTGGTGAAGTTTCTTCGTCAGCGGGCCATTGCTTCGAGGTGGCGGAGGAACTCCTCGTTGCTGGGGAACTTTTCAAGGGCACGCAGGAGTTGGGGCAGTTCCTCGTCCACGCTGAGGGTACTGAGCGTTCGCCGGAGCATGTGGAGTTTGGGCAGCTTCCACGGGTCGACGAGGAGTTCTTCTTTTCGCGTGCCGGTTTTGGGTATCGACACAGCCGGCCAGATTCTACGTTCGGCTAGCTTGCGGTCGAGTTGGAGTTCCATGTTGCCGGTGCCTTTGAACTCTTCGAAGATCAGGTCGTCCATACGGCTGCCGGTTTCGATAAGGGCGGTTGCGAGGATGGTCAGGCTTCCACCGCCTTCGACCTTGCGCGCGGCGCCGAACTGGCGTTTGGGAATCTCCAGTGCCCTAATGTCCACGCCGCCGGTCATGGTGCGGCCGGAGGTCTCGATGGCGCGGTTATAGGCCCGTCCGAGTCGCGTGAGGCTGTCCAGCAGAATGACGACATCCTGGCCGAACTCGGCCATTCTCTTGGCGCGTTCGATGGTGAACTCGGCGGCGCGGACGTGGCTGGAAACTTCCTGGTCGTTGTTTGATGCGACGACTTCGGCGTTGAGGCATTTTCGGCGGAAGTCGGTGACTTCCTCGGGCCTCTCGTCGACCAGAAGGATGAACACGTGGCACTCGGGGTTGTTGATGGACAGTGCGTTGGCGATCTGCTGGAGGAGGATGGTCTTGCCCGATCTCGGCGGGGCGACTATCAGGCCCCTCTGGCCCTTGCCGACTGGGCAGATGAGGTCCAGCACGCGCATTTCCATGGTCCCGCCGGGCGTTTCGAGCTTCATCATGGGGTGCGGGTCGACGACGGTCATCTCCTGGAATGGGATGATGTCGGTATATTCCTCAGCGGGTCGTCCATTGACCTTGACAAGGATTTCCAGCTTGGGTCCGCTCTTCTTCTTGGACGGCGCCTGGACCTTGCCCTCGACGAACAGTCCGGTGCGCAGACCGGAGCGTCGGACATGGTCTTTGCCCACGAAAATATCGCCCGGTGTGGCGCGGTAGTGGTTCTTCACCTGGCGGAGGAAGCCGTAGCCCTTTTCCGTTATTTCCAGGACGCCAGAGCCCATTACCAGCTTGGCTTCCTGCTCCTTCGCCTTGTCTTTTTTCGTCTGGTCATCCATGGCAGCAGACTGCTGATTCATTGCAGAAACCTTCCTAAGCAAGAACCTAGTGTGAAAAATCCATTAATTGAAACCATCAAGCCGCTGAGTGGTGCGGATCTAGAGTCAAATGCCGAGGCCTGATCTTTCGAGGCTCGCCCCTCCTTTGTGCCCCTCCCGACACAAAAGCACCGCCCAATATATACGCAAACCCGTCAGGCGGTCGGGTAGTGATTCGTTCCTCGCATTGCATAGTACAACATGCTTGGCCCGGGAAACAAGTTTTTTCCCGCCAATTCGCTCGAAATCATATTGTGCCGGCGGCCAGTCCGCAAGCTTGTTTAAGATCAATTTTTCCTTCGTACCAGGCCCGCCCGATAATGGCGCCGGCGCAGCCGATGCCCGCGCACCGGCTGATGTCATCGAGACTACCAACGCCCCCAGAGGCGATTATTGGCACGTCAGTAACGCGGATTATCTCCGCGGTGGCGTCGGTATTGACGCCGGTGAGCATTCCGTCGCGGGCGATGTCGGTGTATACGACGGCACCCAGGGGCCAGCCGCGGGTCCGTGCGGCAAGGTCGGCGGCGGAGGTGTCGAGTTGCTCGGTCCAGCCGTGGGCGGCGAGCAGGCCATTGCGGGCGTCGAGCCCCAGTGCAAGGAGCCCGGCCAGGTCCTGGCGGGCGGCGACGAGGGCCTCGAACCAAGGCCAGTCCTTCATGGCGGCTGAGCCTACGATAACGCGTGCGACACCGCTTTCGAGCATCTTTTCCACTGTGGCGGTATTGCGCGCTCCGCCGCCAAGTTCGACTCGGGCGTCGACGGCCTGGACGACCCTGCGGACTGCCTCGATGTTGGCGCACGTGCCGGTGCGTGCAGCGTCGAGGTCGACCATGTGGATCCACTTCGCCCCGGCTTGGACAAACTGTTGTGCCACGGCGACGGGGTCGTCGTGGTATGTCGTCTGCCTGTCATAGTCGCCCTGGGCAAGGCGAACCACCTTGCCATCGCGAAGATCAATTGCGGGAAGAATGTCCATGGCGGATCAGTATCGAATGTTAAACGCCAAATGCCGGGCGCGAAGTCTGATGTCTCGATCTTGTTTACGCTCAGAATTTGACGAAGTTTTCCAGAAGCCTCATGCCTACGGCCTGGCTCTTTTCGGGGTGGAACTGGGTGGCGAAAATATTGTCCTTCCAGACTGAGGACACGAACTCATGTCCATAGTCGGTCGTCGTGGCGATGATTGTCTTATCGTCCGGGACGACGTGATAGCTGTGGGCGAAGTAGACATACGCGCCATCGTCGATTCCGTCGAGCATTGGACAGCGACTGTCGACGCGAAGTTGATTCCAGCCCATGTGCGGTATGCTGAGTTGATGGCCCGCGAGCTCGGCCGAGCTGAAATCGAACCGTACGACCTTGCCCGGCAAGATGCCCAGGCCCTCGTTCTGGCCGTTTTCGCTGGAGGTATCGAAGAGCATCTGAAGGCCCAGGCAGAAGCCCAGAAACGGCATGCCGCCAGCGACGGCCTCCTTTAACGGTTCGACCAGGCCCATGGAACGCAGTTCTTCTATGGCGTCTCCGAACGCGGCCACGCCGGGAAGCACGACCTTATCGACGCGGGCGAGTTGCTCGGGTTTCGTTATGAGCTGCGCATCGGCACCGACGTACTCGAGGGCCTTCTGCACGCTGCGAAGGTTGCCAATGTCGTAATCAATTATGGCGATCATGTAAGGCCGATCAAATCCGGGCGGGTTACTTGCGAACTACCAGAATTACGACCCGGCGGTTGCTGGTTTTGCCTGACTTCGATGCGTTGGAGGCAACGAAGTGCGTGGAGCCCATGCCGACCGTTTCGATTTGCGAGGCCGGGATGCCCTTGCTCCAGAGATACCGGGTGACCTCCATGGCGCGGTTTGCCGAGAGGTCCAGGTTGTCCTTCCAGAGGTTCCTGGTTTTCTTGATTGGGTCGGAGTCGGTGTAGCCCATCACCCGCACGGCCAGGCCGGGGTACTTGCTCCTGAGTGTTGAGGCAATGCTGGCGAGTCTGGTCCTGCCATTGGCTGTCAGCGTGGCCTTGCCGGCGCTGAAGAGCACGTCTGTCCCGACGGTTTCGGTGTAGACGGTCGTCTCGCGGTCGCCGGCCGGAGGCGTCGGAGGGGCGCCCGTGCCGGTGCCGAGCTTGGTCCGCAGTTCTTTGTTCTCGGTCTCAAGGGCCGTCAGTTGAAGGTCTTTGGCGTCCATTTGGCCCATAAGCTGGCTCTCGCGAGCCCGGACGCCGGCGAGTTGGCCGTTGACGTCTTTGGTCTTCTGTGCGAGTTCGCTGTTCTGCTGGGTGAGGTACTGGATCTGTTTCTTTTCATTGTCGCAGCAGCCTACGCACGCGAGGCCAACGGTGATCAAGGCCATCGCCCTGACTGCCAGCCCGGAATAGTTCGTTTGCTTCATAGCTCTCTCCTTTGCTTTCAAAAAAGCAGCCCAGAGCGCTGCCACCGGAAGATAATAACCGCAACCCAACAAGATAATAACAGTCTGTGGACGGATTTCACGCAAATTGGCTTTTTTGCCGACCCAAGCCCCTGCGGACTATCGCTCGTGGTCCTGCTCCTTCGAAGCCACCTGTGTGTCGTCATGTATTTCAGTGGGCTTTTGTCGGTGCCGGATTTTCCAAAGTATTCGCACCCCGCGGGCCAGCAGCCTGATCAGCCAGAAGGCAACGATTCCGCCGACCGCTGAGGCGAGCACCACCCAGATCGTTCTCGTAGTGACCTCCGGGCCGAAGGCGCTTAGCTGGCTCTGCCCGCCCCACTGAAGCGCCACGAAGATCAGTGCGATCAGGAGCCCCAGGCCGCTGAAGATGGTGTACACGTATCCCTTGAAGTTTTCCATGTCCGCCTCGCGTCTTAGCCGCCGCTTAGAAATCTAAAGACCTCTGTGTACGGATGAAGCAATTCTGCCAGGTAATCATAGAAAAGCACGGTGACAAATGCCCCAGCTGCCAGCCACGGGCCGTAGGGAAGCTCGCGCTGTTTTCGCGTCAGGAAGACCGTCATCGCCCATGTCAGTGCGAGAATGGCCGCCAGGAAAAATGCTATGGATGGCACGACCCATCCGCAGACAGCTCCCACGGCCGCCAGGATGTGCACGTCGCCGAGCCCCATTGCTTCCCGGCCGAAGCCGAGCGTGCCGAAGATGCGGAACGCCCATATCCAGAGCCCGCCGATGAGGTATCCGAACATTGCAGCCAAGACGGCGGAAAGATGCGGCGCCCATGAGTTTTGCGATGGGTCGGTCAGTCTCAGCCAGGCTTCGCGGACGGGCGGGACGTGCGTCACCAGCAGCCAGGCCGCAACAGCCAAGCCAATCGCCGGGGCCAGGAAGAGCACCTCGCGGAGTATCTCGCGTCTCGGCGATACGCCATGTTCCTTGCCGAAGGCAACGCTTCGGATCGGCGCGGGTTTGTCCACGGATTTGGCAGGCTTCTTGTCCTTGCTTTTGCCCTTGCCGGATTTAGCTGGCTCGGACTTTGGTTTGGCAGGTGGCTCGACCACCACGCGATCGTCGGCGTCCAGAAAGCTTCGCTGGATGAAGCCGTAGCGGACCAGCAGCAGCGCGATGCCCAGCCCGACAAGGGCCGCCAGGGCCATCGCGCCGGCAGTCGGGGAGACTGCTGACAGGAAACCATCCGGCGGCGGTGAAGCGCCCGCACAGACGATTCCCACCAGCGAGGCCAGCCAGCATACCTCCAGCGGGATGATCCAGCTTTCGATGTCCACCAGACTGCATGCGAGCAGGCCGCAGAACAGCACCGCGTGGGCAAGGAACATCGGCCAGGTCTCGCGGATATCGCCCGCGCCGCTGCGCAACTGGATAATGTAGAACCACACGAACATCCCGCAGACCATCACCGCCGTGACTGCCTCGACCAGGAGATACCGGGGCGATATCGGCGCCTTGCAGTGACGGCATCGCGCGCGAAGCGCGATCCAACTCACCAAGGGAATGTTGTCATACCACGCGATGGCCCGGCCACACGATGGGCAGTGGCTGCCCGGGAAGACAATGCTCTCCCCGCGAGGCAGGCGCCATATGACGACGTTGAGAAAGCTGCCGACACACGCGCCCATAGCGAACATGAATATGGCCAGGATTACTTCCATCTATTTCTTTCCACGGCCTTTCATTTGCAGGCCGAAGAGTCGGATGAAGCCCGTCGCGTCGGCGGGCGTGTACTCGTCGCCCATGGTGAAGCTGGCCAGCTTGCCGGAGTAGAGGCTCTTGGGGGACTCGATGCTCGCGGTCCTCGCCATGCCCTTGAATAGTTGCACGCGGACGGACCCGGTGACGTTCTTCTGAGTCGATGCCACGAACGCGTCAAGCGCGTGTCGCAAAGGGCAGAACCACTGGCCGTTGTATAGCATGTCGGCGTACTTAAGCGCGATTTGCTGCTTGTAGTGCATCGTTTCGCGATCGAGTGTTACCGATTCCAGCGACTGGTGGGCCTGGTATAGAATAGTCCCACCGGGCGTCTCGTAGGCACCGCGGCTCTTGATGCCAACCAGGCGGTTTTCGACGAGGTCCACCTGCCCGATGGCGTGCTTGCCGCCGATGGCGTTGAGCTTGGCGATCAGCTCGTGGCCGGCCAGGCGCACACCGTCCAGAGCCACGGGCTTGCCCTGCTTGAAGTCGATCTGCACCGTCGCCGGGGTGTTGGGCGTCTTGCGGATCGGCGAGGACATCACCCACAGGTTATCCTTGGGCATGTTGGTAAGTTCTTCGAGGTCCGCGCCTTCGTGCGAAATGTGCCACAGGTTGCGGTCGCGGGAGTAGATCTTCTTCTTGGACTGCTGGATGGGGATTTTGTGGGCCTTGGCGTATTCGATGGCCGCCTCCCGGCTGGTGAGCTCGAATGATGAATCCTTCCACGGGGCGATGATCTTGAGCTTCGGCGCAAGGGCCATGAATGTGAGCTCGAAGCGGACCTGATCGTTGCCCTTGCCGGTAGCGCCATGACTGACGGCGTCGGCCTTTTCCTTTAGGGCGACCTCGATCTGGGCCTTGGCTATCAGCGGGCGGGCGATGGATGTGCCCAGCAGGTAAATATCCTCGTACACCGCCCCAGCCATCATCATTGGGAAGCAGTATTGCTCGGCGAACTCCTTGCGAAGGTCCATGACGATGCACTTGCTGGCGCCGCTGGCGAGGGCCTTCTCCTCGATGCCATCCAACTCGCCCTTGCCCTGGCCGACGTTGGCAGCCATGGCGATGACCTCGCAGCCATACTTATCCTTCAGCCAGGGTAGGATCACCGAAGTGTCCAGCCCGCCGGAATACGCCAGTACGATCTTCTTTATCTTTTCCGTCATGTGTATTGCTCCTGACTGTCTTCGTATGTTGGGGCGGCGAGGCATCGGGCCTCGCGTCCGGTTCGC
>CAZMBZ010000064.1:0-4541 GCA_964564285.1 uncultured Planctomycetaceae bacterium | reverse complement strand
ACCCATGAGCCGGGCGCAGGCATTTCTGACGCCCAGTGCGAAGGAAGCTTCCTCGGGGAGGAAACTCCCTCGCTGGAGGAATTGCTCGTCGGTCAAATCCGCGTGGGTGGCAAGATGGGACCTCTTGAGACGCCGCATCCGACGATATTCTATCGCTCCCGGGACAACCAAGATCAGTACCAATAATGCAGGTATGCCCAAGTCGCTCCAAGCCCAGGCGATAATGGAGAAATCGTTCAGCATTCGCTCGCCTCATTCGAAATCATTGTCATCCCTGGGCTCCTGACATTCAATTCTCCTTTTGCTTCTTCCATCCCTTCTGGTATCGCTTGTAGGGCACGCCGTCGAGGAATGCGTGCAACTCCAGGGCCAGCTTGAGGGCGGGTTCGAGCTGGAGGTATCTCCGCGTGTGCGGATAATTGCGCCAATTCTTGCAGATTCCGTGGCGGATGCTTTGAGTGAGCACGTACTTGTACGCGTGGCGACACTGCTTCTCATCGCGGATGCATCTGTCGAAATAATCCTGATGTCCGGGTTCGGACCAGAACGGCGCGAGACGCTCTGGCAGCAGATCGTTGACCAGCTTGGCGGTCGAGCCGTGCAGGCGCTGGATCATTCGTCCCAGAAGTTCGCCCTCGCGGGCGTAGCCCAGGATGTGGTAGTGGTTGTTCACCAGTGAGATGACCCAGGGATAGAACTTGGCTTCTTTGGTGTAATGCTCGAAGCGGTCCCAGAAGATCGTTTTCGCTTTCTCGCTTGCGAAGGCGGGGTACTTGTCGCGACAGCGGGCGGTGATGAAATAGACCTGGTTGCTGACGTACCAGTGCTCGAATCGGTGCTGGTCCTTGAATTCGCGGTTGTGGGTCCTGGAAGACTTGCGGACGTAGCGTTTGCGGGGAGGAGGATCGTCGGGAGACTTGGGATCGTGTGGTTCATTGTCGTCTGGTTCTATCCCCATTTACATTCCCCTTCGTGTTTATGCTTGATTTGCTCCGTTCGGACATCTTGTCAGGTTCCCGAAGAGCGAGGCCCTTTTGGGCCTCGTCCTGCTCGCTGAAGCGAACAGGCCTCAACAGATATGGACAGGAGGATAACAGGGGTATCCACGGACAGTCCAGAGAGATTTCATGGCGTTGGGAATGGGGAATGAGGATCGGTCCTAATCACGATCATCCGAAGCGCATTGAACTGCGAAGTTCCTGCTTCTTCTGAGGCCTGTTTGCTTCAGGGGGCAGGACGCGAGCGATGCGAGCGCGGAGAACTTTCCTGTGCGCTCCAATCTTCCGAGGTCCCGCGCGTTCGAGGGCGGATTCAACCTTCCCAAGCCCCGAGTTTTCGGGCGACTACTTCGCGCATTACTTTGCGGGGGGCGGGCTTTGCGGTCCATCGCTCGAACTGGGCTACTGCCTGGTTGACGAACATTTCCAGGCCTGTTATCGCGGCGCAACCAGCGGTGCGGGCCTGGCGGATGAGCATTGTCTCGATGGGGTTGTAGATGGTGTCGAAGACCGCGGAGACCCGTGGCGGGATCGTCGCCAGCGGGCAGCGGTCGACTTTGGGGTGCATCCCCACGGAGGTGCAGTTGATGATGATTTCCGCCTCGAGTTGGTTTAGCTTGTCCAGCCCTGCCCAGTCGGCGTCGAACTCCTCGGCGAGTTGTGTGGCTCGCTCGACGGTGCGGTTGTAGATGATGGTCTCGCAGCCATAATGGGCGAGCGCGGCCACGATGGCCCGTGCGACGCCTCCGGCACCGATCACTGCGGCTCGTCGGCCCGCGAGGCCTTCGCGATTGATGCCCATCTTCGCGCACAAGGCGTCGATCGCGCCCGCGTAGTCGGTATTGTCGCCTGCGAGCGTGCCGTCGGGTGCGATGGTGATGGTGTTGACCGCGCCGATCCTGACGGCCAGGGCATCGCAGTTGTCGGCGCCGACGTATCGAAGGGCGTGTTCCTTGTGGGGGATGGTCACGCTAAGGCCTCGCCAGTTCAGCCACGGGCGGGCGAGCAGGGCGTCCATGAAGCGGCGGAAGTCGTCCTCGCCCGGCTGAATCAGCAGCGGCACGTAGCAGGCATCCATTCCGGCGGCGGCGAAGGCGGCGTTGTGGATGGCGGGGCTCATCGAATGGCCCACGGGGCAGCCTATCACGCCGTAGACTTCCGTGGCGGCGGTTAGTTGTCTGACGCGGTAGAGGTCTATCAGTTCGGCGATGGTGGGTTGACCCGGCGCGGATTCAGCCCCTGGCGAGAGGGCGGCGAAGGTGCCGAACGCCCCGAACTTGCCTGCAAGGATGCGGCTGATGACGCCGGCTTCTTTCATGGCGAGGGCGAGTGTGGGTTTGCGACACTGGCGGAGCACGTCGAAGGCTCGCAGGGCGTCCTCAGGGCCTGCGGCGGCGAAGGCGATCTTATTGACCGCGGCGGCTGAGCTATCGAGCCTGGCGGCGAGGGCGTCCAGATCGGCAGGGCACTTCTTGAAGTCGTGCCTGCTGAGGATGACCCTTCCGTGCGGATCCGGACGGTAGTGGTCCGGGACGGCGGCCTCGACATCCACCCAGTCGGCGCCGTGACGGATGGCTTCGGTCAGTAATGCAAGGCGGTCCGGTTCGCTTCCAGTGAAACATCCTCCCTCTGCCGTCGGGCGGCAGGTGACGATGGTTTCGACGGGGGCATCGGTTAGCAGTTCGGCGATGTCCTGTTTGGTGGGATGCGGAGTCAGGTAGTCCAGTCGCAGCTCGACGGCGTTGGCGCCGGCGGTGGCGGCAGCGAACATGTCGCGGCGCATAGCATTGGCGTTCGTCGCGGTCAGCGGGCATATGAGGCGGGTTGTGGCGGTTGTGTCTTTGTCAGTCATCATCGAGTCTTGCGTTTTTTTTGGGTTCGCAGTTTCTTGGCCCAGTACTTCTCGATCTCTTTTTCCTTGGGGACCTTCAGGGCCGGAGCCTCGGCGCTGTGGACGGATGTCGCGATGCGATTGAGCGTCTTGAGAATGGTTATGCCCGGATAGACCTCGATGGTTTCAAAGGTGCTTTCATCGTCGGGGCGGAGTATTGCCCGGCCGTAGTTGACGTACCTGCGTTTGCGTTCCAGCTTCAGTTCGATTGCGATCGGGCGGAGGATATCGTAGAGGGCTTTGCCCTCGGTGGGGCTCATTTTTCGGGCCTCGGCACCGATTGCCTGGATCATTATCAGGAACACGGCTGAGTGCTGCTTTTCTGCCTCGACGATCGCGTCGGCGAGTTCCTTGTACTGGTCGGGGTTATGCGAATAGGCCATGAGTTGAAAGGTTCGTCCTTCGATGGTGTAGACGGCCTCGTTGACTCTCGCGATGGGCGTTTCGCGTGCGATCTTGGCATCCTGTCGTTTCTGGTGTGCCTCTATCGCGGCCTTGCTGCGGCTGGTGGGTTTTTTGAGCCGTTGAACTTGGGTTTTGCTGAGTTTCGGGAACGGCTTGTAGAGTTTCGCGGCGCGTTTGCGGAGTGCCTTTACGGCGGGCAGGGCGGCGAGGATCGTGTCCGATCGGGAGTAGGTAAGTTGGCGCAGGAGCCTAGAGGCGACGTACAGGTTGTTCGGGTCGAGTTTCATGCTTGCGAGGACATCGCAGAGGTGCCCAACGGAATTCTTTTCGAAGAAGAGCATCTTCAGCGCGAGTTCCGGGGCTGGATCGACAGGTTCGCCATTTCGCCAGAGCAAGGCGTTTTGGCGGACCTGCGTGATGACGTTATCGAGCTGCGCTCTGTTGATGCCGGAACCGGCGGCACGTGTGGTGCTGGTGTCGTCGGCGATAGCGCCGGTGGCTAGCATGCACAGTGTGCCTGCCAGTGCAACGGCGAGGGTGGTCAATGACGGTCGGTTCATATTCGGTTCTCCCAGCGGCTGAGACTGGCGGCGGCTTTGCGAACGTCCCTTCAGCACTGTTGCCATCATACTATCAAACGCATGGTTCGGTGGCTCGGAATGCCTTTTTGCATCGCGGGCGCAAAAAACCGCCGCAGGCGTCGGCCGGCGGCGGGTGATACTTTGGTCAGCGGCGGGTCCGACGCCCGGCGATGGTTGGTCAAAGTTACTTTTTCTTTTTCGGGGTATTGTGCGTCTTGATCTCCTGGGGAGTCGGGACGGGGATCTTCACGCACCTCTTATTTTTGGCGACGGGTACGAGCTTGTTCATCAGTGTGATAAGCTTGATCCCCGCATAGTCGGGAACCGAGGTGAACGTGCTGGTGACCTGGTCGCTGAGAACGGGCTTTCCCTTGCAGATGTAGTTTTTCCTGTTGGCGAACCTGAGACGGTTCGCGTAAGAACGGAGCATCATATACATCCGTGTCGCGCGATCGGCGTCCATTTTGGGAGCGCCAGCGATGTAGGCGCCGGCGACGGTGACGAAGGCGGCGTCGCTGGCTCGCTCGGCCGTCATCATCACGTTTATGGCCCTGGCGTCGTCGCTTCTCGTGCCGGCAAGGGCTATGATGCTGAACGCCGCCTGCTCGATGTCCCACGCCGCCTCATTCTGCTTGGCGACCACCAGATCGCGTTCCTTTTTTGCCT
>CAZMBZ010000063.1:0-18388 GCA_964564285.1 uncultured Planctomycetaceae bacterium | reverse complement strand
GTTCTGGCAGAGTCTGCAAGACCAAATCAGGGCGAGTTACCCAACACGCCGGTTCTTCCAGTAGGTTTTCCACTGCTGACCATGTTGCAGTGCGGCCAGGGCCATCATGGATTCGGCGTTGTCCGTCTCCCAAAGCATGCCGGAACCTTTGACCCGGACGCTCAATGTCCCGCATTGCCCGAACCGCCAAGGCCCATGGGCACAGACGCCCCTGAAGGGTCAGGCCGTAACCGCACCGATGGCTCGCTCAGTCAAGCTGAACCCTCACATTGCGGTCTGTGGCCCCGACGACACGCAGTTCGACGGTCTTGCCGTGTTGTCTCGCCAGCGCCTCCAGCAGCTTCTCGCAATCGGCGACGGGTTGGCCATCGATGGCCAGGATCGCATCCCCGGCGCGGATACCTGATTTCGCGGCGAGCGATTTGGGCGGAGCTTCGACAATATACACACCGGACAATTCGCCCACGCCCGCGACCGACTTCTTTTCCTCGGTGTCCAGGTCGCTGGCCTCGGCGCCGAGGATGGTGTAGCTGGTTTCGATCGGGGCCTTGTGCTTTAGCGCCGCCTTCGCGCCCTGGCCAAAAACGTCGGCAAGCCTGAACTTCTGATATTGCCGATGGCCCTCGCTGGCCATCCGTTTCAGGGACGGTTTGGTTACGCCAAATCTGTCCATGGGGAAGTTCTTGAAGCCCAGCTTCAGCGCAGCCGAATCATCAGCCACGCGGAAGTCATACTTCATTGGATCGACAAACATCGGATTCGCGGAGATGGAGTTGCCGTCGATTCCCGCGGCCTGGTACTTCTTCAGTTGCGCGTTTTCGGTATCGCCCGAGGCGTACTGCTCGATCGACCAATAAAGGTTGTTGGAGATCTCCTCAGCGTCGGCGATTTTCTTCATATCGTTGCGCCACGGCATGGTCACAGGGGCCTTGGAAACGATGATGTTGCGGCAAACGTAGTCACTAT
Source organism: uncultured Planctomycetaceae bacterium (assembly GCA_964564285.1). Lineage (GTDB taxonomy): Bacteria > Planctomycetota > Phycisphaerae > SM23-33 > SM23-33 > JAUWQU01. The sequence goes on along the minus strand of CAZMBZ010000063.1, from coordinate 17,422 downwards.
GATAATCGAAGGGCACATGGAACTGGACGGCCTGGCCACCAATAAAGACGTTGTTGTACACGCGGCGGAAGAAGCCCTCGCGCAGCTTGACCGAGCAGCCCAGGCCAAGGTTGTTATAGACATGATAATTGCTCGACCCATCGTCCAGATCGATGCCCCAACTGTGGCTGTTCCATGGGTGCATGAAGCGGTTGTTGCGGATGATGACGGGATTAACGGTGTCCAGCCGGGCTCGTTCCCGCGAAGTTTTCTGGGGAGTCTTCTCCCCACCAGCCGTTGAGATGTCTTCACGGTAAGGCTTGCCGCCGTGATGGCGGGTGTCCCAGTAGCGGTCCCTGCCCCATGAGTTGAACGGGCCGTGATCGCCGGTCTCGATTACGGTATTGAACACATCATTGTACTCGATGACGTGCCCGCCCCAGCAACCGTCGTTGACGGTAATGCCCGAGCGAGGCACGTGGTAGATAGTGTTGTGGCGGATGGCTATGTCCTGAGCCATGGAAATGACGGCCCCGGCGGTCTGCTTGCCAACTCGACCGATAGCGAACACCAGGCAGCCGTCCATGACGCAGTCCTTGGGAAAATCCTTGCCCTTGGGGCCGGGCGTCAGGTCCATCTCGCTCTGCGGGTAGCTGTTGCCGTAGCCGACAGGGTTACTACGGGTGCAGGCATAGTTGCCTACGAAACAGACGGCGCTGTCGCCGAGCCTCTCGAACAGACTGTCGATCACCGCTGAATGCCGGTTGTAGTTATTGAAGAACACGCCGTTGCCGCCGGTCGCGTTGAAATGGCAGTCTTTGATTGTGCAATACTCGGTGCCCGTCATGAGAACCGCGGCGCTGCGGACGATCGACCAGTCGCCGCGCAAAAGCGGTTCCCACGCCTTCTCGTTTTCGTTGAAAATCCTGCGGGCGTGGCGGAACTCAATGCCCTGGATGTTCACATAACGCACGGGCTTGGACTGCGATCCGTCGAAGCGAATCAACTCGCGAAGATTGGTCGCCTGGAGTGTGGCAGTCTTGAGATCCACCCCCTCCGGCGGACAAACGTAGAGCGTGTTCGTCTGGCGATCCAGGAACCATTCGCCGGGACTGTCGAGCTCCTCGAAGATGTTCTCGATCATCACGTTGCGGTCGTTCAGGCGACGGTTGCGATTCTGTTGCCACCCGCCCTCCAGTTCCAGGCCGTCACTGTTTACGCCAGTCACACGATAGTGGACACTGCCCCAGTGGTTGCTGTGCAGCGCGTGGACAAAGCCTGTCTCGGGATGCCGATAGTCCCTGGCGCGCTCGTTGAGCGTCTTGAGGTCCGTCACACCATCGAAAACATGGTGCTCCGAGCGGTTGGGGAATCGCGCCATGGCCAGCTTGGACTGGCCTATCCACAATTCATCGAACGCGCACCGCTTGAGCACATCAGCGTGCACGGCGGCCTTGAAGATGCCCTTGCCCGCAGGCTGCCACTTCAGAGCCGAAATCTCCAAAGCGCCGCTGAGGATCACCTTGCCTTCGGTCTTGGCCCTGTAAGTGATCGGCGCGTCGGCCGAACCGGAATCCCTGGCCATCAAAGTGAATGTATCACCCAGGAAGTACGTACCGTCGGCAAGGTGGACCGTGATCGCCTGCTTGCCTGCCTGGCCTGATTGGCAGATAGCATCGCGTGCCCTGGCGAGCGTCGCGAAAGGCGCAGCCACCGTGCCAGCGTTGGTATCCGAACCAGTCGGCGAGACGTGATAATCCATTCCGTTCATTGATTGGCAGCAAGCAAGTAATGTTGTCATGGCAATCATTCTCATATGTAACATGGGTATTCCTTGTCGGCGCGAATTATTGTTGGCGCATTCGCATCCCGAACGCGACAATTGCAGCGAAAGACTGGACACCGCAGGCGGGTTCCAGCGGGGTGAGGCTTGTCCGCAGTCCCGACCCCATAGAGCCGCCGCGACATCCTGCAACCATCTTGCCGAATCGGAGTAAGCTTGCATCTTTTATCCGCCAGTGGAAGGTTTCAACCGATCTGCGACTTCGGGCTTGTCCAGCGTGTATCCGGGATCCCGTGGGCTGGGAGCGTTCTGATAGCTTATCGTCGCGCCGGCAGGGGCAACTGCCGGACCGGCCAGGAGCGGGTCGTTCGTCGCGTGCATCCACGCATCCAACCGCCCGGACAACTCGTCGAGCACGGGCTTGATCGCCGAGCAGTCGGCGAGGTTGTTCTGCTCGGCAGGGTCGAGAATCACGTCGTAAAGACACTCGGCGTCCTGCGGCAGAATGGGCCAGTGGTTGTCAGCCCAGAGCGTCTTTGACGGACTGTCGTCGCAGTTGTTAAGCACCGGCCTGTGCGGGGCCTCGCCGAAGCGGCGGATGTACTTGTACTGACGAGTCCGTATGCTCCGCATCGGCTCGTAGGACGCGTGGTAGGTTACGTCCGCGAAGACCTCCTGGCGGACCGATTCGGCTCGGCCTTCGATAAGCGGCATGAAACTCGAACCCTCAAGCCATGCCGGCGGCGCGATGCCCGTCAACTCGCAGATCGTCGGGAAGATGTCCACTTGGCTGACCAGCGCATCGCAGACCTTTCCGCCGGTAAAGCCACCCGGCCCTCGCATCATCAGCATGACGCCTATCCCGCCATCGGTCAGGTTGCACTTCATCCGCGGAAAAGCGATGCCATGGTCCGTCGTGCAGATAACCAGCGTGTTCTCGGCCAGCTCCGCGGCTTCCAGCGCATCGAGCACGCGGCCCATCTTGGCATCGAGCGTGATTGCATCGGTGATAAAGCCCGCCATGTCCGCCCGGGTCTGGGGCGTGTCGGCGATCGGCTCGGGCGGACGAACGTAACGAGGGTCGACACCCGGCGCCAGATCCGTGGTGAAATTGCGGTGGGTGTCGGCAAAGCCAACCGACAGGAAGAAAGGCTGGCTCTTTTCGGCGCGAGCAAGGAATTCTTCGGCGTGGTCGGTGATGTCGTGGCCTCGGAGAAAATCGCCATTGGCGTCGTAGTCCAGAAACTCATCGTATGGCAGAACGTCCATGCAGCACTTGGAACTCGCCACGTGCTGGACACCCGCCAGGGCTGTGCGATAACCATTGTCCCTTAGCGTCGCACCCAGGTGTCGCCCGTAGTCTGTCAGGGAGAACCCGCGGTGCGCCAGGCCGATCATGCCCGCACTGTGAGCGCTCTGCCCGCACAGCAGCCCGGCCCGGCTGGCGCTGCACGTCGGCGCGGCGCTGTAACACTGGCGAAACAGCACGCCCTGCTCAGCAAGCCTTTGAATATTCGGCGTGGGGATTGCGTATCCGTACGGTTGGACGTATCGTCCGGTGTCGTGAGAATGCAGGTACAGGATGTTCGGTCGGGCCATCGGTTTTCTCCAGGAGTTCGCAGTTTGCCGTGGGCTATTCTTACCCAAAAACGCACCGCACACAAGGCTACCCAAGACCGATCCGATACTACCCGCTAATTACATGGTTTCAAGTATCTTGAAAACGGGTCGGCCTTTACGAAGTGAAGCAGCCCTTTCGACGGGCTGTCCAGAGACAAGCAAATGTCTGAGAATGCGAAGCAGAATCGTTGGCTCATTGCGATCATGGGCACGCTCTTGCAGGTGTGCCTGGGCACGGTATACGCCTGGAGCTACTTTCAGAAACCCATCTGCGAATCCTATGGCTGGTCCAATACGCAGGTGGCGTGGGTTTTCAGCCTGGCGATTTGCTTTCTCGGCCTGGCCTCGGCGGTCGGCGGCATTAAGCTGCCGGTTTACGGCCCCAGGAAACTCGCCGTCTGCGGCGTGGCGTTGTTCGGCTTGGGGTATCTCGTCGGCGCCGTAGCGTTGCATATCGAATCGCTGGTGCTGCTTTATGTGGGCTACGGCGTCATAGGAGGCATCGGCCTGGGGCTTGGGTACGTGACGCCGATCGCGACGGTGGCCAGGTGGTTCCCTGACAAGAAGGGCCTGGCTACCGGAATGGTGGTCATGGGCTTTGGATTCGGCGCTCTGCTGATGTCCAAGGTGCTGGCGCCGATTTTGATGGGCCTGGCTGGGGGGAATATACCGCAGGTGTTCGGCGCACTGGGAATAGTCTTTCTCGTGCTGGGCATCCCGGCGGCAGCGTTCCTGAAGAATCCGCCGGCTGACTACGTACCGGAGGGCTACGCGCCGGCCCAGTCGTCCTCGTCAAAAAGCCATGCCTCCGCTGAAGCCCCACTGACGGCAAGACAGTGCGTATTTTCGCGAAAGTTCGCCCTGATGTGGGCCATCTTCTTCTGCAATATAACCGCGGGCATTGCGATCATCGGCTTCCAGTCGCCGCTCTTCCAGGATATCTGGAAGAAGACCGACCCCCGCCTGACCGTTGCGGGCCTTGCGGCCCTGGGAGCGACGCTGATTGCCGTAAGCTCCATCTTCAACGGTCTGGGGCGGTTCTTCTGGGGCGGCCTGTCCGACCGTATTGGGCGCAGCCGAACCTTCACCATCATGCTGGCGACGCAGGCGGCGGCTTTCGTAGCCATCATCTACGTGAGCAACCCCTGGCTGTTTGGAATCCTGATCTGCTACGTCCTGCTGTGCTACGGAGGCGGATTCGGCACGATGCCATCGTTCGTCATGGATGTCTTCGGCGCCAGGCTCATGCCTGTCGTCTATGGCGTAATTCTCACGGCATGGTCGTGCGGAGGGATTGCAGGCCCGCAGTTGATGGCGATCATAAAGGACACCTACCCCGCCGAGTCGGAGTTGTATTCCTGCATGATGGGCATAGCATTCCTGTGCGTGGGATTGGCGCTGTCCTTCTTTGCCGGCAGCGACGCCGCTTTCAAGCCCGCCCCGGCACTAAGCGAGCCATCCTGACCGACCCAACTGTCCGCCACCTTGCCCCCGACGCCGTCGGCCTGTACACTGCCCGCGTGCCAGGCCGTGACGCGCGGCCACCCATAACCCATCGGACGCAAAAGCAATGAAGACCTCAGAAGAACTCAAGCAAGACATCGTCTTCGAAGTAACGCTACGTGGAAACAGGCTGGTGTTTCACAGCACGTGGGGCCTGTTCAGTCCTCGACGTATCGACAACGGTTCTTACCTGCTGGTTGAGCACATCGATTTGGAAGATGGGCAGCGGACGCTCGATCTCGGCTGCGGGTACGGCGCGATCGGCCTGGCCATCGCCAAGGCGTGCCCCAACGGCTCGGTTCACCTGGCCGACAAGGACTTCGTGGCAGTGGACTTCGCCAGAAAGAACGCCGAGATCAACGCGCTGGGCAATTGCGAAACCCACCTCAGCAACGCCTTCAGTGCCCTCGGCGACCTGAAGTTCGACAACATCATCGCGAACCTGCCAGCCAAGGTCGGCAAGGAACTTCTCTACATAATCCTCGCCGACGCCAAGGCCCACCTGAATCCCGGCGGCCAGCTTGTAGTCGTAACAATCTCTGGATTGAGGGAATTCATAAAACGAAACTTCAAAGAAGTCTTCGGCAACTACAAGAAGCTAAAGCAAGGCCGAGATTACACGGTTGCGCGAGCAGTGAAACAAGACAGCCACGGCTGACATGCCCGCTGCGGCTTCCCTGCTTCGCTGTGATGCGTATTCCGCCAGCCTCTTCAACCCACCCCGAGCCATCTGGCTCATTGGCCTTTGAAGGCTTGGGCCATTTTTTGGACTTGTGGGTCGGGGTCTTTGGACATCAGGCTCAGGATGGTATCGTGGCCCTTGCTATTGGTGACGGCCAGCAGTTCGACCAGGCGGCAGCGGACCATTGGGGCGACGTCCTGGACTCGCGGGGCCAGCAGGGAGATGACCACTTCGTCCGGGCGAACCGTATGGAGCGACGCAACGGCCTCGGCTCGCACAGCTGGGGACTTGTCGGAGAGGATCGCTCGCAGCATGGCGAGCACCACGAGCCTGTCGATCTGGCCCTTAAGCATGCCTGGAGGCGTGATCCGGCTGTGCTGGACTGCCGTCGCGAAGGTCAGCAGCGATCCGATCTGTCTGGCAGCCCGCATGCGTTCGGCAAGCGTACCTCGTCGGTAATCGCGCACGATGCGTCCCAGGGCAAGTTTGTAGGCTTCCAGCCACCCGGCCGGCGTGTCGGCTGAGACATTCCCCAGCAGGCCGCGACGGATTATTTTCAGCGGTTTGACGGTCAGTCCGGGCAGTCGGCTTTCGCCTTTTACGGTCGGGTCCACGGTTCCGGTGACTGTAATGGTGAAGTTGTCGAGGGGGTGCGGAGCCAGGGCGGCGGCCAGTTCGGAGACATCGAGCCTCACCCGGCAGGTGATGGTATGACCTGGGCTGAGGTATCGCGACGCAGGCCAGACCACAAGCGGCAGACGGGTGGTCTTGGCGATGGTTCGGCCGTTGGCGCCGGCGACCGTGACGGCCAGCGCCATGCGCGGGTTAATCGCACCCGAGTCACCCAGCGGCAGGTCGACGGCACCGACGTTCTTCAGCGTGGCAGCCACCTCTATGGGATCTCCGCAGATCAGCGACTCGCCGTCACCAACGGTCGCAAGCTGGACGGAAATGCAGTTGTTGGGATCGGAGACTATCGTCAGACAGCTTGGTGGGAAGTCCTTCAGAAGTGCCTGGACCGCATCTCGATTTTCTGCCACCGGCAGTTGGATTTGGTTTCTGGCGGCGATCTTCCGCAGTTTCCTCGCGGCGGGGCCTCCGCTAGCCAGTGAGGCTCCGGTAAGGACGACCTCGCGGAGCTTTTCCTTCTCGCTGGTCTTCTCGTATCGCTCAGCCAGAAGGACGGAGGCGTACACATCCTTACCGAGCAGTTTGGTCAGTCGTGCTATGGCCTGGTTAGTTTTTCCACTGATAAGCTCAGCCGCACCGAGGATTCGCTGGTATACGGGGTTATTGGCGTCGATCTCGGCGGCCCGATCGGCGTAAATCATGGCCATATTGGCACGTGGTTGGGTGACGGCATAGAACCATCCAAGTTCGGCCGACAGGGCCTCGCCGGTAATGCCGGAAACCTCGCGGCCCTTGTAGCCTTTGGTCATTTTCTCGACGAGAAGGGCAGCCCGCGTGGTTTCCCCGGCTGCGGTGTGCGCCTCGATCAGCAGGCTTTCCAGATCGGTATTATCGACGTACATAGCGAGAGCGAACCTGAGCACCCCCACTGCCTTTCCCGGCTGATTCGCATCCAGCAGCGCGCTGACATACTGGATAGCCATTCGCGCGGGGATTCCCGTCCCATTGTTTTCAGCCATGCCGGCCGACCATGCGAAGGCGTAGAACTCCATCGCCTTTTCAAACAGGCCAAGGTCGCTGAGTCTCATGGCCACCTTCCAGGCGGTATCGAACGCCCTTGGCTGGCCTTGAATCATTCTCAGATCCATTTTCATGGAAGCCAGGAAGTCGTTGGCATCGCTAATGCGCGCCCAGGCCTCCAGGGGGCCGGATCCGTAGGGGTCCATCGCCAAGGCTTTTTTCGCGGCGTCGGCGGCATCTGCAGAGAGTCCCTGTCCCAACATCAGATCGGCCAGCGAGGCCATCGCCTTTGCTCGAACGGGCTCGTCGATGTCTTTTCGGTCGACCAGCGACTTGAGGAATGAGCTTCTCGCCTGAACGTTCTGGAGTTTGTGCAGGCGTACGTTGATCCATCGCAGGCGAATGGTGTAATCATCGGGCCGGGCGGCCAGGTACGACTCCATGGCGCCGAGTTCGCCGTTTGGATCGCCCTGCGCCAGGTATATGTCAGCCAGGAGTCGGCTGGTTCGCCAATCACCTGGCCCGAGCCGGTCGGCGAAGTGGCTCAGGGCCACCAGTCGACCGGCCCGCGCCGGTGTTGTCGGCGGGCTGCACGTCATGTCCGTCGCCGAGTTAAGGAAGCTCTCGGCCGCCATGGCCGCATCCTGATTCGGCTGGGCCTGCCCGGGCGCCGCAGGACTCGCCGGCTGGGCCGCCTGGGCCGAAGCTACGTTAATCCACCCAGCCAACAGTGCAACCGCGACCGTTACCTTCATGCTTCAGTCCTCATTCATCCCGCGTTGGGTTGTGGCCCACCGGGTGGGCTGCCGACCGTCAGGAGCCGGTCACTGGTCTGATCGTGATAACCTTGGCTTCCTCGCCGCGCCTGACGAGCAGGTTGATCGGTGCGGTGCGGTTGGTGGCCAGGGACTTCTCGACGATTTCCTTGAACGTGTCAGCCGTGGTGACCGGCTGATTGTTGACGTTGGTGATAACGTCGTTGCCCTGGAGGCCCGACCCGGCGGCAGCGCTGTTCTTGACCATGCCGAGAACGACCAGACCCGGAACGGTCGACGAGCCGGTCTTATTGAGGAATTCGTCCAACGCGACCTTCTCGCGAACGAGCAGTCCCAAGGTACTGTTGAAGTACTGCTTGGCCTCGTTGGGCCGGGTTGGCATCGCATCGAGCTTGATGCTCACGTCCTTGGCGGTCGTGCCGCTGAGAACCTGGAACTTCACGGTCGTGCCGACCGGCATCCGCATAAGCTGGCGGACAAAGTTCTTAACCGTCAGGTCAGGCGTGGCCAGCTTTTCCAGCGGCTTGCCGCCCATGCCGATAATGATGTCGCGTTCGGCCAGGCCAGCAAGCGCCGCGGGCTGCTTGGGGATAACGTCCTTGACAACAACGGCGGGCTTGTCGAGTTTGAGCAGGTCGACGAGATCCTTGTTGACAGCCTCGAACTTGTTAATGCCAAGCCAGGGCAGCCTCGCCACCTTGCCGTCGGAAGGAATACTCGTCAGAACGTGAACGAACTCCTCGACTGGCGTGAAGAAGGAGGTCTCCTGCTGGCTGAGCAACCGAAGCTGTGTCATGCCGCGCTCGGTCGGGGCCTCATAGGCCAACGGAAGCTGCCGACCGATAATGCCGACCGCCCGCCCGTCGGCGGTGAACACAGGCGAACAGGCGCTTGTGAGATGCCCGGAGGACACGTAGATCAGGTCATTGGGCACGCGCAGCTTGGACGAAACGTAGGCCGACCCTACATAAACCGGCAGGGCCGGATCGCTCATCATCAGGCCCACCGAGGCGACCTGATCGCCAAGCTTGACCTGCGAGGTGCGGGAGAACTGGACTACCTGCCAGTCGTGCTTCTCCGTACACTGAATGAACCCGAGGCCAGTCCACGGATCGATGCCCAGCAACTTGGCCTTGAGCGTCTTACCCATTCCGCCCGGCAGGAGGATCTGGAAATTCTTGAGCTGCTCGACCCGCATCCGCGAGTCCAGCGAAGTGGTAAGGAACACGCCATTGGCGGCGATACAGACGGCCTGCCCGGCGCCAGTCCTGTCGCCGGTCTCGAGCGCGACAGTATATTTAACCACCACCAGAGCCCCAGACGCCTTGGCGGCGACCTCACTGAGCATCTTAGACGTCTGCGCCTGAGTCAGCGCGGGCACAGCCAGTAACAAAGCCACGCAGAATCCTATGCACCGTTTCATCTCGGCTCCTTTGCCCTTGGTGGGCGGTTCAAGATTACATGCTCCGGAGTGTCGCGATAGCGACCTCAGAATAAGACCTGACGCAAAATACAAACGACCTCACAGGGATGCCAAAGGCAAACACGGCAAACCCTCGGGCCAAGCCCTGTTACAGTCCATACGAACACCATCCGCATGTTGTGCGCAAAAATTCCCGGAAAACAACTATCAAAAAACCGAAAGGCCGCTACAAAGTGCGAACCGGCCGATTCTTATCATCGACCAATACGACTTTGGGCTTGAGTTCGCGAGCCTGATCCACCGTTACGTATGCATGTGACATTATGATGACCAAGTCGCCAACGTGAACCAGCCTCGCGGCAGCGCCGTTTACGCAAATCGCGCCACTGCCCGCTTCGCCGGGTATAACGTAAGTCTCGTGCCTAGTTCCGTTGGCCAAATTGGCCACCAGTACGAACTCGCCCTCAACCAAACCGACGGTATCCATCAGATCCCGGTCGATCGTGATTGAACCGATGTAGTCCAAGTCCGACGCGGTAACCTTAGCACGATGAATCTTTGTCCGTAATACTTTTATCAGCATCTTTTTGTCCAAATATTCCACGTGTCCACAGCGGTACAACTCCCGACCGGCGTTCACCAAGGGCAATACAAGGCAGAACCCAATCCAGCACGTTCATTCTAGCTGCCCGGCGAGGCTGAGTCCACCAAGACATTGTCGATCAGCCGGGCACCGCCAAATCGCACCGCCAAGGCTATCAGCAACCTGCCGTCTGTGTTTTCAACGGGCGAAAGCTCATCCGGATCGACCGCCTCGATGTAATCCACCACGCCGCTGGGAGCGTGCTCGGCGAGGTAGGCCTCAATCGCCTCGACCACACCTGCCGCAAGCGGACGTTTTTCCGCCACCATCTTCGCAGCCATTTGCAGAGATCGCCACAGCGCAGGCGCCTGTCGGCGATGCTCGGCCGAGAGATACGCGTTTCGGCTGGACATGGCCAGGCCGTCCACCTCGCGAACCGTCGGAGCCACCTCGATCACCACCGGAAAGTTCAAATCCGCAGCCATACAACGAAGAATCGTCACCTGCTGAAAATCCTTGGCACCAAAGTACGCCACGTCCGGCTGGACTATATTCAACAGCTTCGCCACCACAGTGCAGACCCCCTGGAAGTGCCCGAGTCTGCTTGCGCCGCACAGGTTCCGACCGAGATCGGGCACGTCCACGATGGTCCGGCACGGACGGGGGTATATTTCCTCGGTTGCAGGCAGCAATACCGCGGACACACCGCGACTCTCGCAACCGGCCAGGTCTGCCTCGGGTGTGCTTGGGTACTTGGCGAGGTCCTCGGCCGGGCCAAACTGAATCGGGTTCACGTAGATGCTGACGACCGCGAACCCGCACCGCCGACTCGCAGCCTCGATAAGGCTAAAATGGCCCGCGTGCAGGGCACCCATGGTAGGGACAAGCCCGACGCTCTTGCCTGCGGACCTGGCCTCGGCGACCGCCTGGCGAATCCGGGGAATTGTTCTGGCGACTATCATAGTACTGCGCGAATCCTCTCAATCAGCTTGGCCCGAGGGCGATGATTGCGAAGATCCACCTCGTCGCACCGAACCGTCAGCACCGGGCAATCGGAAGTTTCAACGACGCCATTATAGGCCTCCCGCATGGCGCCAAGGAAGTCCGCGGTCATGGCCTTCTCGAAGGGCCGACCGCGAATGGCGATCCGTTCGAGCAGGGTATCCGGCTCGGCGTCTAGGTAAACCATTGCCGATGGCGGGCGAACCAGTGGGCTGACCCGGGCCAGGAGAGGTTCGTACGCAGCCAGATCTTCCGGGCAAAGCCTAAGCGACGCGTAGATGCGGTCCTGGCAAAAGCCGTAATCGTTGACAAACGTGCCCCTGGCGGGCCAATGGGCGTCTGAGAGCTGGCTTACCCGCGACAACAGGTAAAACACCTGCGCAGGCAATCGCATGGCGTCCGGGCCTCGATACGATTCCGCCAGGAAAGGGTTGCCCTCGTAATCCTCTCGGATAAGCTTGGCGGGCAGTTCCATCGCCAAAAATTCCGCCAAGGTGGTCTTACCCGACGCGGGCAGGCCGATAATGCTCAGCAGCAAGGCCCGATCGCCCGATTCGTCCTCCAGAACCGGTTTGATCTGTTCTTCGGGCGGCCTGGTCGTGGTCGCGACCCGCCCGCTGCGAACGTCGTCGAGCATCTCGGCGACGCTCTTGCCGAGCGTCGGGTGAACCGCATCCGGCGCGATGGCTGAGAGAGGCTCGAGTACGAACATTCGCTCGTGCATTCGCGGATGCGGAATCGTCAGGTCTGGATCGTCCTCGATGACCATCTCGCCTATCAACAGGATATCCAGATCGCACGTGCGCGGCCCCCATCGCTCTTCCTGCGAGCGATCGCGGCCCAGTTGGCGTTCGATTTCCTGAAGGGCATCGAGAAGTTCGCGAGGCGAAAGTTCGACCGCCACCTCGACGGCGGCGTTGAAGTATACCGGCTGATCCTCAGGCCCGCCGACGGGCTCGGTCGGGATGAACTGCGAGAGCCTCCGCACTGCGATGCCTTCGACTTCGCTGAGGCGTTTGACGGCCTGCATCAGCGTATCGCCCCGCTGGCCAAGGTTACTGCCCATCCCGATATATGCCAAAACGCTTTCCATAGGCAAAGAAGGTAAGCCCCCCACCGCGAAACTTCCAATTGTTTTACGATCGGATTCGCGGCGTTTAATCCGCGTCGAGATAGCCCTTTTTCACCGCGTCACGGATAAGCGACTCGGCGTAGGCCCAAAGTCGTGGCGAGCCTTCAGCAATGTGACAGTTTCGCTGGATGACCTGGCTCATTTTGACTCCGTGCTCGCGCCAGGTGGCGCCTTTGGTGAAGTAGTTGTGCATCAGAGGCTGGAGGCGGTCGAGACTGGCGGCAAACTTTGCCTCGGGCGTTTGACGCGTCTCGAACTCATCCCACAACGCCCTGGCCTCCGCGGCCTGGTCGGCGGGCAGGATGGCAAATATCCGATCCGCGGCCTGGCTTTCTCGCAGGTGCTGGTCAACCCGTCCGGACTCATCGTAGAGAAATGTATCGCCAGCGTCGATCTCGATCACGTCGTGGAGTAGCACCATTTTCACTACCCTTGCGACATCGACAGGCTCGGCGGCATACTCGGCCAACATCGCCGCCATAACTCCGAGGTGCCACGAGTGTTCGGCATCGTTTTCCTTGCGAGAAAGATCCAGCAGCCAGGTCTGGCGCTGAATGCCTTTGACCCGATCGATCTCGCGGATGAACTTGAGTTGCCTTTCCAGCCGGTCGTTGTCGGGCATGGCAGTTCCGATTGGATCATCCCCCGGGGTCACGGCTTGCGGGCCTCGGGTTTGTCGGCCAAGTCGCGAAGGCCCTCAGCCACACCGAGATATAGCGTGGCCCGCTGGCCTGGGGTTCGAATGTTGGCCAGCAGGTCCCGGACCCGGTCGGCCTGGCCATGCTTGATGTAAAACTTCGCCCACAGCCCCAGCATCTGCTGGCGGAATAAACCCGGCATCCTGTTGCCAAGGCGATCCGCCATGTCGCCGCCATCGGCCTCGATAAGCACCTCGAAGAACTTCATAAGTTGGTCAATGGTCTGGGCACGAGAACGGTCAGCCACGGCCTGCTCGAACATGGTCTTGGCCTTGTCAAACCGCCCAACTCCACCCATCACAATGGCGATATCCAGGTACACCGAGCCGGGAATTCTATCCACGGGCGTCTTCTTGAGGTCTGCGACCATCGCATCGGCGAACTTATCGGCAGCCCCCGGCCTGCGTTGAGCGATGAAGTTCTTAGCCATGCCAATGGCGATACCGGCGCGGGCGGGTCCAGCCGGCATGATTGCGATCATCGCCGCGGCCAAGTTCGGGTCGAGATTATCGATTTTATCCCATCTCAGCGCCATCAGATAAGGCATGAATTCGTCGCGCAGTTTGCCGCTCTTGGCCAGTGCCTGCTCCAAGGTCTTCTTGCCATGAGCGACCTCCCCCGCCATTGACAACACAATAATTGCGCTCTTGGTGGCATCGAGGGGAGCGCCCTCGGCTGCGATGCGGGCATCGACCATCTTGCCGGCCTCGATCAGGGCCTTGGCCCACTCGCCCAACACAAACGTACGATCCTCCTTCTGCAGCCTGGACACGAGTTTCAGACCAGCAAGGGAGTCCAATCGCACCATCTGCTCGGCGAGTTGGCGTAGGATGATCAGGCGTAGTTCACCTTCGGGTATCGCCGAGAGCAAGCGAAACGCCTCTTCCTCACCGTCATGATTGACAAGCATCGGCGCAATCAGCGAGCCCATCCAAAACATCCCAGCCTTCTTTGATATCTCCTCGAATACTCGACGGGCAGACTTGAGTTCACCCACATCGAGATACCCAGTCATCAATGCGCCCAGCAAATAGTCTTTCTGCTGATCGCTCCCGTCCTGGATGGCCTTGATCGACCGAATCTCGAGTTCGGCCATCTTCAGCCACTTCCCCGACCCGGCGTACTTGCCCTTGAGAGGCTCGCCGTTGTCGCCACCGGAATCGGTCGCCGGCGTCGTAGGAATGGATGGCACCGTTGATGGCACGACAACATCCGGCGCGGTCGGCACCGTCGATGGCACGACGACATCCGGCGCAGTCGGCACCATCGATGGCACGACGACATCCGGCGCGGTCGGCACCGTCGATGGCACGACGACATCCGGCGCTGCCGGCGCCGTAGTAGGTGGTTCCTGCGAAATCACAGGCGATAATGCGGGAACAATCGGCGAATCATTCGCATCCGATGGGGAAACCGTCTGAGCGGCCGCAATGGAGGAAGCCAAAACCACGGCCGCGACAGTTATCGAACAAATCGAGTTGCGGATCATTGGGCGTCTATCCCTTCAGTTCTTCACAGCCGGCGAGCTGTGGAAGTCATCGTAACCCCTCTGGCCATCGATCTTCTTCCTCGCGAATCAGCGACAGGCGGTCTACAGGCACGCACACGAACTTCCCGACGAGCCCCTCATCATTGGTCCAGTTGGCGTCTTCCATCTGAAACAGCCCGAAGTCGATGACCACTGGCATTACCTGAACCACCCGCCCGCAACCGGCGTATCTCCACCCACGTACCGGTGCCAGCAATAGCCGCTCGGCGCGGTTGCCTGCAATGGCCTGGTCCCACGTGAACGATTCCTCGCTCATATAGGCGAACGCGGCGTCCGGCAGCGCGCCAGGCGAAGGCACGTCACCCACGCGAGAGTAATCATCCATCACCACGAGCAGCGACCCGCCAACCCACACCTCAGCCTGGCGGCCTGGCCCGTCGGTGGATTCCAATCGAACTTCCACTAGAGTTTCATTCCTATTATCCGATCCATAGCATCCCGAAGAACCGCGTCGGGATACGTAAGGGCTATACGGAAATAGCCTTCGCCCCACTGGCCGTAGCCTCGACCCGGCGTCACCATCACGCCAGTGTTTTCCAGCAGGTCCGTCACAAACGCCCCGCTGTCGCCATTATAACGATCCGGCACGGGTGCCCAGACATAGATTGTCGCCTTGGGCTTCTCCAGACGCCACCCTGCCGCGTTGAGAGCGTCGACTACCAGGTCGCGACGACGCTGGTATACCTCGTTGATCGGAGGAATAAGCGTCTCGGCCTGATCCAGCGCCGTAGCGGCCATGAACTGCACCGGACGCGGCGTGCCGTTGTCCACGTTGTCCTTCACCTTACCCAGGGCCGCGACAGCAGAGGCATTGCCCGCTAGACACCCGACGCGCCACCCGGTCATGCAGAACGCCTTCGACAACGAGAAAAACTCCACAGCCACCTCATCCGCCCCAGGCACCTGGAGGATACTCGGCGCCTTGTAGCCATCGTAGGTGTTCTCGCTGTATGCCGAGTCGTGAGCTATCAGGATGTCATTCTTACGACCAAACTCGACCGCCCGGGTGAAGAATTCCATCGGCGCCAAGGCTGCGGTCGGGTTGTTGGGATAGTTGATCCACAATATCTTCGCCAACCGGCGGACCTCCTGCGGAATCGCGTCGAAGTCCACCAGGAAGCCGTTTTCGCGCAGCAACGGCACCTGGTATGTCACGGCCCCGGCGAAAACGTGGCCGATATTGTACGTCGGGTATCCCGGCACGGGGGCAATGCCCATGTCGCCGGGGTTCATGATCGCCATCGGCAACTTGGCGATGGCGTCCTTGCTGCCCACGGTCTGGACGAGTTGGTCATCGCCGAGCGTAACGGACCAGCGGCGCCGGTAAAACTCCTGAAACGACTTCTTCAGGGCATCCACCGGTCTGTCGCAACCGTAGCGGCAGCGGTTGACATCGGCGGCGTCCTGGGCGGCGCGGACCAGTTCGGCCTCGATCGCAGGCGGGGCTGGGAAGTCCGGATCGCCGATATCGATACGAATGACCTTCACGCCGCGAGCCTGGGCCTCTCGCATCTTCCGCCGGAGATCGGCGAACAGATACGGCGGCAACTTTTTAAGACGATCCGAAAGCTGTACGTCCATGTCTTGCGAACCTTTCATCCAAACATCGTTGGGTATGGTTGTGAGCAGGGATTGTATGCCCGCACCATCCGGGCTGCAAGGCTCTGGACGCTCGAACACCTGGCTTGTACAATCCCAATGATAGAAACCCACCGGAGTGCGGACTCGCCGGCGGGTTTCATTGATGAATGGAGACTATGGATATACAACGAGGCAATCCGTGGAAGCAACTCGCCGGGCCGGTGATCGCGCCGTCGCTGCTGGCGAGCGATTTCGCGTGCCTCGGCCAGCAGATCGACATTCTGACCGCCACGGGTATCGAGGTGCTGCACGTGGACGTAATGGACGGCCATTTCGTGCCTAACCTCTCGATAGGCCCCCCTGTGGTCAAGTCCGTCCGGGCTTACACGGACCTTCCGCTGGACGTGCATATAATGGTGACTGACCCGGCGTACTACATCGAACGCTTCGCCGAAGCGGGCGCCGACAGCATTACTTTCCACATCGAAGCGACCAACGAGCCGCAACGACTGATAGACCGGCTGAGGGAACTTGGCCTGGGCGTCGGCGTGGCGTTTCGGCCCGCAACGCCGGCCAAGAAAATCGCCGATTTAGTTGGCGAAGTAGACATGGTTCTGGTGATGACGGTGGAGCCCGGCTATGGCGGGCAGGAATTCATGCCCGACATGCTGGATAAAATCGAGGCCATTCGTGCTATGCTAAGTAGTGGCCAGCGACTCGAGGTGGATGGCGGAATCGACCAGAAAACGGGTCGGCTTTGCGCCCGGCGCGGGGCTGATACGTTCGTCGCCGGAAGCTACATCCTCGGCGGCAAGGACGTCGCCGGCGCCGTGCATGCCCTTACCCGAGCAGTCGCCGGCGACGTCGGCCGAACAATGGAAAACCTGTGAGTGCAATCATGGCCAAAGAAACCGAACCCGTAGTTCCGTTCGACTCGTCCGTTTTCGAGGGACCCGCCCATCGCAAGAAACGCGATGTGCCCGACGGCCTGTGGATGCGCTGCCCCGGCTGCGAGGGCATGCTCTACCGCAAGGTTGTCGCCGAGAATATGGAAGTCTGCCCGACCTGCAACCATCACTTCCGGGTATCCGCCCGCCAGCGAATATCGCAACTGACCGACACGGACAGCTTCGAGGAACTCTTCACCGACATCATGCCGGACGACCCGCTGGAATTCGAGTGGCGCGGGCGTAAATACGACCAGTACATCAAGGAATACCAGGCCAAGGCTGGCACAGACGAGGCCGTGCTCACCGGCGTGGGATACATCAAGGGCCGGCGCGCGGCAGTGGGCGTAATGAACGGCGACTTCATCATGGGCTCGATGGGCTCGGTTATCGGCGAAAAGCTCACGCTGCTGATCGAGAAAGCCTCGGCCGAGAAGCTGCCGCTGGTTATCGTCTGCACCTCCGGCGGCGCACGCATGCACGAAGGGGCGCTCAGCCTCATGCAAATGGCAAA
>CAZMBZ010000062.1:8627-18698 GCA_964564285.1 uncultured Planctomycetaceae bacterium | reverse complement strand
GGTTCAGGCAGCTTTCCCGCCTCGCGGTCATCTGGGACGAAGTCGTGCCGGAGGCGATCCGGGACCACACCGCGTTGGAAAGCTTTTCCCGCGGCGTTCTTACGGTGCTGGTGGATTCCGCCTCGCATCGCTTCCAGCTTCAGACGCTGCTTCGCGGCGGGCTGCAGCGGGCGATTCAGGCTAATTTTTCCGGTGCCGTCAACAAGGTCCGCCTGATTCCGGGGCAATTCGCCTCGGTAGACCTCGCCGGCGACCGCCGATACGAGTTTTGACGCCGGTTCATGCTCCGCTCAAGGGTCGGGTCCTGTGCGGTCGGGGAGGAATCGGCCCTGACCGGGCTGGCTGCAAATGACCAGTTCAACCCACATTCGGAACTTGCAGGAAGCGGCGCTGCAAGGTGAACGGCTCCGCACTGCGGCGGCACTGGGTCTGATAACCGTGCTCAGCGTCATCGGTCTGGTCTTCGGCTTGGCTTCCAGCATCTTCGATCAGCGCACTTCTGCCTTGGAACTGCTCATGAACCTCTCGATTCCGCCGGTTCTGGTGGCTATCGAAGTGAGCTTTTTCCTGGCAATCTCGCGCATACAGCGAAAGCGAGGCTATGTACCTGTCGGGTTGATTGCGTTTGGCACGACTGTTGAGGCCAATCTGCCAACTATCGGAATAGCCGTGTTGACTGCGAGTCCGGCTGTTGGGCCCTTCAAGGCCCTTGCCACACCGATAGTGCTGGTTTACTTCCTCTTCATCATCTTGTCTTCGCTGCGGCTGCGCCCATGGACCAGCGTCTTGTGTGGAACAATGGCCAGTGTCGGTTATCTGCTGGTTGCGGGTTTGACCTATGCGCTGTTTCCCGAGCAGCGCGGTTTGGCGGAAAATGGTCTGCGGCCTTTTATCATAACCGGCCTGACGCTGGTACTCGCGGGTCTGCTGGCGGCGTTGATCTCCCGCCAGATTCTGCGGCACGTCTCGAACGCGATCGAGGCCTCGCTGCAGCGAGCCAAACTGGCCGCCGACATGGCCATTGCGGGCGAAATCCAGAAAAGCCTTCTGCCCGCAAACCCGCCGGATTTTCCGGGTTTCGACGTTTTCGGACATTCCGACCCGGCCGACGAAACGGGCGGAGATTACTACAACTGGTATGCTCTATCGAACGATCGACTTGGCGTGCTGCTGGCGGACGTCTCGGGACACGGCATCGGGCCGGCGCTTTTGGCGGCGGACCTGCATGCCTACGTTCGGGCCGTAGCACGGCAAGGAGACGAGATTGGTCGGTGGATGACTCGAGTGAACGCCCACGTATCAGGCGATCTCACGGAGGGCCGCTTCATCACTTTGGCCGCCGCCGCAATTAACCCGCGAGATTGCAAAGTCCAGGTGCTGTCGGCGGGGCACGGGCCGATCCTGCTGTATAGAAGCCGGGACGAAAAGGCAGTCAAGCTCGGATCCCATGGGCCGCCATTGGGCGTGATAGACGACTTCAAGTACGAGGAATACGAATCGGTCCAAATGCAGATCGGGGACATCCTGGCGATATTTACGGACGGCTTTGTCGAATGGTGCGGCCCCGCCGATGAGCAGTTCGGCACCGAAAGGCTTGCCGAGGCTCTGGAACGCCACAACTCCATGCCATGCGACGAGATCCTCGACGCAATCCGCCGGGAGTTGGCCGACTTCGTTTGCGGCACGGCCCAGACAGACGATGTGACGGCCGTGCTCGTCAAAAGGATTAGTTGAACCGACCCACCCCGGGGACGAACTCGGAGACGCCCGCTCAAAACTGTATTTCCACCGTCACCTTCCTGCCGGCAGGGAGTGTCAGAAGTCGGGCGTTTGGCGCGGATGCGGGTTTGACCTTTGCCCCACCGGTGGTCACTTCCAATTCCTTGATCTTCTCGCTGTTGGGCAGCCGCAGCGTGATGGTCTGGTCAGTCTCGCTTGTCAGTTCCAGGTGAATCGTGCCGGCGGGCTTGTTCCAGGTCAGGCGGTCGATGCGGATCTGTCGGCGAGCGAGGATGCCGGTGATCGTGCCGGTCGGCAGAGCGTCGGGCAGCGCCGGCAGCAGGTCCAGCCGGCCCGGCCAGGAGAAAAAGAGCATCATGTTCAGCAACTCGGGGATCGATCCGTTGCCATCGGTGTTGAGAATCTCGCCGTTGGGTTCGTGCGAGGTTATCATGCTCGGGTACATGGACTTCTTGATCGCCATGATCGCGAGCCTGCCATAAGCTGCCTCGGCCATTCTCAGGTACGCCGCCGCCATGCCGGCCTGCATTCGTCCAAAGCTCGACTGCTCACCGTTGGCGGCGATCTTAGCGAGCGTAGCTTTTTTCGCCGCGCCCCACAGCCTGGGGTGCTTCTCGGGCGTAAACTCAAAGCTCTGGAAAACCGGGTAGAGGTGCGAATGGTGGCGATGGCCGTACCTTTCCGGGTTGTCGCTGGTGATCCATTCAGCCAGTTCGCCCTTATCGTTGATCCGGTAGTCGGGCATCTTGTCGAGCATTGCCTGCCACTTGGGGATGCTGTCGGCGTCGATGCCCAGGTCGCCGCAGCCTTCGATAAGGCATGAGAGCACCTCGCGCGCAACGGCTATGTCCATCGTCGGGTTTACCCCGCAGCCGGTCTCGGGCGAGTACGCGGGGATGAACTCATATTTGCCGTTTTCGCCGACTACCAGGAAGTCTTCGTAGAACCGGGCGATCCCCTTGAGGATCGGGATGGTCCGCTTTGCGAGGAACTCCTTATCGCCGGTGTAGCGGTAGTGATCGTAGAACCAGTGCGTAAGCCAGCCTGCCCCGGCCGTCCAGAATACGCCAGGCCATCTGCCCCAATGAAGGTGCAGGCCGGTGTTACTGGCCCGCGCGCCAGCGAACAGACCGTCGCTGCCGTAGTACTTTTTCGCGTTTTGTCGCCAGTCTGGAACGATGGACTCGATGAAGCGGAAGTAGCCTTCCATGGACTCGGGCATGTTGCAACTGAGGCCCGAGCCGACGGCGGCCTGGACGTTCGTATCCAGGGTGAAGTCGCCCGACCACCTCGGTTTCCACGTACCCGTCCAGATTCCCTGGAGGTTTGGCGGGAGCTCGCCGGCTGCGCACATGAACATGTACCGCCCGCCGTCGTACATTTTTTCCAGCAGCGCCGGTGACGGTTTGTGCGTCTTTGCGGCATGGTCGAGCAGGACCTCGCCGGAGAGCAGACGGTCGGACCCGCCGCCCAAGTTCACCGACACTCGATTGAAGATCTCACCGTGGGCCTTGGCATGCGGGGCAAAAAGCTTGTCGTAGTTGGCTGGGATGGCCACAAGCGAATGTTTGAGTTTGTCCGGCCTGCTGTCGGAGACCTTCATGAACGGCTTGACGCGCATAATTACCAGCACCTCGTCAGCGCCGGTGATGGTTATCTTCTCGCCGTTGTTGGTCGCCTTGCCGCCGTGGGTGACGATCCGCGCCAGGCCATCGTAGCCGCCCTTGCCCTTGACGTACACCACGTGGCAGGCCAGGCCCGCTGTATCGACGGAACACTTGGCGTCCACGAGCTTGTGAGCAATTTCAGCCATTGCGATGTCGCACGAGACCTTACCCGCGCCGGGACCAGTGATCGACAGCACGATTGCGTTGTCCGGGCGAGAAACGAAGAGCCGGCGCTGCCACGCGCCCGCGTCGTCCCGCCAGCGGACAGTCACCTCGCCAGTAGCGAAATCTTCCGTGCGTACGTAATCCTTCACCGTCCCGACCGAGGCCTGGCGGATGTTGAGGAAGAAACCGGGGTGGATCGGGTCGGTCCAGACCAAGCCCGGAAAGCCTTGCTCCCTGGCCTTGCCGAGAAAGAACGTCATGGCTTCCTTGTAACCCTTTTCGCGGATGATCTTCCGCAGCTTGGGTACATACTGGGCGAGGTCCGGGAGAATCTCCCTGCTGCCAAGGGGCAGGAACAGCCTGGCGTGGTTGGCGACGATCACTTCGTTGTGCGGGTCGCCGAAGACCATCGCTCCCTGGGTTCCATTGCCACTGACGAAAGCGTACTCCCATTTCCAGGCCGGAACTGTACTGGCCGTGCCGTGGGCGGGCATGACCGATCCGAGATCCTTCATGGGTTCGATGGTGGCTGGGGCGATTGTGGCACGGGCGATGGGGACAACCAACATGCAGGCGAAAACAGTCATGCCAACCAGTTCGGCGTATTTCATATGGCTTTCCTCAGGATATGGTACGACTTCAAGGCGTTCCTTCCCCGCGACGGACCCAGCCAGGCGCAAACTGTCCACTGGCGCCACGGACGGCAGTCGGGCACTGCAAACAGGTCTGCCTTGGTCGGGCAGGCCCGCCAAGATTGGTTCGCTGGTCATTTACTCGCCCAGGAAGGCTTTGTTGAGCGCTGTGTCCTGATGGCGGACGGCGCTGTTGGTGTGGAGGTTCGCGACTTCGGTTATGATCGCGCCTTCCGGGCCGCCAAACTGCCAGTGATGGGCGTATACCTTGTTGAGCGGCACGAACATTCCGGGAGTCGCGGCCACGTCATGCATCACCGTGGCCGTGCCGTTGCAGTGGCACTTGGGGATGACCACTTCCTTGGGAAGATTGTTCTCGCCCTCGCCAACCACGTGCGACAGGCCGTGACGAACGAACCATCCCTCGAGCTTGGCTGGCTTGCCCTTTTCGCCGTCGAGGTGCCAGTGTTCCGGCAGCATCTGGCCGGGCATGAGGTACAGGTCCTGCAGCATGTAGAGGTCTTTCTCGTTGTTGACCATTCCCACCGCGCCCAGACCGAGCTTGCTGAACTGCCCCGTGTTGTAGTCGCTAACCCAGAGCTTCTCGCGGATGCCCGGATATACCGGATAGCCGTGGTATTTCATCAGGGCTATGTAGGCGTCCTTGGCCTTGTCTTCCTGGAACTTGCCGTCTGGCCCGTAGTAGTATGAGTTGTCGAACTGAATCATCGAGGCTGACTTGGTTTCGGTGCACCCGCCGAGCATCACCAGGGCAACCAACGACAAAGATGCGATAACTTGCAAGCTACTCATCATTCCTTCTCCTGTTCGTTTGTCCGTTACTCGAAGATCCTGCCGCGAGAGTCGCGCAAACTTTGACTTGGGTCGCGCCAACCGGGACCACTCACCCAGCCTGCCAGCCATTATTAACACCAAATGCCGCCACGTCTACCGGAACATCTAAATCGAATCCAATCAGCCAATGGTAGCAAAGTGTTCGACTGGAAAGGAAGGCCCTGCTGCTGCAACATGGGCATCGGCAAGCACGCGATATCAAATCCATCTGGGTGGGACTGAACATCTTGCTTTCATTTCAGGCTCGCGGGGGATTATATGGTTCGAGCATGAGTCAATTTGCTCAACAGTCCGGTGATGCGGAAACCCTTCCGCCCAGGCGGCGCAGGTGGGTAGGCCTGGCCCGGCTTGGGATGCTCGTGGTCGTTCTCGGGCTCATAGCCTGGTACGTTGCGAGGCACATCGAGGACTTCCGGGTTGTCGGCGACATTCACTGGACCGCTCTTGCCGCCGCGATGGCACTGGATGTGCTGATCTACGTTTACAGCGCGGCCGCGGTCGTGCTGACGGTCCATCTGTTCGGCCCGCGCGTTCGGGTCGGCGAGGCCATGCTTCTGTCGCTGCTGACGCGGTTCGGCAACATTCTTCTGCCGTTGCGGGGCGGGGCTGTTATGCGCGCGGTCTATCTGAAACGCGCCCACGGTCTGACTTACGCTCACTTCCTGGCGGGGCTTTCGGCGATGCTTTTGGCGATGCTGGCAGTCAGCCTGATCAGCGCCATCGGCGGGCTGGGCTATGTTGGCTGGGCTACGGGCCAGACGTTTCCAAGCGTCATTGTCCTGCTGTCCGGGGCGTTGGTGGCTATCCTGCTGACCGTCGTGCTTCGCCCGCGAATCGGCTCGGGCGAATCCGGTGGCCTGCGAGGACACATCCAGCGCCTGATCGACGGCTACCAACTTGTCAGCCGACATCGGCCTAGCTTGGTGGGTCTGCTTGCAGTCAGCACGATGCACGTGTTAACGATGGCTGGGATATACGCGGTGTTGCTGGCGGCGATGGGCAAGGCCGCGCCGTGGGGGTTCTTGATAGTGATTGTGGCGTTGGGCAACATCAGCACGGTCGTACAAGTGACACCGGGCAACGTGGGAGTCTACGAGGGCCTGCTGGCGATATTGGGCTCGCTGATGGGCCTGGCGGTGGCGGATATTCTCGCGGCCACCCTGGCTTGGCGGGTGCTGGACACCGTGCTGATACTGGTGACCGGTCCTGTCAGCAGCGTCATCCTGACCGGCAAGGTGATGGGACCCCGGCGCTAGTCCTTGGCCGGGACGTCGGGGATCGCCTTACACGCCTTCTCCATTGATTCGAGCTTTTGGGCGATGCGGCGGTTCTGGGTGGCGATTTTGTACATCTCGTTGCGCAGCATGACGTTTTGGAGTGAGACGAAGCCTATCGAAACCATCACCGCGCTGAACAAGCCCAGGAACACACCCAGCAGCAGCAGCGGCCTGTTGCCGACCGGTTCGCCGGAGGCGCTCAGCACCAGCAGGTAGACAGCCAGGCCAATCGCCACCGCGAGCATCCCCAGCCCTGCCAGGCCGAAGATGGCGACCGGTTTTTCGTGCATGGCGTACATCAGGTGGTGGGCGGCAGTCTTTCGGAACCGGAACTTGCTCTTGCCTTTTTTCCGTCCACGAAGCGTGGCGGGGACCTCAACGCCCTTGTGGCCGAGCGCTATGGCCTTGGTGAGGATCTCCAGGTGGATTTCCTTGGAGTCGCTGCACAGGGCCAGCCCGCGGATCATGTCGCCTCGGTAGCAGCGGAAGACGCCCGTGAATGTGCGAAAATTGCCCGGCATCATGCCACGCAGCACGTAGTTGCCCATCTTGCTTATCAGCAGGCGCATCAGCGGGACGTTCTCGGTGCCTCCGCCGGCCATGTATGGCGAGCCGATGGCGAAGTCGGCCTCCGGGTGGGCATCCAGGGCCGCCAGGAGATCGAGAATACTCGACGGGTGGTACGAAAGGTCGGCATCGATGGACGCAACGAACTCGCCGCTCGACGCGTCGAAGCCCGTCCGCAGCGCCTTTCCGCGCCCGGCGTTGACGGGATAGCCAGCCGGCTTTACGCGATCATCCTCGGCGGCGATTTCGGCGATGCGAGCCGGCGTGTCGTCGGTCGAGCCATCGTTTACCAGAACGATCTCGAAGGTCTTTCCGGTCTCGACCAGCACTTCTTCGATCACCTGAACAGTCGATGCTATGTTCTGGGATTCGTTGAAGACCGGCACGACCACCGATAAGTAGGGCTTGTTGTTCATCGTTCGTTTTTGATCTCGTCGCCGCCACTGCTAACGGCTGGATTCTCCGCAAGCCTCTTCTCTCGAGGAAGTTGCAGAAGTAAGAACTTATTCTCTCCGTGCCTCTGCGTCTCTGTGGTCATCCTCTTTTGCTGCTTTCTTCTCGCCCACGATAAGCCCGCGATAGCACATCCATCGGCCCAGGCCCAGCAGGCGAACCAGACCGGTGACGGCCCAGTCTATGCCCATGACGATTTTGCACAGCCAGCGCCGACTCGGCACTAATTGTCTGCCAATGTACCCGCCGGACAGCGGAAAGGCTATCGTGTCGAAGTATTGGATTTTGCGAACGGTCAACCCCGCCTCGCACATCGTCTGGGCGATGTCGGCCAGACCATATTCGGCGTGTTCGTGGTGGCCGGTCAACTTGTACGCCAGCCGAAGCAGCCAGATGGGGTTGGCCTGGAAGACAATCACGCGTTTCGTGGCGATTCGAGCGGCCTCGCCAACAGCTTCAGCCAAGCGAAGGTGGCGAATCACCTCGCGGAATACCACCGTGTCGAACTGCCCGTCGGCATAGCTGCCATCGTGTATGTCTCGTTGCTCGAGCTCGATATCGAACCACTTGCGGGCGAGGTCGATCTTCTCCGTGTCGATCTCGATGCCCGTGCATTCCAGGCCGGCCTGTCGCAGGTCCCGGGTGAGGTTACCGTACCCGGCCCCCACATCCAGCACGCGCTGGCCACCACATGCGGCGGCGATTCGCCCGTTCTGCCTCTGGGCTACCATTCCGTAGAGCCCTTGGAGCTTGCGTCTGTTGGACTCGTGATCCTCATCGTGAATCACATTGTCCAATATGGCTTGCTGGCGGTCGTCGATCATCAAATGCTCCAGTGCGAAGAGCCTCAAAGGGTACTTACCCGCTGCCGCCCATGCAACCGCAAAACGGGGCCATGAGCTTTGACACAAGAGCGCTTTGATGAAAGCCTACCGGCCGCCGAGAACCATCTCCGCCAGCGGGCCGGTGATGGCGGCGAGGGGAACTTTCGGCCGGCCCAGGCTTACGCCGGGCTTGGCCATGCCGTGGAAATCCGATCCGCCGGTCACCAGCAATCCGAGTTTGCGGGCCAGGTCGAGATAGCGACGCGTAAGCTCGGGCGAATGGCTCGAATGGTAGACCTCGATTCCCCCGAGGCCCGCCTCGGCCAGGCGGCGGACGTAGTCCTCCAACTCCCCGTGGTCCCGTATTCTCAACTGCACCGGATGGGCCAGCACCGCTACGCCTCCACCGGCGACGATTCCCTCGATAACCTCGTGCGGCTCGAGTCGCTCCTTGTCCACGAAGGCCGCACCGTCGTTGCCCAAATACCGGCCGAAGGCGTCTTGGATGGACTGCGCCCAGCCCTTGACGCGCATCGCCTCGGCGATGTGCATTCGCCCGATCACATGCGCCCGGCCTGGGTCGAAACTCTCAGCCGCCTTCAACACATCATCCATGTCCACGTCGATGCCCATCGCCTGCAACTTTGCCAATATCTTGGGGTTTCGCTCGTCGCGAGCACCTACAAAGTTCGCCAGCAGCGCCCGCAGGGCCGGGGAGTTTTCGTCGATGCCCAGGCCGAGAATGTGCATCGTCCCGCCGGTGTAGCGGGCGGAGACCTCCACGCCGGGTACGAACCGCAACCCTGGGAAATCCGCCGTGGCGGCCCGTGCCTCAGCCAGGCCGGACGTGGTGTCGTGATCGGTCAGCGCAAACGCCGCCAGGGAGGCCTTTTCGGCCAGGGCGACAACCTCTGCCGGGGTCCGCGTGCCGTCCGAGGCAGTACTGTGGGTGTGAAGGTCTACAAATCGTCGTTGGTTCGCCATGTTTGTAACTGGGGCCGTGCCTACTCTGAGCCCAAGTGGGCGTACAGAGGCGTACTGAGATACCGTTCGCCGCAACTGGGGATGATCACAACGATCGTCTTACCCTCATTCTCCGGCCGGGTCGCCAGAACCTTCGCCGCCGCCAGGGCCGCGCCGGATGATATGCCCACGAACAAAGCCTCCTCGACCGCGGCGCGACGGGCGGTGTCCATCGCTTCGTCCTGGGCGATGGGCAAGGCCTCGTCGAGAATGTCGAGGTTGAGCACCTTCGGTATGAAACCCGCGCCGATGCCCTGGATCTGGTGCGAACCCGGCGTGAGGGGTTTTCCGGCGAGTGCCTGGCCTATCACCGGGCTCTCCGCCGGCTCGACGGCCACGACCCTCACCGATGGCTTGGAGGCCTTGAGAGCCTCGCCGCAACCGGTGATCGTTCCGCCCGTGCCGACGCCGGCGACGAGAATATCCACCTCGCCATCGGTATCGCGCCAGATTTCCCGGGCCGTCGTCTTGCGGTGAATCTCCGGGTTGGCGGGGTTCTCGAACTGCTGGGGCACGAAGCTGCCCTCGATGCTTCCAGCAAGTTCCCCGGCCCGGGAGATGGCGCCTTTCATTCCCTCCGCCGCGGGAGTCAGCACCAGTTCGGCCCCCATGGCCAGGAGAATTTTTCGCCGTTCGATGCTCATCGAATCCGGCATGGTGAGCACACATCGATAGCCCCGCGCGGCGCAGATGAACGCCAACCCGATTCCCGTATTCCCGCTGGTCGGCTCGATAATCGTCGTGCCGGGCTTGATTAATCCGTCGCGCTGGCCGGCGTCGATCATCGAAAGTCCGATGCGGTCCTTGACCGACGACATCGGATTGAAGTACTCCAACTTGGCCAGAACGGTCGCCTTCGACTGGATGA